>NZ_JBMDXG010000172.1:0-4568 GCF_048594985.1 Sphingomonas sp. | reverse complement strand
CGCGCCGACCCCGGTGGGATCGAAGGTCTGCACGACCGCCAGCACGCGCGCGACCGCATCCGGCGCGACGCCGAGGCGCGCGGCGACGTCATCGGGCGCGTCGGGGGGCAGATAGCCCGCCTCGTCGATCGCATCGATCAGGTGCCCGGCGATCAGCAGATCGGGCCCACGCAGGACCGTGCCCGCCTGCGCCTGCAGATGATCGGCGAGCGAGGGCGCGGCGGCGGCGAAGGCGTCGAGATCGGGCCCATCCTCGGGCGCGGCGCCCGCCAGCCGGTCCATGCCGAGGCCGCCGGCCATGTCGGCGGGCGAATCGTGGTGGAAGGTCGCCGCATCGTAATCGACGTCGAGCGGCGCGTCGGCGGCGGCGTCGCCATGCGCGACCAGCCGGTCGGCGGTGATCTCCTCGCCGCCTTCCATCGGGGCCGGGGCGGGATCGGCGGCGGGCGCGGGGCCACCCTCGCCCGAATCGAGGCCGAGCAGGGGGTTCTTCTCGATCTCCTCGGCGATCACGCCTTCCAGTTCGAGGTTCGACAGCGTGAGCAGCTTGATCGCCTGCTGAAGCTGCGGCGTCATCACCAGCGACTGCGTCTGGCGCAGGTCGAGGCGGGGGGCGAGGCTCATCGGCGCCGGTCGGCCGGCGGGGAGCGGGGCGGACCGGCCGAGGCGATCCCGGCCATCGTCAGAGCTCGAAGCTTTCGCCGAGATAGAGGCGCCGCACCTCCTCGTTCGCGACGAGATCGGCCGGGCTGCCCTGGAACAGCACGCGCCCGTCATAGATGATGCAGGCGCGGTCGACGATGTCGAGCGTCTCGCGAACATTGTGGTCGGTGATCAGCACGCCGATGTCGCGGCGCTTGAGATCCTTCACGAGGTCGCGGATGTCGGCGATCGAGATCGGATCGATGCCGGCAAACGGTTCGTCGAGCAGCATGATCGACGGATCGGCGGCGAGCGCGCGCGCAATCTCGGCCCGGCGCCGCTCACCCCCCGACAGCGCCATGGCGGGCGAGTCGCGCAGGTGGGTGAGGTGAAATTCCTCGAGCAGCCCGTCGAGCCGTTCGGCACGCGCGGCGGGATCGGGCTCCGACATTTCCAGCACCGCCAGGATGTTCTTGCCGACGGTCAGCCCGCGGAAGATCGAGGTTTCCTGCGGCAGATAGCCCAAGCCGAGGATCGCGCGGCGATACATGGGCAAGGCGGTCACGTCGTTGCCGTCGAGCAGGATGCGCCCCTCGTCCGGATTGACCAGCCCCATCACCGAATAGAAGCAGGTGGTCTTGCCCGCGCCGTTCGGCCCGAGCAGCCCGACCACCTCGCCGCGCGCGACATCGAGGCTGACGTCGCGCAGCACCTGGCGCTTGTCATAGCTCTTCGCGATCGAGACGATCGACAGGCCGCACCCCTCGTCATTCGACGACTGGCAGGAGCTGGGCGCGCGCACGGCGGGTTCGGTCATGACGCTATCGTTCCTTGCTGCGGCCGCGAACGCAAGCCTTACGGCTGGGGCGGGCTGGTCCGCTGGGGCACGGTGAAGCGCCCGCTGACGCGGCCCCCGTTGTTCGTGGTGGTGCCGCTTCCGCCCACCGCGCTGCCGTCGACGGTGGCGCGGCCACTGGTGAGATCGATCACCAGCCGCGCGCCGCGCACCGAATTGCCCCCGCGCGTGAGCGTGACGCCGCCGATCAGCGTGATCAGCCGGCGGTTGAGATCGTAAATGCCATAGCTGCCCTGCGCGCGTTCGCTGGGGGAGGTGACGGTGACGCCGCCCGACGCATCGATGCGGTTGATCACCGGATCGGCGCCGGGGGTCGGCGCGCGCGAATAAGCGACCGTCATCCGCGCGGCGTCCATCGTCAGATCGCCCTGCGTGGCATGGACGCGGCCGACGAAGACGGCGCGGTCGGCGCGGTCCTGAAGCTCGATCCGGTCGGCCGAGATGTCGGCGGGGGCATCCGAATTGTGCCCCTTGAGCGCGGACACGCCCTGCGCGCCGGCCTGCGCGGCAAGAAGGCAGGCGATCAGGAGGGCGGCGGCGCGGGTCATCGCGCGCCTCTGGCGCGGCCCTGCACGATATGCAAGCGGGCGCCGCCGTCGAGCGTCACGACGCGGCTGTCGAAGCGCGCGAGCAGGCGGTCGGCGGCGAAGGTGCCGAGCGACATCGTGCCCGTCACCGGACGGCGGCTGACCATCGCGCGCTGGTTCAGATCGACCAGCACGTCGGCGGTGGCGAGGCGGAAGCCGTCCGCGCCGTCGACCTGCGCCGGGCCGTCGATCGCGAGTCGCTGGCTGTCGAGATCGTAGCGGCCCTTCTGCGCGATGATCCGCGTCGGGCCGCGCCGCTGGCCGAGTTCGGCGCGCAGGCCGGACAGGCGCAGGATCGGATCGCGCGAGGTCTGCTGCACGCCGCTGTCGGCATCGAGCCGGAACGGCTCGCCGCGCGAATCCTCGCCGCGATAGGTGGCCTGGCTGACGCGCATCCGTTCCTTCGACACCTCGACCCGGTCCTTCGACAGGACGAAGCTGATGTCGCGGCCGACGGTGAGCGGCGCGAGCGCGAGGAAGGCCGCGAGCACGCACACCGCGACCGGCAGCGCGACGCGGAGCAGCGCGATCAGGCGATCGTGGCTGCTGCCCGCCGCCGCCCAGGCGCGGCGATCGCGCCGGAGGGAGCGGGCGCGTTCCGACACGATCAGACGTGCGCGAAGATGTCGACCTCGGGCCAGCCGGCGAGATCGAGCTCGGCGCGGGCGGGCAGGAAGTCGAAACAGGCCTGGGCGAGCGCGGTGCGATTCTCGCGCGCCAGCCGCTCGTCGAGGATGACGCGCAGCTGGTGGAGAAAGCGCACGTCGGACGCCGCATAATCGCGCTGCGCGTCGCTAAGCTCGGCCGCGCCCCAATCGGAGGATTGCTGCTGCTTGGAAATGTCCTGGCCGAGCAGCTCGCGCACCAGCTCCTTCAGGCCGTGGCGGTCGGTATAGGTGCGGATCAGCCGCGACGCCGTCTTGGTGCAGTAGACCGGCGCGGCCACCACGCCGAGATAATGGCGGATCGCCGCGAGATCGAACCGCGCGAAATGATAGAGCTTGAGCCGCTCAGGATCGGCGAGCACCGCGCGCAGATTGGGCGCGGCGTAGCTGCTGCCGGGGGCGAAGCGGACGAGATGCTCGTTGCCGGCGCCGTCCGAAATCTGGACGAGGCAGAGCCGGTCGCGCGGGGTGATCAGTCCCATCGTCTCGGTATCGACCGCGACCGGGCCGGGGCCGAGCGCGTCCGCCGGCAGATCCTCTTCATGCAAATACACTGTCATATCGGGTGCAGATAGGCGGGAGCGGCACCCGGCTCAACCGCCGAAACGACCCGCGCGGCCGATGGGGCGTGCGACCTGTGGCAAAAATTGGGCAAAAGGGCTCGCGGCGTCGACGAAACTGCTATAAGGTCCGAAACTGGCTTGGAATGGCTTGTCCGGGCCGAGGTTCACGCGCGACCCCCCGTCGCACGGGAATTTGTACGAACAGGGGCGATTTCGGGAAGATCTTGACGGCATGAGTTTCGATCGTGGGCGGCGCGGGCAGCGCGGCGGCAGGGACAAGCGCGACGGCTTCGGCGAGGACAACTTCGGCGGTGGCGATTTCGGCGGCGGCTTCGGCGGCGGCGATCGCTTCGGCGGCGGCGGTGGCGATCGGTTCGGCGGTGGCGGTGACCGATTCGGCGGCGGCGGTGGCGGCTATCGCAGCGGCGGCGGTTACGGCGGCGGCGGCGGCGGTGGCTATCGCGGCGGTGGTGGCGGCGGCTTCGGCGGCGGCGGCGGTGGCGGCTTCGGCGGCGGCCGTGGCGGCGGCATGCCGGCGCAGGTGATCGGCGAGGCCACGGGCACCGTGAAGTTCTTCAACGGCCAGAAGGGCTTCGGCTTCGTGGTCCGCGACGACGGCGGCGAGGACGTGTTCGTGCACATCTCCGCAGTCGAGCAGGCGGGCCTGTCCGGCCTGGGCGAAGGCCAGAAGATGTCGTTCAGCCTGGTGGATCGCGGCGGCCGCATTTCGGCCACCAACCTCCAGCTCGAGGGCGATATCGTCCCCGTCAGCGAAGGGCGTGCGCCCGCCCCCGGCGGCGCGGCCGGTGGCCCGCAGCGCCAGCTGACCGGCGAGCGCGCGAGCGGCACGGTCAAGTTCTTCAACGCGATGAAGGGCTTCGGCTTCATCCAGCGCGACGACGGCCAGCCCGATGCGTTCGTGCACATCTCGGCGGTGGAGCGTGCGGGTCTTCCCACGCTCAACGAGGGCGACCGGCTCGAGTTCGAGCTCGAGGTCGATCGTCGCGGCAAATATGCCGCGGTGAACCTCAACCCGGTCCAGTAAGCCGTCGGTCGGAAGGCGCGCGAATGCGTCGCCCACCGATCCTGATCTACGCCGCGCCGGTTCTTGCCGGCGCGGCGTTTTCGTGTGCGGCTGCTGCTCAGGAGCCGGCGCCCGCCGTCACCTGTCCGGCGCCCGCGATGGAGGCGGTTCGCGTCGTCGCGCGAATGCCGCACGACGCCAACGCCTTTACTCAAGGGCTGATCTTTCATT
>NZ_JBMDXG010000171.1:0-1713 GCF_048594985.1 Sphingomonas sp. | reverse complement strand
CGGCGAAATACTGATCTTCGACATGCGGCTTGTGCGGCCGGTTGCAGTGCTTTCCACCAATGATGATGGAGCAATCGACTGGGCCGTGCGCCCCTCGACGCCGTTCCAGCCAGGGCAGGTGGCGCTTGAGAAGGTGACGGTCACCGAGGGGCAGGTGCTGGTGAAGCACGCCGCCAGCGGCCGCGAACACCGGCTTACCGAGATCAACGCGGAATTGTCCGCGACCGCGCTGACGGGACCGTGGCGCATCGATGGCTCGATGCGCTTCGACGGCATGCGCACCGCGCTTCAGGTGTCCACCGGTACGTTGTCGCCAGAGGGGCGCCTCAGGCTGCGGGTGCGCGCGCAACCCGAGCGTTATGCGCTTGACCTCGAGAGCGACGGTGACGTGCAGCTGGACCGGAGCGCGGCGCGCTACGATGGTACGTTCCGATTGAG
Source organism: Sphingomonas sp. (assembly GCF_048594985.1). Lineage (GTDB taxonomy): Bacteria > Pseudomonadota > Alphaproteobacteria > Sphingomonadales > Sphingomonadaceae > Sphingomonas_I. The sequence continues at coordinate 1,275 of NZ_JBMDXG010000171.1, read as the reverse complement.
CGAGCGGCTGCCTGCGCCTGCGCCGGGCTCCACCTCAACCCGGGCGCCATCCTACCGGGTTGCGGGGAGCTTCGCGGTGGACCATCGCGGGCTCGACGTTTCGGAGTTCCGTATGGAGACTGGCGCGCTGGACGATCCGTACCGCGCGGAAGGCCATGCGCGTCTCAGCTTCGGTGCGCAGCCGGAGTTCGAGATCGTGGCCGATGGGGCACAGGTGCGGCTGACGGACGGCCAGGGCCAAGACGGTGCCGGTACGCTCAGCCTGCAGCAGCGGCTCTCAGCCGTCCACACTGCGCTGCTGGGGCTTCCGCAGCCGCAGATTCCCGGGCGGGTGGAGGTGCGCCTGCCGGCGCTGGTGACAGGCGATACCACGGTGCGGGACATCCGGCTGTCCGCGCAGCCGACCGATGGCGGATGGGCTGTGGAGGCGCTGTCGGCCGCGCTGCCGGGGCGCACCACGCTGGAGGGCAGCGGCAAGCTGACAAGTACGGTGGAATCCTTCGGCTTCCGGGGCAAGCTGTTGCTGGCCGTCGGGCAGCCGTCCGGTTTCGCGGCCTGGCTTTCGCGCGACGTCGATGAATCGATCCGGCGCCTCCCTGCGGCTGGGTTTAGCGCGGATGTCGACCTGACGGCGCGTCGGCAGTCGCTCGAAAATCTCGAACTGATCCTTGGCGATGCCCGGTTTCGAGGAAAGGCGCTGGCGACGCTGCCAATGCACGCTGCGCCTGCGATGCAGGTGGAACTGGAAGGCGGGCGTCTGGACGTCGCAGGACTGTCCGCCTTCGTGTCGCTGTTCGTCAGCGACCAGGGTGTGACGCGGCTTGCAGAGCGCGATCTCGACCTCACGGTGAAGGCGGGCCCGGTGGAGCTGGCGGGCATCACGGCTGCCACTGTGGACACGGCGGTGCGCCTGCGTGGCGGCACGCTAGAGGTGGACCGGCTGCAGATCGGCGGCATCGAGGGTGCCGACATCAGCGCGACGGCGACGCTGAAGGATCTGTCCGGGCCGCTCTCGGGATCGATCGATGCGTCATTGGTGGCGGGCGATGCGGGCCCGCTGGTGTCGCTTCTGGCGCAAAGGCTGCCGCAGGTGCCGGGGCTGGCGGGGCTGGCGGCGCGCAGCACCGTCTATCCCGGCTTGCTGGCGGATACCGAGATCGGTGCCGTGGTGGGGCTGCAGCCATCGGCCGGCGGCGACCGCGCGCTCTCGGTGAGTGCACAGGGAGATGCAGGTGGAAGCCGGTTTGGCCTGACGCTTTCCGGGACTGGCGATCT
>NZ_JBMDXG010000170.1:0-2913 GCF_048594985.1 Sphingomonas sp. | reverse complement strand
CTCAAGGAAGACCTGTATCTCCGTCCGATGCAAACCGTACTCAATCCGGAAGCTAACACGGCGAATCTCGTCATGGTCCATCATCCTATCGACTGGCTCGCCGATGGCGACGAGGTCGACGATGATCTGACCGCCCGTGCTCAATTCCACCTCTTCGGCCACAAGCACCGCCAACGTGTGACGCCTGCAGTCGACTACGTTCGCATCGGAGCGGGAGCAGTGAACCCGTCGCGGTCCGAAACCCCCTATGATCCGGGCTACAATCTGCTCGACCTGACGGTCGAAGGCGCCGGTGCCGAACGAGTTATCAAGGTCGCACTGCATCAACGCACGCTGCAGAAGAACCCCGAGCTGTTCGTGCCCATCACGACAAAGGAAGGCGCGGACGTGTTCGTCTCGACCATCCGGATGCCGGAGATGCCGGCCATCCCTCAGCCAGGCGTCGTCATCGCGCCGGCAGCGGCGGCCGAGGTCGGTGTGGCCTTGGCAGCGGAAGCGACGCAAGACGATGCCGGGGCGGTCCTGGACGGAGAGGCGGCCATGGGCGACGAAGATACGCGCGACCTGCTCTTCCGGTTTTGGCGGCTTGCGAGCAGCGAGCGACGAGACATCGCGACGTCTCTCGGCTTGCTTGAGGATGGCGAAATCGACTTGCCCGAGCCTGAACGCTACGGGCGCGCGCTGATCAGGGCTGGCGAGCGCGGGATCATTGACAAGGTGGCTGCCGCAGTCGCCCGTCTGGAGAAGTGACGATGGCTGAAAAAACGATCGCGATGGATGCCAACTTCGCCCGTTGGTATTCCCAGGAGTTCATGGACGACGGCACGGTCCGCGAAGCGCGTTGGAAGGCCGTCGTCGCGATGGCGGCGGACGCGAACTATTGGCGGGTCGAGGTGCTGGTTCGTCTCGCGTTCGCCGCGAAGGATCCCGGTGGACACAAGAACGAGAAGCTCGCGTCGGCCTACGAGACCGTCGTGGGCGCGCTCCGGTCCGGCGGACAGGAATTCGATCCGGCGAAGTCGGCGCGCGAGCTGCAGGTCCTGGCGGCCGCCGCATTGGTGCGACTGTTCGCGTCGTCCGCTGACGCGGCGCTCGCTGTCACGACTGCCTCTTTCTGCGGCCTTCGCGAACCAGCGCTTCCGATGCAGTTGCCGACTCTCGCCGCCCGGGCCTTGGCGGATCTCACGGCGCGACATCACGCGCGTCCGGACATCGCGTCCTTGAAGATCGAAGCGCCTGCGATTGACTATGATCCGGAAGCGGAGGTGGCCGAAGGCGAGACCGAACTCACGACCGAAGAGCAGGTGAACGCGCTGCGTGACGCAGCGGACGAGGCTTTGGTGACCATAGCCAACAACCAGAACGCGGTGACGCAGGCACTGGTGCGGCGCACGCTGCTCGCCGAGGAGGAGCTGCAGATGCTGTGGTGGCTGGTCGGTGGCTACAGTGTCACGCGCGATCGTCCGTTCACCAAGATCGCCGCCGCCGCCCAGCCGTTCATCCTTGCCAATGAACTCGGCGAGATGACGAACGCGTCGCCCGGGCCGGCGTCGATCAAAGCACTCCTCGCCAAGGCAGGAGTCGGGAGCAAAGCCGTACCGGTTCGTGATGCGGTGAACGCGGTCGATCTCGACTGGGCTAAAAGGGTCAGCAATTCGTTGGCCGTCTCTCCGCTTACCACGCCGCTGCACTTCGCGCTCGAGAAGCGCGCCGAGGTCGAGAACGACACAGCTTGGCAAGCCGGCTGGGCCGCGCTGACTGGGCTGGCGGTGAACGTGTCCCTGCCCGCCGACCAACTCGCCGAGCTGTTCTACCGCGAGCACCTCTTCCTTCGCGTATCGAGCTGAAACCATGGCCACTGCAGCAGCCACGTGCTCCAACCCGGACTGCAACGTCGCCATGGACGGGAAGTGCGTCGAGACCTATTCGCTCGCCGAATGCCCCACTACGGGCGCCCGTCGGTTGCCGACATTGAACTGGTCGAAGAGCAGCCGGAGGATCTGCAACCGGCGCCGGATATCGAGCCGCCGGTAATCGCCTTGCCGCTAGGCGAAGCGCTGGGTCGGGCCGAGGCGTCGGCGCTGCAGCGTCGTCGAGCGTCGCGCGCGATCGGCGTGGTCGGACCGCACTTCGCCGGCAAGACCAGCCTAATGGCGAGTGTCTATGAGATCCTGCAAGAGGGCGTCGTCGCCGGCTACAGCTTCGCGGGGTCGTCGACGCTGATCGGGTTCGAGATGATCTGCCATGACGCCCGGGCCGCTTCAAAGCGTTCTCAGCCGCACACCGAGCGGACCACGGTCGGTGCGGACGTGACCTTCTTCCATCTCGATCTCGGCATTGGCGCGCCAGCGACAATCACATCGCTCTTCATCGGCGATCGATCCGGCGAGGACTATCTGACGACCGCCGATGAGCTATCGAACGCGGCAGGATTCTTCGAGCTCAAGCGCGCCGACGTGGTTACCATCCTTGTCAATGGCGAGCATCTCGCCGACGCCAAGCTGCGTCACGAGGTGAAAGCGAGTACTCCGCAACTGATAGACGCGCTGGTCGAGGCGGGTTCGATCTCCGCACGGCAGCGGGTCGCACTGGTCCTGACCAAGAAGGACGCGGTAGCGGCCTCTGCCCATGCTGAGCGCGTCGTCGCCGACTTCGACGAGATGGTCGCGGGGGTGGTCCGGCGGCACGGAAATCTGGTAACCGACGTCGCGTCGTTCGTCGTCGCGGCATCGCCGCGCATCGCCAACGACGTCAAGCGCGGCGAAGGCGTCAGCGACCTGGTGGCTTACTGGATGCAGCCGGTCGGTGCCGAAGAGCCACCGCTGGCTCAGGGCCTCCAGATGACGCGGATGATCGATCGCGTCGTGGTCGACACGGAGCGTGACGCATGAGCGCAGAAACCGACGTATCGGT
>NZ_JBMDXG010000017.1:0-4267 GCF_048594985.1 Sphingomonas sp. | reverse complement strand
GTTTACCTTGATCCGAAATTGTTCCCGAACATCCGATGAACGATCGGTCTTCCTTCGATACCAAGCGGTATATATTTAACGGGGAGCGTGCGTCAACTCTTTTTCTACCGATTGGTAGTGATCGTTGGTTAGCGTCCGGGCCAGGTCCGCAGGGCCATGTCGGCCAGGCTCTTCAACTCATCCGGACTGGCCCCGGCGCGCGCCTGGAGCGTCAGGCCCTGGAAGATCGCGGTCATGAAGCGTGCCAGCGCCTCGGTATCGATATCGGCGGGAAGGTCGCCTTCCTCCCTGGCCCGGTCGAGCCGTGCGATCAGAGCAGCACGCGACCCCTTCTGGCGTTCGATGACGCATTCGCGGATCGACGAGGCTTCGGGCGTGCCGGCGAGCGAACTCATGACGCCCAGGCATCCCTTGGGGTCGCACGTGCTGGTCTGCATCTTGTAGATGCCCTCCAGCAGTCTTTCCGCCACGCGGCGCGAGGTCGGCTCGGCGAGGGCGGCGTTCATGAACGCCATCTTCTCGCGCTCGTAGAGGTCGAGCGCCTTGCGGAAGAGCGCCTCCTTGTTGCCGAAGGCGGCATAGAGGCTGGGCTTCGTGATGCCCATCTCGGCGGTGAGCTCCGCCATCGATGCGCCTTCATAGCCGCGCATCCAGAACACACGCAGCGCCGCCGCGAGCGCTTCGTCGATATCGAACTCGCGCGGGCGTCCCTTCGGCGCCGGATTTTCGAAATCGATTTTCATACCGGATGGTATATAGGGGAAGCGCTTGAAATAGTCCAGTATCCCTGCCCCGAATCCTCAATCGAGGCGGCGGGCCAGCTCCTTGTTCAGGATCAGCGCCACCAGCGTGCCGATCGCGCCCGACAACAGGTAGCCGCCGGCGGCGATCAGCCCGAAATGTTCGGCCAGCAGGAGCGCGGCGAGCGGCGCGAATCCGGCCCCGAGCAGCCAGGCGAGATCAGACGTGAGCGCGGCGCCGGTATAGCGCGCGCGCTTCGGGAAATTGTTGGTCACCGCCCCCGACGACTGGCCGAAGGACAGGCCGAGCAGGATGAAGCCCGACACCATGAACAGGATCTCGCCGACGCTACCGCCATTGAGGAGCTGGGGTGCGAAGCCGCTGAACGCGGCGATCGCGGCGGCGGTGTAGGCGAGCAGGGTGCGGCGGCCGATCCGGTCGGCCAGCACGCCCGACACGATGATCGCGCCCACGCCGAACATCGCGCTGACGATTTCGATCAGCAGGAAACGGGCAATGTCTTGGTCGGTGAACAGGTGGACCCACGTCAGCGGGAAGACCGTCACCATATGGAACAAGGCGAAGCTGGCGAGCGAGGCGAAGGCGCCGATGATGATGTTGCGCCACTGCGCCTTCAGCGTCGCGCCGACGCGCGAGGGCGTGAGCTCGCGCGACTTGAACATCTCGGTATATTCGGGCGTCACGACGATGCGCAGCCGCGCGAACAGCGCGACCACGTTCAGCGCGAAGGCGACGAAGAACGGATAGCGCCAGCCCCAGCCGAGAAAGTCCTCCGGCGTCAGCACGCTGAGGAAGAAGGCGAACAGCGCGCTCGCCACGATCAGGCCGAGCGGGGCGCCCAGCTGCGGCACCATCGCCCACCAGCCGCGATTCTTCTCCGGCGCGCTCAGCGCCAGCAGCGAGGCGAGCCCGTCCCACGTGCCGCCGAGCGCGAAGCCCTGGCCGATCCGGAACAGCGCCAGCAGCACGGCCGACCCCAGGCCGATCGTCTCGTAGCCGGGCAGGAAGGCGACCGCGACGGTCGACGTGCCGAGCAGGAACAAGGCGATGGTCAGGCGGGAACCGCGCCCGTAGCGGCGGTCGAGCGACATGAACACGCGCGTGCCGATCGGGCGGGCGATGAACGCCAGCGGGAACAGGGCGAAGGACCAGGCGGTCGCGGTCACCCGATCCATGAAGGGAAAGACCACCGTCGGGAACACGATCACCGACGCGATCGCGTAGACGAAGAAGTCGAAGAATTCCGAAGTCCGCCCGATGATCACGCCGATCGCGATCTCGCCCGGGCGCACCGTATGATCGTCATGGTGATGACGGTGAAGTGCGCGGGCGTCACGCTCCAGCGGCGTGGACGAAACGGATGCCATTCGAAAACCCTATCTGCGGACGTTTGGGCCGTCCTTAGCGGCGCGGGGGCACAAACGGTATGGGACAAATTGTCCTATTTCGCTGCGCCGCAGCAGCGCGTAGGGCGCGCCCGATGGCCAAAACCCTTGTCCGCTCGCTTTGTTTCCGGCTGCTTCCGATCGGCCTTGCCGTCGCCCTGTCGGGCTGCGGGCTGGTCGTGATGGATCCCGCCGGCGATGTCGCCCGCCAGCAATCGAACCTGATCCTATGGTCGACGGGGCTGATGCTCCTGATCATCGTGCCGGTGATGGCGCTGACGATCCTGTTCGCCTGGCGCTATCGGGAAAGCAATGACGAGGCGACCTATCGCCCCGACTGGGATCATTCGACCTCGCTCGAACTGATCATCTGGTCGGCGCCGCTGCTGATCATCATCGCGCTGGGCGCGCTGACCTGGGTCGCGACGCACACGCTGGATCCGTTCCGCCCGCTGGCGCGCACCGCGCCCGACCGGCCCGTGGCCGCCTCCGCCCGCCCGCTCGAGATCCAGGTCGTCTCGCTCGACTGGAAGTGGCTGTTCATCTATCCCGAACAGGGCGTCGCGACGGTCAACGAGCTGGTGCTCCCGGTCGATCGGCCGGTTCGCTTCCGCATGTCGTCCTCCTCGATGATGAACACCTTCTGGGTGCCGTCGATGGCGGGCATGATCTACACGATGGCGGGCATGGAGACCGAGCTCAACGCGGTGCTCAATCGTCCCGGCCGGTTCGAGGGGCTGTCGGGCAATTATAGCGGCGCGGGCTTTTCCGGCATGAAGTTCTGGACGCACGGCGTCGACGAGGCGGGTTTCGCGCGCTGGATCGAACAGGTCCGCGCGAAGCCCGGCCGGCTCGACGGCGCGACCTACCTCAAGCTCGAGGCGCCGAGCGAGAATGTCGCGCCGACGGGGTTCGGCGGGGTCGAGCGCGGCCTGTTCGACCGTATCGTTGCCATGTGCGTGAAGCCGGGCACGAGCTGCATGTCGAGCATGGCGCATGGCGGCCATCCGGCGGTGAACAACCGTCCCCCCGATCCCGACCACGCCAAGGGCGCGCTGACCCGCGAGCCGGAGGAGAAGGGCAACAGCCCGCACCTGATGGCCCCCCACGGCAACGCGCCCGGCAACCGCGATCGCGGCGACGACGCCAACCGCAACATGACCCGGCTTGATGTGCCGGCGCTGCCCGGCGCGTCCGCCGCCGCGCGCGCCTGAGGAAAGACCATGCCCGAATCCCTGCTCAAGACCATCTTCGGGCGGCTCACGCTCGAAAGCTTTCCGATCCACGAGCCGATCCTCGTCGGGACCTTCATCATGGTCGCGATCGGCGGGGCCGCGGTGCTGGGCGCGCTCACCTATTTCAAGCTGTGGGGCTATCTCTGGAAGGAGTGGTTCACGAGCGTCGATCACAAGAAGATCGGCATCATGTACATCGTGCTGGCGCTGGTCATGTTCCTGCGCGGCTTCGCCGACGCGCTGATGATGCGCGCGCAGCAGGCGATGGCGTTCAACGGCAGCGACGGCTTCCTGCCCGCGCACCATTATGACCAGGTGTTCACCGCGCACGGCGTCATCATGATCTTCTTCGTGGCGATGCCGTTCGTCACGGGCCTCATGAACTATGTCGTCCCGCTCCAGATCGGCGCGCGCGACGTCAGCTTCCCGTTCCTGAACAATTTCAGCTTCTGGATGACGGTCAGCGGCGCGGTCACGGTGATGATGAGCCTGTTCGTCGGCGAGTTCGCGCGGACCGGCTGGCTGGCGATGGCACCTTTGTCGGGGCTCGACTACTCGCCCGATGTCGGCGTCGACTATTACATCTGGGCGCTCCAGATCGCGGGCGTGGGCACGCTGCTGTCCGGCGTCAACCTGATCGCCACCATCGTCAAGATGCGCGCGCCGGGCATGAGCCTGATGAAGATGCCGGTCTTCACCTGGTCGGCGCTGGTCACCAACGTGCTGATCGTCGCGGCCTTCCCCGTGCTGACCGCGGTGCTCGCGATGCTCAGCCTCGACCGCTACGTCGGCACCAACTTCTTCACGAACACCGGCGGGGGCAACCCGATGATGTACGTGAACATGATCTGGATCTGGGGCCACCCGGAGGTGTACATCCTGATC
>NZ_JBMDXG010000169.1:0-2544 GCF_048594985.1 Sphingomonas sp. | reverse complement strand
GGATAAGGCCGCGCCGGGGGCCCGGCGCGGCCTGTAAGGGTTTAGCCCTGGCGCCTGCCGTCGACCGAGCGGGGCAGGCCGAGCGGATTGGAGTCACGCAGCGCGTCGGGCAGCAGCGCGTCGGGCAGGTCCTGATAGCTCACCGGACGCAGGAAGCGCGCGATCGCAAGGCTGCCGACCGAGGTCGAGCGGCCATCGGCGGTGGAGGGGAAGGGGCCGCCATGCACCATGGCATGCGCCACCTCCACGCCGGTGCCGAAGCCGTTGAGCAGGATCCGGCCGACCTTGCGCTCCAGCAGCGGCAGCAGCGCCTTGGCATCCGCATAATCCGCCTCGACCACGTGGATCGCGGCGGTGAGCTGGCCTTCGAGCCCCTCGACCACGCGGCGCAGTGCGGCGAGGTCGGGGCAGCGGACGATCAGCGACGCCGCGCCGAAAATCTCGTCCTGCAGCACCGGATTGGCGAGAAAGTCCTCGGCGCTCGTGAGGAACAGGCCGGCCTGGCCCCGGAAATGCTCGCCCGACTGACCGCGCGCCAGCGTTTCGACCTGATCGTGCGCCGCAAGTTCGGCGACGGCGGTCTCGTAGGCCTTGTGGATGCCGGGGGTCAGCATTGTCGCCGCCGGCTGCGCGGCAATCGCCTCGCGCGCCACCGCGACGAAGCGGTCGAGCGCCTCGCCCTCGATCGCGAGCACGAGGCCCGGATTGGTGCAGAATTGCCCCGCGCCGAGCGTGAGCGAACCGACGAACGCCTTGGCGGTCTCCTCCGCCTTCGCGGCAAGCGCGTTGGGGAAGAGCAGGACCGGGTTGATCGAGCTCATCTCGGCATAGACCGGAATCGGCTCGGCCCGCTTGGCGGCGATGTCCATCAGCGCGAGGCCACCGCGGCGCGATCCGGTGAAGCCTACCGCCTTGATCGCGGGATGCGCGACCAGCGCCTGGCCGACCTCATAACCCGTATCGAACAGTAGCGAGAACACGCCCTCCGGCAGGCCTGCGTCCGCGACCGCCTTCTGCACCGCGCGGCCGACCAGTTCGGACGTGCCGGGGTGCGCCGGGTGCGCCTTGGCGACGACCGGCGCGCCGGCGGCAAGCGCCGAGGCGGTGTCTCCGCCCGCGACGGAGAAAGCGAGCGGAAAGTTGGACGCGCCGAACACCGCGACCGGGCCGACCGGCACCTGCCGCAGGCGGAGGTCGACGCGCGGCAGCGGCTGGCGCTCGGGCATGGCCGGATCGATGCGGAGATCCAGATAGGAACCGTCCCGCACGACCTGCGCGAACAGCTTCAGCTGGTTGACCGTGCGCCCGCGCTCGCCTTCGAGGCGAGGGCGCGGCAGACCGCTTTCGGCCATGCAGCGCTCGATCAGCTCGTCGCCCAGCGCCATGATGTTGGCGGCGATCGCTTCCAGGAAGGTCGCCCGTGCCTCGGGCGTGGTCTCGCGATAGGTATCGAACGCGGCGTCGGCGAGGCGACAGGCCTCGTCGACCTGATCGACGGTGGCGCCGCGAAAGGCGGGCTCGAGGGTCTCGCCGGTCGCCGGGTTGACGGCGGACACCTGGCCGACCGTGCCGGCAACCGCCTTCGCGCCGATAAACATTTCGCCCCGGATGGTCATGAAAGCACCTCGATCTGGTTGGTACGAAAGGACTCTTGCTGCCGACCGTGCCGGCTTGATGACGCTTGAGCGAGCGGATCGCCCGACAAAGCGCGACTGGACATGCGGCAGGATGGTGGCTTTAGTCCGACATAAGCGCCCCGGCAGGCGCGGCCAAGGGAGAGAAAAGATGAATCGCGCAAAATTCGGGGCGGCCATCGTGGCGGTGGCGCTGGCCAGCAGCGTATCGGCGGGCCCGGCGCGGTTCGAGCGCTTCACCTATGACGGCAAGGCGCAGGAGCGCGTAACGCCTGCACCCGGGCAATACCGTAATCCGATCCTGTCGGGCTATTATCCCGATCCGTCGGTGACGCGGGTGGGTGACGACTACTACCTGATCAATTCCTCCTTCGCGCACTTTCCGGGCATCCCGATCTTCCACTCGAAGGATCTGACGAGTTGGACGCAGATCGGCAACGCGATCGCGCGGCCAAGCCAGCTCGATTTCACCGGGCTCGGCGTGTCGAAGGGCGTGTTCGCCCCCGACATCTCGCATCACGACGGGCTGTTCTACATCGTCAACACCTGCGTCGATTGCGGAGGCAATTTCGTCATCACCGCGCGCGACCCGAAGGGGCCGTGGTCCGACCCCGTCTGGCTGCCGTTCGAGGGGATCGATCCGTCGATCTATTGGGAAGGCGACAAGGCCTATGTCGTCAACAACCGCGCGCCGAACGAGCCGCCGCGCTATGACGGGCATCGGGCGATCTGGATCCAGGAATATGACTGGCGCGCCGGGAAGATGGTCGGCGAGTCGACGCAGCTTATCAACGGCGGTGTCGACCTGTCGAAGAAGCCCGTGTGGATCGAGGGGCCGCACATCTTCCGGAAGGACGGCTGGTATTATCTGACCGCGGCGGAGGGCGGGACGAGCGTCAACCATTCGCGG
>NZ_JBMDXG010000168.1:0-10834 GCF_048594985.1 Sphingomonas sp. | reverse complement strand
TAGGCGCGACGCACGCGCAGACCCAAGCGCCCGATCTCCAGCACAAGCGAGAGCGATGCCCGACGTCATTTTCCCCGGTCCCGAAGGCCGCCTCGAAGGCCGTTTCAGCCCGCCCCCGCGCCCCCGCGCGCCGGTCGCCATGATCCTGCATCCGCATCCGCAGGCCGGCGGCACGATGAACAACCGCATCGTGCAGGAGCTTTACAAGACATTCGTGCGGCGCGGCTTCGCCACACTGCGCTTCAACTTCCGCGGAGTCGGCAAGAGCCAGGGCGTCTTCGACAATGGGGTCGGCGAGCTTTACGACGCCGCCAGCGCGCTCGATTGGGTCCAGTCGATCCATGCCGAGGCGCAGACCACCTGGATCGCGGGTGTCAGTTTCGGCGCGTGGATCGGCATGCAGCTCCTGATGCGCCGCCCGGAGATCAAGGGTTTCATTTCGATCGCGCCGCCCGCAAACCTGTACGACTTCAGCTTCCTGGCGCCGTGCCCGTCGTCGGGCATCCTGATCCAGGGCGAGGCGGACGAGGTGGCGACTCCCGGCGCAACGCAGAAGCTGGTCGATAAGCTGCGCACGCAGAAACACATCACGATCCATCACGATGTGATCCCGGGCGCAAACCACTTTTTCGAGCACGAAATGCCGCAATTGATGCGGTCGGTGGACGATTATCTCGACATGCGCCTGAAAGGATAACCGGACGGTAACGCGCGCATTGCATTACCGGCGGGCGTCATCCTATCGGCGAGCGTGATGTACGATGCCGCGCGCCGGCGGCGGTTAAGGTGAGAGGTGACTTTGTCGATCCAGTTTGCGCCGCGCAGCCGCAAGGTCCGCGTTCTTGCGACCCTAGGCCCCGCCTCCGGTTCGCTGGAGATGATCCGTAAGCTGTTCATGGCGGGCGCGGACGCCTTTCGCATCAACATGAGCCACGGCGCCCACGCCGACAAGATTCCCCTGGTCGAGGCGATCCGCTCGCTCGAAAAGGAGCTTCGCCGTCCTACCACGATCCTGTTCGATCTGCAGGGGCCGAAGCTGCGCGTCGGCAAGTTCGCGGACGGCAAGGTGGTGCTGGAGACCGGCGCGACCTTCGTGCTCGATCGCGATCCGACGCCCGGCGATGCGACCCGCGTCGAATTGCCGCATAAGGAGATTTTCGCCGCGCTCGAGGTTGGAGCGCGGCTTCTGCTGGACGATGGCAAGCTGGTGCTGCGCGTTTCGGCCGTCGAGGCCGACCGGATCGAGACGATCGTCGAAGTCGGCGGGCCGCTGTCCAATTCCAAGGGGCTGAATGTCCCCGACGTGGTCGTGCCGATGGCGGCGCTGACGGAGAAGGATCGCGCCGACCTGAGCTTCGCGGTGGAGCAGGGGGCCGACTGGATCGCCCTGTCCTTCGTCCAGCGGCCCGAAGACGTTGCCGAGGCGCGCCGCCTGATCGGTGGCAAGGCGGCGGTTCTTGCCAAGATCGAGAAGCCGGCGGCGGTCGACCGGCTGGAGGAAATCCTCGAACTCGCCGATGCCGTGATGGTCGCGCGCGGCGACCTGGGCGTCGAATTGCCGCCGCAGCAGGTGCCGCTCGTCCAGAAGCGCATCGTCGCTACCGCGCGCCGCATGGGCCGCCCGGTCGTGGTCGCCACGCAGATGCTCGAATCGATGATCGTCGCACCGTCCCCAACCCGGGCCGAGGTGTCGGACGTCGCCAACGCCATCTATGACGGCGCTGACGCGGTGATGTTGTCGGCCGAAAGCGCCGCCGGCGCCTGGCCGGAAGAGGCGGTGTCGATGATGGATCGGATCGCGGTCGCGGTCGAAAACGATCCCGGCTATCGCGCCCGGCTCCACTTCACGGAAACCTTGCCCGATCCCACCACCGCCGACGCTTTGTCCGAGGCGGCGCGCGACATCGCCGACACGATTTCGGCCAGCGCGATCATCTGCTTCACCTCATCGGGCTCCTCGGCACGCCGGATCGCGCGCGAGCGCCCGGCGGTGCCTTTGCTGGTGCTCACGCCGTCGCTCCGCGCGGCGCGACGGATCGGCCTGCTGTGGGGCGCACACGCGGTTCATACCAAGGATGTGACGAGCTTCGAGGAGATGGTCGGCAAGGCCAAGCGGATGGCGCTGCGGCACAAGCTCAGCCAGGCGGGCGACCGGCTCATCATGATGGCCGGTGTGCCGTTCGGGACGCCCGGATCCACCAACATGCTGCATGTCCAGCGGCTGACCGGCAAGGAACTCGAAGGACACGAGTGAGGCGGAAGGCGCGCCGTCCGGCGGGCGCGCCTTCGATCCACGGGGGGCGCCGAACGCGTGGTCGGCGCGACCCGGCGATGTCGGGCAACGTACTTGCCGACATACGCACAAACAAAAACGGCCGCGCTGATCGCGCGGCCGTTTTGCGTTCAACGATGCGACGTTTGGATCAGCCCTGGCGGGCCTTGAAGCGCCGGTTCGTCTTGTTGATGACATAGGTGCGGCCGCGACGGCGGATCACGCGATTGTCGCGATGCCGATCCTTGAGCGACTTCAGGGAATTGCGGATCTTCATGGCCGTAACGCCTGCCTTATGGTCTTGGGTTGTCGAAAGAGGCGCTCGCTTATGCGGCGAGCCGTTGTCTGTCAACCATTTCCCCTTGCAGCGAAGTCCAAAGTCGGGCGTTGCATGGGCGTAACGACGCGCTTCCCGAGGAGCATCTGAATGCGTTCGACTTTCGCTTTGGCCTTAATCGGCGCCGTGGCGCTTGCCGGCTGTGCCAGCAAGCCCGAAACCCGCGTGACCCGCTTCCATCTGGGCGAGCCGATCGCGCGCGGCCAGATTACGGTCGAGCCGCTTCTGCCGGCGGACAAGGGATCCCCCGAATTCCAGGCTTACGCCAACATCGTCGGGGCTGAACTGGCGCGGGTCGGGTTCAGCGAGTCATCCGGCCTGACCAAGTCGGAACAGGTGGCCGCCGTGGTGGTCGACCGCATGTTCTTCGATGGCCCCCCGCGCTCGTCCTTTTCGATCGGGCTGGGCGGCGGGACGTTCGGGCGCGGCGGCGGCGTGGGGGGCGGCGTTAACGTCCCCGTGACCGGGCGACCGTCCCAGCACGTCGGCACGCGTCTGACGGTCCAGATCAAGCGCCGGTCGGACGGAACGACGATCTGGGAGGGGCGGGCGGAGACAAGCGGTCGCTTTGGCGATCCGTCCACCCAACCCGAGGCGGCGGTCGGCAAGCTTGCCGCCGCCATGTTCCGGGACTTTCCGGGGACGTCGGGCCGCACTATCAGCGTGAAATGACCGCACATATCTCCGCCGCGTTCGACAGCGGCAACATCCGTGTCCTGTCGCAGGACAAGGATCGTTTCGATCTGGAAATCGCGCGCGATCACCAGTCGGATTTCTACCAGTGGTTCCATTTCCGCCTGACCGGGGCGGCGGGGCGCACGGTCGAAATGCGGATCGTCAATGCCGGGCGGTCGGCCTATCCCGACGGATGGCCCGGGTATCGCGCGCGCTGGTCGGATGATCGCGAGACGTGGCGGCAGACCGAGACCAGCTTTGCCGACGGGGTCCTGACAATCCGCCATGCGTGCGCGAGCGATTCGCTGTGGTTCGCCTATTTCGCGCCTTACTCGATCGAGCGGCACCACGATCTGGTCTCGAGCGTCGCCGCATTGCCGGGTGTCTCTTATCGCTCGCTCGGCCGGACGCTTGACGGGCAGGAGATCGATTGCCTGACGGTCGGGGAAGGGCGGGCGCAGGTCTGGCTCTACGCGCGCCAGCATCCGGGCGAGACAATGGCCGAATGGTGGATGGAGGGCGCGCTGGCGCGCCTGACCGATCCGGCGGATCCGGTCGCACGCGTTCTCCGGCGAGAGGCGACCTTCCATGTCGTGCCCAACATGAATCCGGACGGATCGCGCCGTGGGCACCTGCGCACCAACGCTGCCGGCGTGAACCTCAATCGCGAATGGCACGAGCCGACCGCCGAGCGCAGCCCCGAAGTGCTGGCGGTGCGCAACCGGATGGACGAGACCGGCGTGGATTTCGCGATCGACGTCCATGGGGACGAGGCGATCCCCTACGTGTTCCTCGCCGGTTTCGAGGGGATACCGAGCTGGACCGAGCGTCAGGGCAAGTTGTTCGCGCGTTACCGGGAAACGCTTGCCCGGCGCTCGCCCGACTTCCAGTTCCGCCATGGCTATGCCGTCGCCGGCACGGGGCAGGCTAACCTGTCCATGTCCACCAATCAGCTCGCCGAGCGCTATGGCGCGGTGTCGATGACGCTCGAAATGCCGTTCAAGGACAATGACGACCTGCCCGATCCCGAATTCGGCTGGTCGGCCGAGCGCTCGATGCGGCTGGGCGAGGATTGTCTCGGTGCGCTGCACGAAATGATCGACGCGCTGACCGCATGAGGCTCGAGGGCGGAAGGATGCGCTGGATCGGGGTCGCGTTGGTGGCGGCGCTTGCCGCCGCCCCGGCCGTAGCGCAGGCGACGGCCGAGCATGACCGGCTGTTCGCGCTGTTCGCGGCAAGCGACGAGGCCAGCCTCGCGCGCAATCCGCTTGAGGCGCTGTCGCGTGGCGATCGCCGTTATGCCGACCGGATCGGCGATCCGTTCAGCGACGCGCATTATGCGGCCGAAAAAGCGGCGGCAGAGAGTGAACTTGCCCAGCTGCGCGCGCTTGACCGCGGCAAGCTCGATCCCACCGACCGGCTGGCCTACGATACCTTCGCCTGGCAGCTCGGCGACAAGCTCAAGCTGCTGAGCGATCCAAACCTGCTGCAGATCAGCAAGGTCCTGCCCATCGACCATTTCTACGGCATCCATCTGTGGTATCCCGATCTGGCCTCGGGCAAGGGCAGTGCGCCGTTCGCGACGCCGGCCGATTATGAGAATAATCTGCTTCGCAATGCAGCCTATGCTCGGCTGCTCGACGAGGTGATCGCGCGTTTCCGCGAGGGAATGCGCGCCGGCATCGTCCAGTCGAAGCTGACCGTGCGTAACATGATCGACCAATTGTCGACGCAGATCGATCAGGGGGTGGAAGGGTCGACTTTCTACGGCCCGACCGACGCGTTCCCGGATGCGATCGGGGAGGCCGATCGCGCACGCCTGCGCGCCGCTTACGCCAAGCAGATTCGCGAGGTCCTGATCCCGGCCGCGACCCGGCTGCGCGACTTCCTGCGTGACGATTATCTGGCCGCCGCGCGCGCGCAGGTCGGTCTGTCGGCCATGAAGGGCGGCCCCAAATTCTACTCCTATCTGATCGAGAGCAACACCACGCTGCCCACGACTGCCGCCGAAGTCCACGCGATCGGGCTGGGTGAGGTGGCGCGCATCCGCCGGGCACTGGCCGACGAGCAGACGCGCGTAGGCTTCAAGGGCAGTCCGGAGGCCTTCTTCACCTTCCTGCGGACCTCGCCGCGCTTCCAGCCGAAGAGCGCCGAGGAGCTGCGCGCCGGCTATTTCGCCATTCGCGAGAGGGTTGCTAAGCGGCTGCCCGAGCAGTTCTCGACCCTCCCCAAGACGCCGCTCGAGATCAGGGCGGTCCCCGCTTATCAGGAGAAGACGGCGGCGGGCGGCTCTTATAACAGCGGCACGCCCGATGGATCGCGACCGGGCGTCTTTTATTACAACACTTACGACCTGCCATCACGCCTGACGTGGGAAATGGAAACGCTCTTCCTGCACGAGGGCGAGCCGGGCCATCATTTCCAGATCAGCCTGGCGCAGGAGAATGAGGCGCTGCCGAACTTCATGCGCTTTGGCGGCAATACCGCCTTTCAAGAGGGCTGGGCACTCTACGCCGAAAGCCTGTGGAAGGAACTGGGCGTCGAAGCCGATCCATGGCAGCGGATTGGCGGTTTGAACGATGAGATGCTGCGCGCGATGCGTCTCGTGGTCGATACGGGGCTTCACGCTTATGGCTGGAGCCGTGAGAAGGCGATCAAGTACATGCTTGATAACTCGCCCGAAGCAGAAACGGACGCGACCGCCGAAGTAGAGCGTTATATCGCCATCCCGGGCCAGGCGCTCGCGTACAAGATCGGCCAGATCACGATCAGCAAGGCCAAGGCGCGTGCCCAGGCCGCGCTTGGCGCCCGCTTCGATCCGCGCGCCTTCCATGCGGCGGTGCTGGATACGGGCGCGCTTCCGATGACGGTCTTCAATGCCAAGATCGACGCGTGGATCGCGGCGCAGACCAGAGCCAACCCGAATACAGCCGCCATTCAGTAGGATGATGCCAGAGAGGCGGCTTGCCCCCTTATCACGTCCGGACTAGGCACGTCGGCGATCGCCGCGTCCCCGGCCGGCACTCTTGGAGATGGAGCCAATGAAGATCGTTTCCACCCTCGCACTGGCTTTCGCGCTGGCGGGGCTCAGCGTCGGCAGCCCCGCCATCGCCGCCAAGGAGAAGAAGGAGCAGCCCGCCAAGAAGAATTATTCGAAGGCGGCGCAGGTCCCGCTGGCGGCCGCCCAAAAGGCGCTGGAAGCCAATGACGCGGCGACCGCCGCCACGGAGCTGGAAAAGGCCAAGGCTGTCCTGTCCACGCCCGACGACAAATATGCGGCCGGCTCGCTTTACTACCGTCTGTCGCAGACCACTAAGGATCAGGCGCAGCAGGCGCAGGGCATCGACCTGATGATCGAGAGCGGCCAGGCCGATCCGAGCACCGCGTCGCAGCTCTACATTGCGCAGGCGCAGGTCGCGTGGGACAAGAAGGATTATGCCAAGGTCGAGCAGGCGCTGACCGCCGCGCAGCAGGCCGGCAGCACCAATAACGACATCGTTCCGATGCTCGTGATGGCTCAGGCCAACCAGGGCCAGACGATGAAGGCGCTGCAGACGGTCAACGCGCAGATCGACCGCGTGCTCGCCACCGGGCAGACCCCGCCGGCCGAATGGTATGAGCGCGGCGTCGACCTCGGCTATCGCGCGAAGGCCGCCTCGCCGGCCGATCAGGCCGCGATCAATGCGGCCACGCTGGAGACCACGAAGAAGTGGGTCGCCGCCTATCCGACGAAGAAGAATTGGAACACGGCGCTGCGCGTGTTCACGGATCGCGCCAACCTCGACACCGACGCCCAGACCGACGTCTTCCGCCTGCTGCGTCATGCCAATGCGCTGAGCGGGGACATCGATTATCGCGAATATGCGCTGAACGTCTATCTGCGCTTCCCGAACGAGGCGATGACGGTCCTGCAGGAAGGCAATTCCAAGGGCGTCGTCAATCTGACGGGCAAGAATGACGCGACCGACGTCATGAACACCGTCAAGCCGAAGATTGCCGCCGACAAGGGCTCGCTGCCGCAGTCCGACAAGGGCGCGCGCTCCGCCGCCAATGGCCGTGCGGCGCTGAACACGGCGGACGCCTACGTCAGTTACGGCGAATATGCCAAGGCGGTCGAGCTGTATAAGCTCGCGCTGGAGAAGGGCGGGGTCGACGCGAACGTCGCCAACCTCCGCCTCGGCGCGGCGCTCGCGCAGCAAGGCGACGCAGCCGGTGCGAAGGCGGCATTCGCGCAGGTCCAGGGGCCGCGCAAGCCGATCGCTGACTTCTGGACGATCCATCTGGATCATCCGACCACCGAAGCGTGAGGCGGGTGCCCCTGGCGGACGATCGCTGACGACATGGTGCCCGCCCGGTTGCCCCGGGCGGGCATTGTGTTCAGGCGTTGTCGACCGGGATGCCGCACGATGTCTTGGACGTGCGGATCGTGAGCGAGGTCTTGACGCTCGCGACATTGGGCGCGGGCGTGAGCTTCGTCGTGAGGAAAGACTGAAAGGACTGGAGATCGTGCGCCACGATCTTCAGGATGAAGTCGATCTCGCCGTTCAGCATATGACATTCGCGCACTTCGGGCAGTTCCGTGATGTGCGTCTCGAAGCGGCGTAAGTCGTCCTCCGCCTGGCTCTTCAGGCTCACAAGCGCGAACACCATGATGCCATATCCGAGCTGCCCGGCATCCAGCTCTGCGTGATAGCCGCGTATCACGCCCGATTCTTCCAGAGCCCGCATACGGCGGAGGCAGGGCGGGGCGGTCAGGCCGACGCGACGCGCCAGCTCCACATTGGTGATCCGGCCCTCTTCCTGAAGCGTGCTGAGGATCACACGATCCACGTCGTCGATCACCATCGTCGATGCCATTGCATCTTCCTGAAAGTTGATAGTGGTCCCTGCATAATAAAGTTTCACCTCATGGCAACTAAGCAATTGCCACAGGAGCTTGCCCTGCGGCCCGCTGCTCCGCTATCGGGGCGAAGTGGGCCTGTAGCTCAATGGTTAGAGCTGGCCGCTCATAACGGCTTGGTTGCGGGTTCGAGTCCTGTCGGGCCCACCAATTCCCCGGATGGGACGTGTCTCGGCGCGACGGATCGGCAATCGTGGGCGCGGTTGGCGTCGATCGTAACTCGCGGCGAACCTAAACCAGCGCGGCGACGCGTGCCTGTACCTGCCGCAGATCGGCGACGAAGCGATCATATTCGGCATCCGCCTCGCCACGATCCTGAATGCGCAGGAGGAAGCTGGGGTGGATAGTCACCCAGGCCTCGGCGCCGTCGGTCAGCGGGTGCGCGCGCCCACGCACGTTGGTGATCGTCACCGCCTTGCCGAATACCGATCGCGCCGCCGTCGCGCCGAGCGCCACCACCACCTTGGGGCGGACCAGGTCGCGTTCCTGCTCGATCCACCAGCGGCAGGCCTGGATTTCCCCGGCATTGGGCTTCGCGTGGATACGGCGCTTGCCGCGCTGCTCATATTTGAAATGCTTGACGGCGTTGGTGACATACACCCGCGCGCGATCCAGCCCGGCTTCTTCCATCGCCCGGTCGAACATCTGCCCGGCGGGGCCGACGAAAGGCCGGCCCGCCAGATCCTCCTGATCGCCCGGCTGCTCGCCCACGAACATCAGAGCCGCGTCGATCGGGCCCTCCCCGAACACCGTTTGGGTCGCATCCTTGAACAGCGGGCAGCGGGTGCATTCCAGCGCCTCCTCACGCAGCGCGTCCCAGGCGGCCACCGCGTTGCCTCCTCGCTCCACTCGGCTTGCCGCCACCATCGCCGTCTCCCGTGCCTGCGCGCCCGCGATCAGGCCGGGTACCAACGCCGTCTCGGGCATGTTTTTCCAGTAACGGCGCGGCATCTCCTTGAGCATCGTCCCGATCTTCACCCGCGCCGGGTTGAAGATGGATGCGTAATAGGTCTTCCACGTCTCTTCGACCGGGTCGCCTTCCGGCGCATCGGCGCGCGCGGCGCCGGGCCCTTCACGCAACCGCTCGCCGTCCCAATGCAGCGAAACATCGGGCGTCAGGATCGACCAGCGCATGCTTGCGAAGCGATTGACGAAAAAGGCGGCATTCGCGCGGACGATATGATGCGTGGGTTCGAACCAGGCGACGAAGCGTGCGCCCCGCTCACCCTCAATCTCCCGGAAGCGGAGGAAGGCACGCATCTTGTGAATATCGCGCCGAACCTCCTTGGCCATGATCTCAAGCCGGCGGAGGAGGGGGTCAGTTCGATCCTCGATCAGCCCGGGCTGGTCCCGCACCCGCAGCAGCATGGTGTAAAGCAAAGCGAACCGCTCACGGTCGACATGGCAGACGACCGAACGAGCGAGATCGAGGAAGGGGCGGGGGACGGAAAAAGATTGAACAGCGGGACGGGTTTCCGCTGTTTCGCCGCCAAACAGATCCTCGCGCTGCGCACCGATCTGCCAGATCACCGCCTCAGCGGGAATTCCGGCCAAAGCGAGGTCGCGCGCTGCCCCGCGCCAAGCTTCGAAATCGTCTTCAACGGGCAATCGCGCGACATGCATGTCGGATCAACCCGACTGCCTGCCAAAGCGATCCCGCATAGTCGCTGATGTTACGATGGCGAGCCCGGCGCTCCCCCCGGAGGCGCCGGACCGCCCGATGCCGCCCTCCGCAGGAAGGCGGCTTAAAACGTTCAGAAGGTCGGGCGGTTGGCTCCGATCAAGCTTTCGCGAACCTTCGGCGAATAGACCGACAGGACCGCCGTGCCGCCAAGCAGGGTTACCGAAACGCCATACACGACCGCGAACAGGGCAATCATTGCTGTCATCACGCTGCTCCCACCATTCCGACTCTGTTGCGATGCAACATACCATCATTTTGGTTACCAGCCGTTTCATTCTTATGACGGCGGCATGCGAATTGTGCAATCGCGAAGGCGTCGCTGCTATGCGGAAAAAAGTTCGAACTGTTCGCGCGCAACCGGGGGGAAGGGCAGTTGAGCATCGGCCAACTGACGCGGGCGCCAGTCATCGGCGATGAGGAAGGGCCGGATATTCGCCACCGAGAGCGTCAGGCGGCCCACATCGTCGAGCCGCAGACGATGCCAGCGGCGGCTTTGCAGGATGCCGGCGACCGCCTTCGGCCCCAATCCCGGAACCCGCAGCAATTGCTCGCGCGAAGCTTTATTGACGTCAACCGGGAATTGATCCCGAAATTTCAACGCCCAGGCCAGCTTAGGGTCGGTATCGAGGGGGAGCATGCCGTCCGCCCCGGCCGCGGCTGCGACTTCCTGCGCCGAAAATCCATAAAAGCGCATCATCCAGTCGGACTGGTACAGCCGATGCTCACGAATGAGCGGAGGGCGCTTGAGCGGCAGGATCGCGCTCGCATCGGGAATGGGGCTGAACGCCGAATAATAAACGCGGCGCAACCTGTAGTCGCCGTAGAGCTGGTTTGCGCTCCCGATGATCTCGACATCGCTGGCGCTGTCGGCCCCCACGATCATCTGCGTCGACTGCCCAGCAGGAGCAAAGCGAGGCGCCGCCCTAAAACGCTTCCTCGCGTCGTGCCCGTCCTCGATCGCAGTTC
>NZ_JBMDXG010000167.1:0-4118 GCF_048594985.1 Sphingomonas sp. | reverse complement strand
ATTGCCAAAGCGTCTTCTGTTCGTCAGTTGCACGGGACAGGATGAAAATATCGGCGACGTTGTCCTCCGCCGCCGGCTGCTCGACGAACTTCGCGGCATCGGCCGTTTGCACGTGCTGTTGGCCGGCTGTTGCGACGGCTTCATCGACGCACTGGCGCTGGATCCGGACGACACCGTCTACCGGAGCGTTCACGAATGGAACGAAGCCCGGGACCGGGCCATGTCCGCTGGACCGATCATCTATGTCTCCAAGCCCGGCGAGGTGCAGGTGGAGCCGCGGAGGGTCATCAACGCCGCGCGCCAATTGCCGCTGATGCGCAAGATCGTGCAGAGCGGTGGCGCAGTGGTGCAGCTTGGCATCGGAGCCCGAAGCTATCCGTCCCTCTGGACGAGGGCCCTCGGAGCGGTGTTCCGATATCATGCGCTCGTCGCCTGGCGTGATCCGGTGTCGCAGGCGCGTTTCGGCTTCGGCGATCTGATGCCTGACTGGGGCTTCGACGATGCCGGGCCGACCCGGGAGGAGATGGCCGAGAGCGAGGTGCGCGACGTGCTGGCGATCTCGCTGCGCGGCGACCGTCCCTACCCGGACAAGGTCTGGCTCGATGGCGTGCGGGCCTTCGCGGATGAGGCGGGACTGAAGCCCGTGATCGTGACGCAGGTGCGCCGCGACAGCGAAACCGGCCGGCGGCTCGCCGCCGATCTTGGTGGCGATTTCGCTGACTGGGGCGACGAGTCGCATCGCGAGCAGGAGCTTCGCCTGCGCCGTCTCTATCGCCGCTCCAGGCTGGTGTTGAGCGATCGCCTGCATGTTCTCATTCTCGCCTTCACCGAGCTTGCGATCCCGCTCTGCTATCTCGATCGCAACGAGCGCACGGTGGGCCGGCATTTCGACGCCGTGGGCTATCGAAAGGCCAGCGTCAACATGTCGGGGCTTGATCGCGACGGACAGTTGGCGCTTCTGCGCGAGGCCGCCTCGCGCTCAGAGGAGGTCGCCGCGGCGCGCCTCCTGGCGCGGGCTCAGATCCGGTGGATGGGCGAGCGGCTCCGGGCCGTCGCGGGCGCGACCGGCGTTCCGGGAAAGGCGAAGGACGCCGCTCGGGCGGCGTGATCTCGTCGGCGATCGAGGGTGGCACAATGCCACCGGCAAACGAAGCGATTAGGGGACCTGGCCTCCTGTGAGTCTCGCATCCTCAGCGACTCGCGGCGCAGTGGTGACGCTGTTCTGGCAATCGAGCCGCGTCGTCCTGCAGCTGCTGACCGTCGTCGTTCTCGCGCGGATCATCGCTCCGCGCGACATCGGCCTTCTGGCCATGGTGCTGGCCATCACCGGCTTCGCGGAGCTGGTGCGTGATTTCGGCCTGTCGGTCGCGGCAGTTCAGGCGAAGACGCTGTCGCGCGACGAGAAGTCGAATCTCTTCTGGATCAACTCGCTGTTCGGGCTGCTGCTCACGGGCATCGTCTGTGCGCTGAGCGGTGCCATCGCGGGTTTCTATGGCGAACCGGTGCTGAGCACGATCGTCATCTGGACGTCGCTGACATTCTTCCTCAACGGCGTTGCCACCCAATTCCGCGCCGAACTCAACCGCAATCTGCGCTTTTCGGCGCTCAGCCTTGCCGAGATCGTGCCGCAGTTCCTCGGCTTTCTGGCGGGACTGCTGGTCGCGTACACGTCGCCGACCTTCTGGGCGCTGATCGCGCAGCAGCTCACGATGGCGGGAACCGGACTAGTGATGGTCGTGCTTCTGGCACGCTGGTGGCCGGGCCTGCCGAAGCGATCGGCGCCCGTCTGGCATCTGGCGCGGTTCGGTGCCGGCCTCGCCGGCACGCAGACCATCGCCTATCTCACCAAGAACGTCGACAACATCTCGATCGGCTATGTCTGGGGTCCGGCGCCACTCGGCATCTATGCCCGCGCCTATCAGGTGGCGATGCTGCCGATCCAGCAGGTGACCGCTCCGCTCAGCCGTGTCGCGATCCCGATCCTCAGCCAGGTGTCCGACGACGAGAAGCGCTACCTCAACTATCTCCTGACCGGGCAGTCGGTGTCGGGCTTTGTCTGTTCGGTGATCTATGGCGTGATGTGCGGCCTCGCCCATCCGCTGGTGCTGATCCTGTTCGGCGCGAACTGGATGGGAATGGTGCCGGTGATCCAGGCGCTGGCGATCGGCGGCATCTTCCGCGCGCTCGGCCAGATTTCCTACTGGATCTTCGTGTCACGGGGCCTGACGGGCCACCAGTTCCGCTTCTATCTCGTGACGCAGCCGATCATCATGCTGATGATGCTGGCGGGGCTCCCCTGGGGCGGAGCGGGCGTCGCGATCGGCGTCGCCTCCGGCTATGCACTGCTCTGGGCGATCCAGCTCTGGTGGGCCGGCAAGGTCAGCGGCGTGCGAATCGGCGAGCTCATGCGCAACGGCATCCTGCTCTTCGGCAGCATTGCCGTGCCGACCGCTGGCCTCGGGCTCGCGGCCGTGGCCCTTGTGGCCAATCCCTTCCTCGCCATCGCTGTCGGGCTCGCGGCGATCGGCATCTTCTACCTGCTGGTCTTCGCGCTGTTCGAGCGTCCGCGCCAGCAGTTCGCCCAGTTGCGGCAACTCTACTTCAATCGCAAGGCCGGCAAGGCGAAGGCGGTGGTTCCGAAGACCTCCTGACGCACCGCCAGCGCCGTGAAATGAACCGGCGGCTCAGGCCGCCGGCGTGTCCAGGTGGCGGCGGGCGACGTAGAGGGCGAGAGCAGCCGCGTTCGACACGTTGAGGCTCTTGATCACGCCCGGCATGTCCAGCCGCGCGACGGTGTCGCAGGTCTCGCGCGTCAGGCGGCGCAGACCCTTGCCCTCGGCGCCCAGCACGAGCGCGATGCGTTCACCGCCCATCGCGGTCTCGAGCGTCGCGTCGCCCTCGCTGTCGAGTCCGACCCGGGTGAAGCCGAGTTCGCCGAGTTCAGCGAGTGCGCGGGCGAGATTCGGCACCTCGACATGATTGATCCATTCGAGCGCACCCGAGGCGGATTTCGCGAGCACCCCGGTCTCCGTCGGCGCGTGGCGGCCGGTCGTGACGATGGCTTCGGCGCCGAAGGCGACGGCGGAGCGCATGATCGCGCCGACATTGTGTGGATCGGTCACCTGGTCGAGCACCACGATGAGCCGTGCGTCTCCGAGCATGGTGAGCGGAAGCGAATCGAGCGGCTCGACGAGCACCGCCACGCCCTGATGCACGGCGCCGTCACCCACCAGCCGGTCGAGGGCGCGATTCTCCGTCTCCTCGACCGTCGCGGGGAGGGGCGCGCCTTCTTCCTTCAGCCGGGCGAGCGCGTTCGGCGTCGCGGCGAGGCGAAGGATCGTCCGGCGCGGGTTGCCGAG
This sequence comes from Sphingomonas sp., assembly GCF_048594985.1. GTDB lineage: Bacteria > Pseudomonadota > Alphaproteobacteria > Sphingomonadales > Sphingomonadaceae > Sphingomonas_I. The sequence continues at coordinate 759 of NZ_JBMDXG010000167.1, read as the reverse complement.
CGCCGCGGCGACGGCGTGGATGCCATAGAGCCACAGCTGGTCGGGGCGTCGATCGCCGGGGGAAACGGGGGCGAACCGCCGCTCGCGGCGGCGCTCGGGCGGTCGTCCGCCACGCGGGCGCTTCTCTGAATCCTTGCTCATGCTTCGCTTATAGGTGTGCGCCCGGAGCGCGGCAACGGCTGCTCACAGGTCCTTTCGATCAAGGGGTTGATAGCGCTCCGAGGGGCGTTGACAGCGCCGGGCAAGGTCTCCATAACACGCGCCACGGAAAACCGGCCGACCAGCCGGTCCCGTGGATGATCCTGAACGCTTGACGCTCTGCCGGGATTACGGAGGGGTGCCCGAGTGGTTAAAGGGGACGGACTGTAAATCCGTTGGCTTAGCCTACGTTGGTTCGAATCCAACCCCCTCCACCATCTCGACGGAACGTCAGCGTGCGGGTGTAGCTCAATGGTAGAGCAGCAGCCTTCCAAGCTGAATACGAGGGTTCGATTCCCTTCACCCGCTCCATCTATTGGGCATCGCGCCGCCGGCGAGGCGGAACCTTCTCGCGGCGAGGTCGCGGTGCAAGCTGGGCCGGCCTGAGGCTCACGTGAACGAGACGACAGGAAACCACGTCGATGGGTAAAGAGAAATTCGAGCGTACGAAGCCGCACTGCAACATCGGGACGATCGGCCATGTCGACCATGGCAAGACGTCTCTGACTGCGGCGATCACGAAGGTGCTTGCGAAGACGGGCGGCGCGACCTTCAAGGCGT
>NZ_JBMDXG010000166.1:0-2654 GCF_048594985.1 Sphingomonas sp. | reverse complement strand
CCCTCCGGCGGCTTCGCCGCCACCTCCCCCGGAGGGGGAGGGGCTCAGGAGCATCCCGCGCCACCGGGCGATGTCAGCGATGAAGCGGGCAAGGGCGTTGCGGGCGGCGGGGCGCAGCTCGTCGGTGTCGAGGATCCGCGCGGCGGCGGTGGTGAGCGCGGCGCCCTGCGCGCGGGCGAGCTGGTGGATCTTGGCGACCGCCTTGTCGCCGATCCCGCGCTTGGGCACGTTGACGATCCGCTCGAACGCCAGATCGTCGGACGGCTGCGCGACCACCCGGAGATAGGCCAGCGCGTCGCGGATCTCGGCGCGCTCGTAGAAGCGGAAGCCGCCGACGATGCGATAGGGGAGGCCGATCGCGATGAAGCGGTCTTCCAGCTCGCGCGTCTGGAACTGCGCGCGCACGAGGATCGCGATGTCGTCGAGCCGGCCGCCGTCGCGTTGCGCGCGCTCGATCTCCTCGCCGATGCGGCGCGCCTCCTCGGGGCCGTCCCACACGCCGACGACGCGGACCTTTTCGCCGACGTCGGTCTCGGTCCACAATGTCTTGCCCAGCCGGCCGCCATTGTTGGCGATGACCGCGCTCGCGGCGCCCAGGATGTGGGGGGTCGACCGGTAATTCTGTTCCAGCCGGATTACCGCCGCGCCGGGAAAGTCGCGCTCGAACCGCAGGATGTTGGCGACCTCGGCTCCGCGCCACGAATAGATCGACTGATCGTCATCGCCGACGCAGCAGATATTCTTGCGCTCCTGCGCGAGCAGCCGCAGCCACAGATACTGGCTGGCATTGGTGTCCTGATATTCGTCGACCAGGATATAGCGGAACCGTTGCTGATAGGATTCAAGCACATCGCGATGCTTCTTGAGGATCGTCAGCATGTGCAGCAGCAGGTCGCCGAAGTCGCACGCGTTCACCGCGCGCAGACGTTCCTGATAGGCCGCGTACAATTCCTGGCCGCGCCCGTTGGCGAAGGCCTCGCTCTCGCCGGCGTCGATCTCGGCGGGGACGAGACCGCGATTCTTCCAGCGATCGATCAGTCCCGCCAGCGCGCGCGCCGTCCAACGCTTCTCGTCGATATCCGCCGCCTGGATCAATTGCTTGAGCAGGCGAAGCTGATCGTCGGTGTCAAGAATGGTGAAGTTCGATTGCAGCCCGACCAGCTCGGCGTGGCGGCGCAGCATCCGCGCGGCGACCGAGTGAAACGTCCCGAGCCAGGGCATGCCCTCGACCGCCTCGCCCATGATCCGCCCGACCCGCTCGCGCATCTCGCGCGCGGCCTTGTTGGTGAAGGTGACGGCGAGGATCTCGGACGGCCAGGCACGCCGCGTGGCGATCAGGTGCGCCAGCCGCGCGGTCAGCGCGGCGGTCTTGCCGGTGCCGGCGCCCGCGAGAACCAGCACGGGCCCTTCGGTCGTCAGCACGGCTTCGCGCTGCGGCGCGTTGAGGCCGCGCAGATAGGTGGGGTCGGTCGGGGAGGGGGCAGGCAGACTCACCGGCGAACAGGTAGGGAACGGCGGCGGAGGGGGCAAGCGATCCAAGGAACTTTCGGGCGTGTGGGGCGGTAGGACGCCAGCCGATCGGCGATCGAACAGCGCGTCAAAGATGCATCCGCCGGTCGGATCAGGAGAGATGCCATGACCAGAACGATGTTGATGATCCTCGCCGGGATCGGCGCCGGCACCGCCGCCCTGGCGCAGGAAACGCCTGTCGCCCCGACCGACAACCCCGCCGCGTCGGCCGCGCCTAACACCCCGGCGGACGCCACCACCCCCGATCCGGCCGCGCCCCCCGCACAGGCGGTCCCGCCGGCCCCGCCTGCGCCCGATGCGGCGATGACCCAATCCGCGCCGCAGTCCGGCGCGACGACGCAGAACCCGGCCCCGACGGGATCGACGGACACGAGCAATTATCCGCGCTGTTCGCGGGCCGTCACCGACAAATGCGTCAATCGCGGCGGTCGTTGATCCGTCAATCTCCACGGGCGGCATAGAAGCCGCCCGTGGGTTGCGCGGGCGCGGCCGCACATCTCCCCTCGACACGGGCCGCGCACCGCCGATAGACGCCGGTCGCCGCACGCTGAAGCGGCCGGAGATGGATATGGCGGACGGAAGCGGGGGCCCTTCGACGCGGCGCGTACTGGCGGCGAGCTTGGTGGGCACGGGGATCGAATTTTACGATTTCTACGTCTACGCCACCGCCGCCAGCCTCGTCTTCGGCGAACTGTTCTTCCCGAGCGCGTCAAAGGAGGCGCAGCAGCTCGCGGCCTTCGCCACGTTGGGCGTCGCCTTCGTCGCCCGCCCGCTGGGCTCGGTCTTCTTCGGTCATTTCGGCGACCGGGTCGGGCGCAAGTCGACGCTCGTGGCGTCGCTGCTCACGATGGGAATTTCGACAACTTTGGTCGCGGTGCTGCCGACCTACGCCAGCGCAGGCTGGGTCGCGGCCGCTTTGCTCTGCGTGCTTCGTTTCGGCCAGGGGTTCGGGCTTGGCGGCGAATGGGGCGGCGCGGCGCTGCTGGCCGTGGAAAGCGCGCCCAAGGGCTATGAGGCGCGCTTCGGCATGTTCCCCCAGCTGGGCGCGCCGGTGGGCTTCATCGCCGCCAACGGCCTGTTCCTGATCCTCGGCCTGATGCTGCCGGCCGACGACTTCCGCGAGT
>NZ_JBMDXG010000165.1:0-4795 GCF_048594985.1 Sphingomonas sp. | reverse complement strand
CATCGTCAACGGCGGCGCGCATGCGGACAACCCGATCGATTTCCAGGAATTCATGATCGTGCCGATCGGCAGCGAAAGCCTGCTCGAAGCGGTTCGCTGCGGCACCGAGATCTTCCACACGCTGAAGAAGAAGCTGCACGACAAGGGGCTGGCGACCGCCGTCGGCGACGAGGGCGGGTTCGCGCCCAACCTGGCCAGCCCGAAGGACGCGCTCGATTTCATTATGGGGTCGATCGAGGCGGCGGGCTACCGCCCGGGCGAGGAGGTCGCGATCGCGCTCGATTGCGCCGCGAGTGAGTTTTTCAAGAACGGCGTCTACGATCTGGAAGGCGAGGGGCGGAAGCTGTCGCCTGCCGAGATGGTCGACTATCTCGCCGAACTCGCCGCCGCCTACCCGATCGTCTCGATCGAGGACGGCATGGCGGAACAGGATTGGGACGGCTGGAAGCTGCTGACCGACAAGCTCGGCCAGAAGATTCAGCTCGTCGGCGACGACCTGTTCGTCACCAATCCGAAGATCCTGGGCGAAGGGATCGAGAAGGGTCTCGCCAACTCGCTGCTGGTCAAGGTCAATCAGATCGGCACGCTGTCCGAGACGCTGGAAGCGGTCAGCCTCGCGCAGCGCGCCGGCTATACCGCGGTCATGTCGCACCGCTCGGGCGAAACCGAGGATTCGACGATCGCCGATCTCGCCGTCGCCACCAACTGCGGCCAGATCAAGACCGGCTCGCTCGCGCGGTCGGACCGGCTCGCCAAGTACAACCAGCTTATCCGGATCGAGGAGGAGCTGGGGTCGATCGGCCGCTATGCCGGGCGCGCGTCGCTCAAGCGCTGAACCGGGGCCTTTCCAAGCCGGGCTAGGGACGCCACAACGCGATCTGTATTCTCCTGCTCTGGAATAGGGAATAACGTGTGCCCATCCTTGGGGAAAGGAGTTGGGCGCATGTTCACGGGCGAACGCAATCTCTCGCCATTGGTGCTGCTGGTGCCGGGCTTGGGCGATTCAGGGCCGGGCCACTGGCAGAGCGAATGGGAGCGCGAACGGCACGATTGCCTGCGCATCCAGCTCGGGCTGTGGGATGATCCGCAGCGCAACGTCTGGATCAGCCGTATCGACCATGCGGTGGGTGCGGCGCAGGGGCCGGTGGTGCTGGTCGCGCACAGTCTCGGCTGCCTCGCGGTGCTGTGGTGGGCCAGCCTGCTGGGCGAAGGCGTGCGCGGCAACGTGGTCGGCGCGCTGCTGGTGGCGCCGCCCGACGTCGATCGTCCCGGGGCCGATTCGCGTATCGCGCGCTTCGCGCCAGCGCCGCAGGGTCGCTTGCCGTTCCCGGCTTTGCTGGTGGCGAGCGATAATGATCCGTGGTGCACGCTTGAGCGCGCGGGGGAGCAGGCCGGTGCCTGGGGCGCGGCCCTCGTGACTTTGGAAGGCGCCGGGCACATCAACGCCGAATCCGGGCTCGGTGAGTGGGCGGAGGGGCAGGCCCTGCTCGCGCGGCTGCTTGACGGGCGGCGCGAACCGGCGACGGAGCGGACGCCACGGCCAAGCTTCGTCCATCCGATTCGCACCTTGCCGGACCGGATCGTGCCGGCCCGGCGCTGATCCGCAGGCGCATCAGCGCTTCCGGCTGGGCGGCGTTCCCCGGCTAAATCCGGCGGCCTGCGCGGCCGCCACACCTTTTTGCTTGAAGCCGTTGGGGAATCGTGATTCTCCTCGCCGTGACGATGACCCGCCGCCCGACCCTTGCCCTGCTCAGATCGGCCGCCGGCCCGGCGATCGCCTTGTTCGTGATCGCTTATTTCGCGGGCGCGGCGATCGTGGGTCCCAACGGGCTGATGTCGCTTGCGGGATATAAGGATCAGGCGCGTGAGCGGGCCGAAACCTTGCGCGTGCTGGCCGATCGGCGCGCCAAGCTCCAGCATCATGCCCGCCTGCTCGCGCCGGGCCGTGTCGACCCCGATTATGCCGAGGAATTGGTGCGCCGCCAGACGGGGCAGGTCGCGCCTCAGGACCGCATCATCCCCCTCGACTAATTTTGTTACGGGGCAGGCCGTTGCGGCGGTGCACACGCTGCGCCTATAGGGGCCGCGTTCCTTAGCGCCGCAGGAGAGAGACCCGCCTTGGCCCGAGCAGCTAAATCCGCACTTTCGCAGGCTTCGGCCGGCGCGCCCCCGGCGACGCCCAATCGCGAGCGCCCGACCGATCCTTTGCCCTATGACGCCTCGAAGGAGGAGCTGCTCGAATTCTATCGGCAGATGCTGCTCATCCGCCGGTTCGAGGAAAAAGCCGGCCAGTTGTACGGCCTGGGCCTGATCGGCGGCTTCTGCCACCTCTATATCGGTCAGGAGGCGGTCGCCGTCGGCCTGCAGTCCGCGCTCACGGTCGGGCGGGATTCGGTCGTCACCGGCTATCGCGACCATGGCCATATGCTCGCCTACGGCATCGATCCAAACATCATCATGGCCGAGCTGACCGGCCGCGCCGCCGGCATTTCGCGCGGCAAGGGCGGCTCGATGCACATGTTCTCGGTCGAACATGGCTTTTACGGCGGTCACGGCATCGTCGGCGCGCAGGTGTCGATCGGCGCGGGCCTCGGCTTCAAGCACAAATATGCCGGCGATGGCGGCGTGGCCCTGGTCTATTTCGGCGACGGCGCGGCCAATCAGGGCCAGGTCTACGAAAGCTTCAACATGGCGGCCTTGTGGAAGCTGCCCGTGATCTTCGTGATCGAAAATAACCAGTACGCCATGGGCACGAGCGTGAACCGCGCCTCGGCCGAGGACCAGCTCTACAAGCGCGGCGAGAGCTTCCGCGTTCCGGGCATCCAGGTCGATGGCATGGACGTGCTCGCGGTGCGCGGCGCGGCCGAGGAAGCGCTCAAGTGGATCGCCGACGGCAACGGCCCGATCCTGCTCGAATTCAAGACCTATCGCTATCGCGGCCATTCGATGTCCGATCCGGCCAAGTATCGCAGCCGCGACGAGGTCCAGTCGGTGCGCGACAAGTCCGACCCGATCGACCATCTCGCCAAGATCCTGGCCGAAAAGGGCGTGAGCGAGGACCAGCTCAAGGCGCTCGACAAGGACATCCGCAAGATCGTCGCCGACAGCGCGGCCTTCGCGGAGGAAAGCCCCGAGCCGGAAGTCGCCGACCTCTATACCGACGTCCTCGTCGACACTTATTGAGTGCTGAGAGAACATGCCGATTGAACTCAAGATGCCCGCGCTCTCCCCGACGATGGAGGAGGGCACGCTCGCCAAGTGGCTCAAGCAGGAAGGCGATTCGGTGAAGTCCGGCGACGTCATCGCCGAGATCGAGACCGACAAGGCTACGATGGAATTCGAGGCGGTCGACGAAGGCACGCTCGCCAGGATCGTCGTGCCCGAAGGCACGGACGGGGTGAAGGTCGGCGCGGTGATCGCGCTGATCGCGGGCGAGGGCGAGGATGTGTCCGCCGCCGCCGCCTCGTCGGCTCCGGCCGAGGCCCAGGCGGCGGCCGAGCCGGTCGAGACGCCGGCCTCGCAGAAGACCGAGATCGGTGGCGAGGGGGGCGAAGCCCATGCGCCCAAGATGGAGACCGGCGCGCGCGATCTGGTCGCGACGGTGGTCGACACGCATGTCGATCCGGAAGTCCCCGCGGGGACCGAGATGGTCCGCACGACCGTCCGCGAGGCGCTGCGCGACGCGATGGCCGAGGAGATGCGCTCGGACGAGCGCGTCTTCGTGATGGGCGAGGAAGTCGCCGAATATCAGGGCGCGTACAAGGTCACGCAGGGGCTGCTCGACGAATTCGGCGCCAAGCGCGTGATCGACACCCCGATCACCGAATATGGCTTTGCCGGCATCGGCACCGGTGCCGCGATGGCGGGGCTCCGCCCGATCGTCGAGTTCATGACGTTCAACTTCGCCATGCAGGCGATCGACCACATCATTAATTCGGCCGCCAAGACCAATTACATGTCGGGCGGCCAGATGCGGTGCCCGATCGTGGTCCGCGGCCCTAATGGCGCCGCCGCGCGCGTCGGCGCGCAGCACAGCCAGAATTACGGGCCCTGGTATGCCAGCGTCCCTGGCCTGATCGTGATCGCGCCATATTCGGCGGCCGATGCGAAGGGTCTGCTCAAGGCGGCGATCCGCTCGAACGACCCGGTCGTGTTCCTGGAAAACGAGCTGCTCTACGGCCAGTCGTTCGACGTGCCGAAGCTCGACGATTACGTCCTGCCGATCGGCAAGGCGCGCGTGGTCAAGCCGGGCAAGGACGTGACGCTCGTCAGCTACACGATCGGCGTTGGCGTGGCGCTCGAAGCGGCCAAGACGCTCGCCGAAGAGGGCATCGACGCGGAGGTGATCGATCTGCGCACGCTGCGTCCGCTCGACAAGGGCACGGTCCTCGCCAGCCTGAAGAAGACCAACCGCCTCGTGGTGATCGAGGAGGGCTGGCCGACCTGCTCGATCGCGTCGGAAATCGCGGCGATCGCGATGGAGGAGGGCTTCGACGACCTCGACGCGCCGGTGCTGCGCGTCACCAACGAGGACGTGCCGCTGCCCTACGCCGCCAATCTCGAAAAGCTGGCGCTGGTCACCCCCGCCCGCGTGGTCGAGGCGGCGAAGAAGGTCTGCTACCGCTGATCGACCCCGTCGCGCCCGCGACGGACCTGGCCGATCCCGAACGCGCGCTGGCGGTGGCTCATGCCCCGCCGGCGTCGCGCGCGGCGCTGACCGCGCTCTTCCTGCTGGACGAGCGTTTCGCTGGCATCGTCGCCACGACGACCGAGCCGATGATCGGGCTGATGCGTC
>NZ_JBMDXG010000164.1:0-5488 GCF_048594985.1 Sphingomonas sp. | reverse complement strand
CGCCCCGGACCCGCCTACCCCGCCTCGACCGCAGCGGAGGAGGAACCGGTCGACATCGTCGTCACCGCCAGCAAGCGCGAGGTGCCGCTGCGCGATTACGCCGGTCTCGCCTCATTCGTGGGGGGCGACGAATTGTCGCTCGCGGGCGCGGCCGGCACCGACGCGCTGCTCGCCCGCCTCGCCACCGTCTCCTCCACCCATCTCGGCGCGGGCCGTAACAAGCTGTTCATTCGCGGCATCGCCGATTCCAGCTTCACCGGCCCGACCCAGGCCACCGTCGGCCAGTATCTCGGCGACCTGCGCCTCAGCTACAATGCGCCCGACCCCGATCTGCGGCTGTACGACATGGCGGCGGTCGAGGTGCTCGAAGGCCCGCAGGGCACGCTGTACGGCGCGGGGTCGCTCGGCGGGATCATTCGCGTGACGCCCAATGCCCCCGCCACGGGGGAGGTCGCCGGCACGGTTTCGACCGGCATCTCGGCGACCCAGCATGGCGATCCCGGCGCGGACATCGCCGGCACGGTCAACCTGCCGCTTGCTTACGATCGCGTGGCGCTGCGCGTCACCGGCTATACGACGAGCGAGGGCGGCTACATCGACAATCCCGTGCGCGGGAAGCGTGACATCAATCGGACCGAGATCAGCGGCGGTCGCGCCACCCTGCGGCTCGTGGCGGGTGACGGCTGGACGATCGATCTCGGCGCGGTCGGGCAACGCACCGACGGACATGACAGCCAATATGCCGACGAGGGCGATCCCCCGCTGACGCGGTCGAGCGCGGTCGATCAGGGCTTCGACGCGCGCTACGCGCTGGGGCAGGTGGTCGTCGCCAAGGATTGGGACGGGCTGCGCTTCCGCTCGACCGCGGGCTATATCCGGCAGAAACTGAACGAGCGTTACGACGCCACCGTGCCCAGTGGCATGCTCGTCCCCGGCGCGGGTGCGGGCGGGGTGATCGTGAGCCCGATCCTGATCGCCTTCCCTTATTCGGATGGCGAGCCGCGCCTTTTCGTCCAGCGCAACGACACGCGCCTGTTCGCCAGCGAGACGCGGCTGTCGCGCCCGCTGGAGGCGGGGTTCGGCTGGGTGATCGGGGCCAGCTACACCTCGAACCGGACCCGGCTCGATCGCGCGGTCGGTGCGATCAACGCCCCGCTTCCGGTGACGGGCGTCACCAATCGCATCAGGGAGGGCACGCTTTACGGCGAGGCAAGCCTTCAACCGCTCGCGGGCCTGACGCTCACCGGCGGCGCGCGCGTCACCCATTCGCGGCTGTCGGGCGAGGGACGCGACGTGATCGCCCCCGTGAGCGAGCGGATCGCCGACGCGCGCGCCGCGATCGCCGCCACGCGCACGCAGACCAGCCTCCTCCCGTCCGCCTCGATCAGCGCCGCCGTGCTGCCGCGCCTGACGCTGTTCGCGCGCTACCAGGAGGGGTTCCGCCCCGGCGGCCTCGCGATCGAGGGCGATTTCGTGCGGCGGTTCGAACGCGACCGCGTCGATCTGTCCGCCAGCGTGTCGCATACGCGCTGGAGCGACATCCAGGCCGATTTCATCGACGCCTCGGGCCTGCCCAGCACCGCCAATATCGGGGACGGGCGAATCTGGACGATGACGGCGGCCGGCGGCTGGCGCGTCGTGCCCGCGCTCCGCCTCGAACTCGCCGGCACCTTCAACGACAGCGAGGTGTTGAGCGGGCGCGAGACGATCATGCTCGCGCTCGCGCGGAGCAGCCGCGTCCCCAACGTCGCGCGCTTCGCCGGGCGGATCGGCTTCGATTTTCATCAGCGGGTGGGCGACACGTCGATGTTTCGGCTGACCGGATGGGCGCGCTACACGGGCCGGTCGCGGCTCGGGGTCGGTCCGGTGCTCGGCGAACAGCAGGGCGACTATCTCGATACCGCGCTGATCGGCCGGCTCGGCACCGCGTCGCACGGCTTCACGCTCAGCGTCACCAATCTGACCGACAGCGTCGGCAACCGCTTCGCGCTCGGCACGCCGTTCGTCACCGGCGCGCGCCAGATCACGCCGCTCCGGCCGCGCACGGTGCGTATCGGCTTCGACGCCGCTTTCTGAAAAAGTTCCCGGGCGGCCAAGGTACTGGCGCGGCGGCTCCGTCGAAAGGTCCGAAGGCGCGCGGCACGGACCGCGCCGCCAGCCAAAGGGATCTGAATGCGCCGCCTGCTCGCCTCCACCTGCCTGTTCGCGCTCGCCTCCTCGCTGCATGCCGAAACCACGATCACCACGCGCCGGACCGATCCGGTGCGCACCGCCACGATCAATTCGGGCAATGCCGACGACATCCGCATCACGGCCGAAGGATCGATCGTGCCGTCGGGCGGCAATGCCGTGACCCTGGACAGCGCGCACACCGTTCGGAACGAGGGCCTGATCCAGACCACCAACGCCGATTTTTCGGGCGGGATCATCGCCACGTCGGATCGCGGCACGATCATCAACAGCGGCCGGATCATCCTCGACGAAACCTACGCGCCGACCGATACCGACAATGACGGCGACCTCGACGGCCCGTTCGCCGTCGGGCGCGGCCGGATCGGCATCCGCACCACTGGCGATTTCACCGGATCGATCACGCACAGCGGCACGATCACGATCGAGGGCAACGACTCCACGGGCATCCTGCTCGGCGGGCGGCTGACCGGCAACCTCGTCCACGACGGCACCACCACCGTCACGGGCGACCGCGCAACCGGCGTGCAGGTCGGGGCGGTTCAGGGCAATGTCCGCCTTGCCGGCACGATCAACGCGATCGGCCTCGGTTCGAATGCCGCCCGGATCGACGGCGCGATTGATGGCGCGCTGGTGGTTCAGGGCGCGTTGTCCGCAACCGGCTATCGCGCGACCACGGGTGGCGACGCGTCCAAGCTCGATGCCGACGATCTGCTCCAGGGCGGATCGGCGCTGGTCGTGGCGGGCAATGTCAGCGGCGGCGTCATCTTCGCGGTTCCGCCCCGCGACGCCAGCGCGACCGACAATGACGAGGATAAGGACGGGATCGAGGACGCACGCGAAGGATCGGCCGCGGTTACCGCGTTCGGCGCCGCGCCCGCGGTGCAGATCGGCAGCGCCACCAACACGGTCGCGATCGGCCCCGTCGCGGGCACCGGCACCGGCTTCGGCGTGGTCGTCGACGGCACGATCCTGGGCGCCGGCGTCTATGACAATGTCAGTTCAACGGGCATGCGGATCGGCGGGCTCGGCGCCGCTGTGACGGTCGCCGGCGGGATCGGCGTGAACGGCGGCATCAGCGCGACGTCGCGCGCGAACGCCACCGCGCTCCACATCGCGGCGGGGGCATCGGTGCCAGAAATCCGCGTGGCCGGCACGGTCCAGGCGGCGGGCGGCAGCGCGGCGGGCGCAACCAGCATCGCGGTGCTGGTCGACAACGGCGGCACCGTTTCCACCATCCGCAACTCGGGCACGATCCGCGCCACCGCCGGCGGCGGCGACGCCACGGCGATCGCGATCCTCGATCGCGCGGGCACGATATCGCTGGTCGAAAATAGCGGCACGATCACCGCCACGGGCGCGACGGCCGGCTCCGACCGCAATGTCGCGATCGACCTGTCGCGCAATGCCGCCGGGGTCACCGTCCGACAGACGGCGGTCGCCGCCGGCGTGACCGCGCCCTCGATCACGGGCGAGATCCGCTTCGGCGACGGCGCCGACACGCTCGATGTGGCGGACGGAACCGTGCAGGGTACGACGCGATTCGGCGGCGGCGCCAACCGCCTGACGATGAGCGGCGATGCGGCCTATTCGGGCAGCGCCCTGTTCGGCGCTGGCGCCGACGCGGTCTCGCTAGCCGGCACGTCGACGTTCGACGGCGCGATGGATTTCGGCGGCGGCGCGGACACGCTGACGCTCGCCGGCACGACGCGCGTCAACACCAGCCTCGCCAATGCGCAGGGTCTGGCGGTCGCAGTCAATGGCGGATCGCTGACCGTCACCAACGCCGCCACGGTGCGGTCGCTATCGGTCGCCTCGGGCGGCGTGCTGGGCGTGACGCTCAGCAAAACGGCGGGCGCGGGCACGATGCTGACCGTGTCGGAGCAGGCGAGCTTCGCCGAGGGCGCGAAGTTGTCGGTGCGCCTCGCTGACCTGACCAATGCGGAGGGCCGCTATGTGGTACTGCGCGCGGGCACGCTCAGCGGCGCGGGCGCGCTGACCAGCGACAACACCTTGCTGCCCTTCGTCTACAAGGGCGCGGTCAGCGCAGGCGCCAACGAGCTCGCGATCGACATCACGCGCAAGACGACCAGCGAACTCGGTCTCAACCGGTCGCAGGCGACAGCCTATGACGCGGTCTACGCCGCGCTCAGCGGCGATGCGAAGGTCGCGACCGCCGTGCTCGGCCAGACCGACGGCAACGCCTTCCGCCGCTCGTTGCGCCAGATGCTGCCCGACCATGCCGGCGGCACGTTCGAAGCGGTGACGATGGGCTCGCGCGCCTTCGGCCGCATTCTCGCCGACCCCAACGCCCCGTTCAAGGATGAGGGGCGCTGGGGCTATTGGGTCAGCCAGGCCGGCTGGGGCACCAGCAAGAGCCTGGGCGACACGGCCTCTTACGACATCACCGGCTGGGGCTTTTCGGGTGGCGCGGAGATCAAGACCGCGCTCGGCAATTTCGGCGCCTCGCTCGGTTATCTGTGGAGCCGTGATGCCGACGGCGGCACCGCGAACGAGGTCAGTGCCAATCAATATGAGGTCGCGGGCTACTGGCGCGGCCATTGGGACGGGCTGATGACCTCCGCCCGCGTGTCGGCCGCGCGCGTCAAATTCGACGGCGACCGCCGCTTCGAAGGCCAGGCGGGCGAGGAGGTGGTTCAGCGCAACTCCAACGCCAAGTGGGACGGCACCCTGCTCTCGGCGGCGGGCACCGCATCCTACGAATTCTACACCGGCAACCTCACGCTCCGCCCGATCGTCGCGGTCGATTATTACCGCCTCAAGGAGGATGGCTATACCGAGACCGGCGGCGGCAGGGCGTTCGACCTGATCGTCGGATCGCGCACTAGCGACGAGTTGGCCGTGACCGGCAGCGCGGCGGTCGGGCTCGACTTCGGCGGGGCCGATGCCGACACGGGCTGGTTCCGAATCGAGCTGGAAGGCGGCCGTCGCGAGCTCGTCGGCGGTTCGCTCGGCAGCACGACCGCGCGCTACGACGGCGGCAACAGCTTCACCCTCGTGCCGCAGGATCGCACCAGCGGCTGGGTCGGCAAGCTGCGCGCGGTCGGCGGCAATTCGGGCTTCCGCCTCGGCGGTGAGTTCAATGCCGAGGAACAGCAGGGCCGCGCCGCCCTCTCGCTTCGCGCCACGCTGCAGATCGGCCTGTAACGTGTCGTGACCATCGGCGGCGCCCTCCCCTGTCTCCTTGCTACCCCCGTCGGGATGGGGTTAGGCGTCGCCGATGGATTCTGGCTTCTCCACGCACGGCAAACCGCTGGTCTTCTTCGGGGAGATCATG
>NZ_JBMDXG010000163.1:0-9922 GCF_048594985.1 Sphingomonas sp. | reverse complement strand
CGCGTTGGAATCGTTGAGTTCGGTTTCCCGCGCCTGCGCATACCAGGCATCGAACAGGGCGAACGGGTCGGTCATCGTCATGCCATGTGGAATAGGCGGAACGAGTCCGCATCCCAAGCTTTGAATCGGCCTCGCAACGAGGAGAGCAAGCAATGGCCGCGCGCGCTTACTGGCAGGGACAGATCCGGCTCGCTTTGGTTTCGATCCCGGTCGAAATCTATTCGGCGACCAAGAGCGGCGCGTCGGTCGCCTTCAAACAGATCCACGAGCCGTCGGGCAAGCGGATCAAGTATGAGAAGGTTGCCCCCGGCATCGGGCCGGTCGATCCGGAGGAGATCGTCAAGGGGTTCCAGTATGAGAAGGGCAAATATGTCCTCCTGTCCGACGACGAGATCGAGGCGGTCAAGCTGGAGAGCAAGAAGACGCTGGAGCTGACCCAGTTCGTCGATTCGCACGAGATCGACGCCATCTATTACGACAAGCCCTATTATGTCGTGCCGGCGGACGATCTGGCCGAGGAGGCGTTCGTCGTGCTGCGCGACGCGTTGCGCAAGGCGCGCAAGGTGGGCCTCGGCCAGCTTGCGCTGCGCGGGCGCGAATATGTGGTCAGCCTGAAGCCGTGCGGGCGCGGCATGGTGCTCGAAACGCTCCGCTATGCCGACGAGGTCAACAAGGCGTCGGGCTTCTTCCGCGACATCGGCGACGCCAAGCCCGACGAGGATCTGCTCGACCTTGCGACCAGCCTGATCGACAAGAAGACCGCGAAGTTCGACGCGGGCGACTATCACGACCGCTATGTCGACGCGCTGAAGGACCTGATCGAGCGCAAGCGCAAGGGCAAGACGATCGAGACCGACGACGAGGCCCCCGCCCCGTCGCGCGGATCGAACGTGGTCGACCTGATGGCGGCGCTCAAGCGCAGCCTGGAAAAGCCCGGCGCCAAGGCGGCCAATGACGCGCCGGCGAAGAAAGCGCCCGCCAAGCGGACTTCGGCGAAGAAGACAGCAATTAAGGACGAAAAGGCACCGGCGCGGAAGGCACCGACACGGAAGAGAGCGGCGGGATGACCCACCACCCGTCACCCCTCCGCAGGCAGGGGCCCATGTCCCTCGCCTTCACGGCACCGCCTGTCGCGCTAGAGATAGGCCCCTGCCTGCGCAGGGGCGACGGGCGTGGGTAAGCGCGCCACTCCCGCCAAGCGGAAAAGTGGGGACGCGGCCGCCGACCTGCTCGCGACCTACAACGCCAAACGCGACTTTGCGCAGACCGCCGAGCCCGCGGGCGCACTGGGGTCAGCGGCCGGAAATATCTTCATGGTGCAGAAGCATGACGCGACGCGGCTGCACTGGGACTTCCGGCTCGAACTGGACGGGGTGCTGAAGAGCTGGGCGGTGACGCGCGGCCCCTCGCCCGATCCCGCCGACAAGAGGCTGGCGGTACGGACCGAGGACCATCCGCTCGCTTATGCGACGTTCGAGGGCACGATTCCCAAGGGCCAATATGGCGGTGGGACGGTGATGCTGTGGGACCGGGGCAGCTGGACGCCTACGCCCGGCAAGGATCCGCGCAAGACGATCGAGGAGGGGCATCTTCACTTCACGCTCGATGGTGAGCGGATGAAGGGCGAGTGGCTGCTGATCCGGCTGAAGCCGCGCGGCAAGGAGCGGCACGAAAACTGGCTGCTGCGCAAGATCGCGGACGAATTTGCAGGCGGATCGGGCGACCTCGTAGACCGCTGCCTGACCTCGGTTGCGACCGGGCGCACGATGGCGGAAATCGCGTCGGGCAAGAACGGGGCCGCGACGTGGGACTCGAACAAGCCCGATGGCGGCCTGGGCGACGAGGCGGTCAAGGCCGCCGACGCCGCGCTCCACGTGAAGCCGACCGCACCGCCGAAGCGTAAGGCGCGCGGGAAAGCGGCGGCGCTGCCCGACTTCCGCGCGCCCCAGCTCGCCACCTTAGTCGATCATGTCCCGGCGGGTGGCCAGTGGCTGCACGAGGTGAAATATGACGGCTATCGCGCGCTGCTCGCCGTCGGCGGCGGCGCAGCGAAGGCCTGGACCCGTAACGGGCTCGACTGGTCGGACCGGTTCGCGCCGATCGTCGCGGCGGGCGCGGCGCTGCCCGGCGCGGCGCTGATCGACGGCGAGGTGGTGGCGCTGGACGCAAGCGGGCACCCGAGCTTCCAGGCGCTGCAGGCGAGCCTCAAGGAGGGCTCGGGCGACCTCGCTTATTTCGCGTTCGATCTGCTCGAACTGGATGGGAAGGACCTGACCACGCTGCCGCAGATCGAGCGCAAGGAGCGGCTGCGCACCTATCTCGACGGAGCAGGCGGCCCGATCCGCTATTCGGAGCATGTCACGGGCAGCGGCGAGAAACTGTTCGACAGCCTGTGCGCGGAGGGGCTGGAGGGGATCGTTTCCAAGCGCGCCGACGCGCCTTATCGCGGCCGGCGGACGCAGGCCTGGGTGAAGACCAAATGCCTGCGCCGGCAGGAACTGGTGATCGTCGGCTGGACTCCTAGCGACAAGGGGCGCGGATTCCGCTCGCTCTTGCTGGGGCTGCATGAAGACGGCGCGCTGCGCTATGCCGGCAAGGTCGGCACCGGCTTCGGCATGGCGACGATCGAGGAGCTGATGCAGCGGATGAAGCCGCTCGCGCGCAAGACCGCGCCGGTCACGGCCCCGCGCGCGGCGGTGCGCGGCGCGCATTGGATCACCCCTAAACTGGTCGCCGAGATCGCCTTCACCGAATGGACCGGCGACGGCGTGTTGCGGCACCCGAGCTTCATCGGCCTGCGCGAGGACAAGGAGGAGGCGGACGTGGTGCGCGAGGTGCCGGCCCCCGCGCCCGACGGCGGCGCGAGCAAGCGGAAGCCAGCGGCCGCGCGACGCGCTACGCCAGCCAAGGGGAAGGCACCACCGCCCTCGTCGGGCGTCACGATCTCCAACCCGGATCGCGTCATCTATCCCGAAAGCGGGATCACCAAGGGGCAGCTGGCGGCTTATTATGAGGCGATGGCGGATCCCGTGCTGGCATGGGTGGCGGACCGCCCGATCAGCCTCGTCCGCTGCCCGCAGGGGCGCGCCAAGCATTGCTTCTTCCAGAAGCATGACGCCGGCAGCTTCGGCGACGCCGTCCGGCATGTGCCGATCCGTGAAAAGGACGGGCATGAGGAACCCTATCTCTACGTAGATGATGCGCGCGGGCTGCTGACCTGCGTGCAGATGGGGGCGATCGAATTTCACGGCTGGGGATCGAAGGTCGATGCGGTCGAGTGCCCCGACCGGCTGGTATTCGATCTCGATCCCGACGAGGGCCTAGGGTTCGCCGAGGTAAAAAAGGCGGCGTTCCAGCTTCGCGACCTGCTGGGCGAAATGGGGCTCGCGACCTGGCCGCTTCTGTCGGGCGGCAAGGGCGTGCACGTGGTCGCGCCGCTCGACGCCAGCCGCGACTGGCCGGCGGTCAAGGATTTCGCCAGCCGCTTCGCACAGGCGATGGGTGAGGCGCATCCCGAACGCTTCACCGCCAACATGAAGAAGGCGACGCGTAAGGGCCGCATCTTCCTGGACTGGCTGCGCAACCAGCGCGGTGCCACGGCGGTGCTGCCCTACACCGTCCGCGCGCGTCCGGGCGCACCGGTGGCGGCGCCTGTCGGATGGGACGAACTGGAGGGCATCGACACCGCCGCCCGCTTCACCATCGCGGATATCGACACGCTTCTAGCGCGCGCGGAAAGCGGCGCGCTGGCCAACTGGGGACGGGCGAAACAGGCGCTGCCCGACTTATAGACCGCGCCCGATCCGACGCGCGCTGTCGCACAAGAGTCATATTACACCTTTACGGCGCATGCCATGCGGGGAGCATGGGACTCGGGGGCGGGCATGGCCCGATGCGCGGCGATGCTGCTCGCGCTGACGCCGGGCGTGGCATGCGCCGACGTGATCGAAATCGATTCGGGCGGGACCGCGCATTATCGGAGCGGCGCCGGCGAGGTACGCTGGAGCGACCCGGCGGCCGAGGCCGAGGCTCTCGTCGTCGCCGAGGGAAGCATCCCGCCGGAGGCGCTGACCCCCGCCGGAGCGAACGACGTTCCCGCCGACTATGCCGCAACCGTCGCGGACCTCGCCAACCGCTACGACCTCAGCCCGCGCCTGATCGCCGCTTTGGTCTGGCAGGAAAGCCGCTGGCGGCACGACGCGGTGTCCAACAAGGGCGCGCGCGGGCTGGCCCAGCTCATGCCCGCGACCGCCCGCTCGCTCGGCGTCGATGCCGCCGATCCGCGCGCCAACCTCGAAGGCGGCGCGCGCTATCTTCGCCAGATGCTCGACTTGTTCGACGGCGACGTCGAACGCGCGCTGGCCGCGTACAATGCCGGACCCGGCCGGGTGATGAAGGCCGGCGGCGTCCCCGCCATTCCCGAGACGCGCGCCTATGTCGCGTCGATCGTGGACCACCTCTCGCAATCTCAAAAGAAGGATAACTGACGTGTCCATTCGCATCCGGCGCGTGGCGGCGGCGTTCGCCGCCGCCGCGTCCACCCCCGCCTTCGCCCAGGCGGCGGGCGATCCCCACGGCTCGGGCCCGATCGTCGCCGCGCTCGGCTGGCTCCAGGGCACCCTGCTCGGCAACGTTGCGACCGCCGTGGCGGTGATCGCGGTCGCGATGGTCGGCTTCATGATGCTGACGGGCCGCATGAACTGGCGGTTCGGCGCGACGGTGATCGTCGGCTGCTTCATCCTGTTCGGCGCATCGGCGATCGTGTCGGGCATCCAGTCGACCGCGATGGGCGGCTAAGACAATGAGCCTGCAGCGCCAGCCCGTGTTCCGCGCGCTGACGCGCCCGCAGATGTTCGCGGGCGTGACCTACAGCTATTTCATCATCAACGCCGCGGTCACGACCGAGGCGTTCCTGATCACGCGGAGCTTCCTGGCGCTGCCCGTGGCGCTGATCGTGCACAGCATTGGCTATTTCGCCTGCCTGCGCGAACCGCGCATCTTCGACCTCTGGCTGACCAAGGTCAGCCGCTGCCCCCGCACGCGCAACTGGAAGCGCTGGGGCTGCAACAGCTATTCCGCGTGAGGATAGGGCGATGACCAAATGGATCGGCGCCGCCGCATGGGGCGACAAGGAAGCCAAGGCCGGCGACCGCCTGCCCTATGCCGCGCTCGTCAACGATCGGGTGATCGCGCTCCGCGACGGATCGCTGATGACCGCGCTGCAGGTGCCGGGCCTGTCGTTCGAGACGGAGGATTCGGCGCAGCTCGACCACCATCTCGGCGTGCGCGAAGTGATGCTGCGCAGCGTGCTCGACGCGCGCTTCGTCGTCTATCACCATGTCGTGCGGCGGCGGATCGCGGTCGAGCTGGCGAACGAAATCGCCGATCCGCTCGCGGCCGAGCTCGACGCGCGCTGGCGACGGGCGTTGTCCGACCGCCGGCTGTTTATCAACGAGCAGTTCGTGACGCTCGTTCGGCGCCCGGCGCGCGGCAAGACGGGGTGGCCGGACCGGCTGCGCCGCCTGCTGTCCAAACAAGCCGACGAGGCGATCGATCCGGCCGAGCTGCGCGCGCTGGAGGCGGCGGCGACCGCGCTGCTCGCCGCGCTCCAGCCCTACGGCGCGCGGGCGCTCGGCGGCTATGACGGCGCGAGCGGGCCCTGTTCCGAGCCGCTCGAACTGCTGTCGGCGCTGTATAATGGCGAGATGCGGCCGGTCCGCGCGCCGGTCGACGGCGTCGATCTTGGCCATTACCTCCCTTATGCGCGGCTGAGCTTCGGGCTCGACGCGATCGAGACGCGCGCGCCGATGGGGCAGCGGTTCGCGGGCATGCTGTCGGTCAAGGAATATCCCGACGCGACCAGCGCGGGCATCCTCGACGGGCTGCTGCGCCTGCCGTGCGAATGCGTCCTGACCGAGACGTTCGCGCCCGCCGACCGCCAGATCGCCAAAGAAAGGATCGACCTGGCACTCCGCCGCCTTCGCTCTGCCGACGAGGAAGCGGCCGCCGAGCGGCGCGAGATGATCGGCGCGCGTGATGCGCTGGGCGCGGGGCAGGTCGGCTTCGGCGACCATCATCTGAGCCTGCTGGTACGCGGCGAGACGCTCGATGCGCTCGACGGCGCGCTCGCGCAGGCGGGCGCCGCGCTGGCCGATACGGGCGCGGTGGCGGTGCGCGAGGACGTCAATCTCGAGCCGCTCTTCTGGGGGCAGTTTCCGGGCAACGAATCCTATCTGGTTCGCAGGGCCATGGTATCGACCGCCAATGCAGCGGGCTTCCTGTCACTCCACGGCTTTTCCATCGGGCAGGCGAGCGGCAACCATTGGGGCGACGCGGTCACCGTGCTGGAGACGACCAGCGCCACGCCCTACTTCTTCAACTTCCACGAGGGCGACCTCGGCAATTTCACCGTCATCGGGCCGTCGGGTTCGGGCAAGACGGTGGTGCTCAACTTCCTGACCGCGCAGTCGCAGAAATTCGCGCCCCGCACGATCTTCTTCGACAAGGATCGCGGCGCCGAAATCTTCCTGCGCGGGATCGGCGGTCATTACAGCCGGATCAGCCCCGGCGAACCATCGGGGTTCAATCCGCTGCGCCTGCCCGATACGGCCGCCAACCGCGCCTTTCTGCGCGACTGGTTCGGCAGCCTGCTGACCCCGGAAACGCCGGAGGAGCAGGCCACGATCGCGCAGGCGGTCGACGCCTGTTACGACCACGATCCGGCCTTCCGCCGGCTGCGCCATTTCCGCGAGCTGCTCGGCGGCGGGCGGCGGCCGGAGGCGGGCGACCTCGCCAGCCGGCTCGATCCGTGGATCAATGCGGGCGAGCATGCCTGGCTGTTCGACAATGCGGCGGATGAACTTGATCTGGGCGCCGCCACGCTCGGCTTCGACATGACCGCGCTTCTGGAAAGTCCGCGCCTGCGCACGCCGGTGATGATGTACCTGTTCCATCGCGTCGACGAGCGGCTGGACGGCCAGCCGACGATGATCCTGATCGACGAAGGCTGGAAAGCGCTCGACGATCCGGTCTTCGCACAGCGCATTCGCGACTGGCTGAAGACGCTGCGCAAGCGCAACGCGCTGGTCGGCTTCGCGACGCAATCGGCGCGCGACGCGCTCGACAGCCGGATCTCGGCGGCGATCGTCGAACAGACCGCGACGATGATCTTCACGCCCAACGCCAAGGCGCGCGAGGACGAATATTGCGGCGGCTTCGGCCTGTCGCGGCACGAGCTGGAGCTGATCCGCACGCTGCCCGCGCACAGCCGCTGCTTCCTCGTCCGCCACGCCAACCATTCGGTGGTGGCGCGGCTCGATCTGTCGGGCATGCCCGACATGCTGACCGTGCTGTCGGGGCGTGAATCGACCGTCCGCCGCCTCGACCGCATCCGCGCGGAAGTGGGGGACGAGCCGCGCCGCTGGTATCCTCTGCTGGTCGGCGCGCCGTGGCCTGCCCCGCCCGAGACCGACGAATGGATGGAGGCGGCCGAATGAGCGGCTGCCCCGCCCTCGACCTGACACAGGCGAGCGGCGTCGCGCAGGCGCTTCGCCTGGTCGACTGCCGCGCGGCCGAGGCGACCGGCGTCGCGTTCGCGCGCCTGTTCGGGACGGACGGGGTGCTGCTGCCCGCGCTGACCATCCTGCTCACGCTCTACATCGCTTTCCTCGCGATCGGGCTGCTGACCGGTCGGACGACGCTCGGCCTGTCGGCGCTCACCCCGCGTATGATGACGCTGGGGCTGGTGCTGACCTTCGCCACGTCGTGGGTCGCCTACCAGTCGGTGGTGTGGAGCCTGGCGATCGGCGGTCCCGATCAGATCGCGTCAATCCTGCTGGGCTCGAAAGGATCGGCGACCGACCTGTTCGCCAACCGCGTCGACGTCCTGTTCAACGCCATCGCCGATGCGGCCACCTCAAACGGTGCGCCCGCGCAGGCGCCGGCACAAGGCGCGCAGGCCGCGCAGAGCGCCGCGGCCAGCTTCACCCCGACCGATCTGATGTGGGTATCGGCATTGATGCTGCTGCTCGGCACGGTCGGGGTGCTCGTCACCGCGCGGATCGCGATGGCGGCGATGCTGGCGCTGGGCCCGATCTTCATCATCCTCGCCTTGTTCGGCGGGACGCGCGGGCTGTTCGAAGGCTGGCTGAAGGCGGTGGTGATGCTGGCCGTCGCACCCCTGTTCGCGATCCTGCTCGGCGCGGGCGTGCTCGAACTCGCGGTGCCGGTGGTGCGCGCGCTCAACCAGGGCGGGCAGGTCGACGGACGCACCGTCGCCGTGCTGTTTCTCCTCTCGGCGGTCTACATCGCGCTGATGGTAATGGCGCTGAAGGCGGCCGGGGCGATCGTCGCCGGCTGGCGCCTGCCAGGGTCGGACGCGCGTACCGGACAGGATGCCGGCGGTGGGGCGATTGCCGCCCCCTCCCCGCTCGCCACGGCGCAAGCGACGACCGCCGCCCCGGCCGCCACGTCTATGTCGGCCGCCGACGCCTCGCGGGTGCGCGCGATCGCCGCCACGCTGCCGGCTGCCGCCAATGACGGCGCGAGCGCGGGCGGCGCGAGTGAGCATCGCAGCCGCACGATCATCACCCATGCCGCGCCCGCCCCGGCGCCGGCCTCCTCCCCATCCGTCGCCGATCGCAATCGCGGGCTCGGCAGCCGTTTCCGCCCCGCCGGGGGCGGCAGTTTCAAGGAGAAGCGGCCATGAGGCCGTCATTGCCCATCCTCACCTTACTCTCGCTCGCCGCCGCCTCGGCCGCCTATGCCGCCGACACGCGGATCGTCACGCGCCGCTACGACCCCGCGACCATCGTCACCGTGGCGGGCCAGGTCGGCACGCAGGCGACGATCGCGTTCGGCGATGACGAGCGGATCGAAAACGTCGCGGTGGGCGACAGCACGATGTGGCAGGTCACGCCCAACAAGCGCGCCGACCTGCTGTTCGTGAAGCCCGTCGTCAAGCGCGCGCGCACCAACATGACGGTGGTGACCGACCAGCGCACCTACCTGTTCGACCTGGTCGCCAACGGGGTGTCACAGCCGGTCTACGTCCTGCGCTTCTCCTATCCCGACAAGCCTAAGCCGGTGCAGCCGGTGGTGGTCGCGGTGCAGGCGCCGCCTCCGCCCGCCCAGCCGGACCCGAGCACGCTCAATTTCCGATGGAAAAGCGCGGGCAGCCGGCAACTCGTCCCCACGCGCGTCTTCGACGACGGCAAGGCGGTCTATCTGGGCTGGCCGGCCGAAGTCCCGATGCCCGCCATCCTGGTGCGCGACGTGAAGGGGCTGGAAGGGCCCGTCAATTACAGCCTCAAAGGCGACTATGTCGTGGTCGAAGGCGTGCCGGGGCAACTCGTGCTGCGATCGGGCAAGGAGATGGCGACCCTGACCGTCGAGCCGAGCGCACCGATCCGTACCGCCGCCAACACCGCCACGCAGACGAGCGCCCACTGATGCAGACCAAGTCTCCCCCGAACAGCACCGCCGTCATTCTGCGCCCTGTGCAGGACGTCGATCCGCGCGCCGACATGGATGCGCAGAGCCTGGCGCTCGCCACGCGTAACACCTTCCCGGTGGTGGCGCAACGCCGCGCGAAAAGCGACGGTGCTGGAATGGCGGCGGGCGTCGGGATCGCGCTGCTGCTGGGCGGTGCGACCTTCTGGTCAATGAGCGGGAGCCGCACCCCGTCGCAGGAGCCCGCGCCCGCGCCACAGCCCCCCGCCGTGATCGCGCCCGCGCCGCAGGTGGCGGCCCCGCCCGCCCCTGCCCCCGCCGCGCCGGCCGCGATGGTCCCCGCCGCCGTCCCGGTCGCGCCCGTGCCGAACAGCGTGCTGGGCGACGCGACCGAGCGGCTGCGCGCGCCGACCATGGGGTTCGACGCTAGCGGAGGCACCACGACCGCGCCGGTCGCGGCGGGCGCCCCGAC
>NZ_JBMDXG010000162.1:0-3385 GCF_048594985.1 Sphingomonas sp. | reverse complement strand
GAGGGGCTGCAGGTCCTGGCCTCGCTGCGGCGCGGCCGCACGCTCGTCACGCTGGCGCCGGAGCGGACCGAGCCGGATACGATCCGCCGGCTGGTCGCGTCGGGCGTAACCGTCGCGGCGGGGCATACCGACGGCAGCTATGCCGCCGTACGGGCTGCGATCGACGCCGGCCTGACGGGTGTCACCCACCTTTTCAACGCCATGTCGCCGCTCGGTAGTCGTGAGCCCGGGGCGGTCGGCGCGGCGCTGGAAAGCGACCGCACTTGGTGCGCGATCATTGTCGATGGACATCATGTCAGCCCAGTCACGTTGCGCCTCGCGCTTCGTTGCAAGCCGCACGACCGCTTCATGCTGGTGACCGATGCGATGCCGACATTGGGCTCCGACAGCACGACGTTCGCGCTCAACGGCCGCGACATCCGCGTCGAGAACGGAATGCTGGTCGACGAGGTGGGCACGCTTGCGGGCGCGCAGTTGGACATGATGTCCGCTGTCCGAAACGCGGTCCAGCTTCTCGACGTGCCGGTCGAAGAGGCCGTGGCGATGGCGTCCACAGTTCCGGCAACTTTTCTGAAGATCGACGATCAGTGGGGCGCCATCGCGCCGGGCTATCGCGCCTCATTGGTCGCGATCGATCATGCGCTCACCGTCTCACGCAGCTGGATCGACGGAACCGAGCTCCGGGCTTAGGCGGGATCGCGATGCACGCGTAGGCAGGCATCCGGGCCGATCGGTCTGTCGCGGGGGGTCAGGCGAGCGGGGGGCCGAACACCGACCATCCCGTGCGGGAGACCAGCATCTCGAGCGCCCGGACCCCGAGGATCGAGTTGCCGTGCTGGTCGAGGTTCGGGGACCATGTCGCGATCGACGCCACCTCAGGCGCGATCGCCAGGATGCCTCCGCCGACGCCGCTCTTCGCCGGCAGCCCCACGCGCACCGCGAAGTCGCCCGATGCGTCATAGTGCCCGCAGGTCATCATCAGCGCGAGCACCGTCCGCGTCTGCCGCGCGCGACAATCCAACGCCCTATCATCCGGGTCGAGACGGGTGGGCAGGAGAAAGCGGCCGGCACCCGACAGGCCGGCGACGTCGACCGAGATCGCGCATTGGCGGCCATAGGCTTCCATGATGTCGTCGCTGGAGGATCGCAGGTTGCCATGATGGCGCATGAAGCTGAGCATCGCGCGGTTGAGATCGCCCGGCGCTGCCAGCACGTCGGGGTCGAGCCGCACTTCGCCGTCGATCTGGTCGCGGATCAGGTCGATGACGGCATCGCGTGCCGATGCACCAAGCCGCTCGACGAGCATGTCGACGACGACCAGCGCACCCGCGTTGATGAACGGATTGCGGGGCAGCCCGCCATTGCGTTCGAGGTCGACGAGCGAGTTGAACGGATCGCCGGAGGGCTCGCGACCGACCCGTTCGAAAACGCGGTCCTCGAGTTCGCGAAGCGCCAGGTCGACCGCGAAGACCTTGCCGATGCTCTGGATCGGAAACCGGTCCGCAGCGCCGGTCGACAACGTCTCACCTTCGCGCGTCGTGACCGCGATCCCGAACGGTCCCGGTGCGGCATCGGGATCCTTGGCGTCGGCGTTATCCTCGATCTCGTCGGCATACGCTTCGATATCTCCCGCAATGTCGGCGAGGATCTGTGCGAGGTTCATAAGGTCTCCCTGTCGGCTGGATGCCGGCCCCGCCTTCGAACGAAACCGACTACCGTCCGCTCCCGAACTGGCACGTACGGGTAACGCTCCGCATGTTGAATGGTGGGCCACGGCTGCGGAAATCGTCGCCGAACCTTAGGTTGCCGCAAGCACCGCGCGATCGCGCCCGCCCTCCTTGGCCTCGTAGAGCGCTTCATCTGCCCGACGCTGCGCTGCCGCCAACCCGTCGGAAGGGTCAATCGCCGTAACACCAAAGCTGGCGGTCAGCCGCAGGCCGGGCGCTGCGTTCACCGAAACCTGCGACACGGTGGACCTAAAACGCTCTACGATGTGCATCGCGGTATCGGTCGTGGCTCCGACGAGGAGGATCGCGAATTCCTCGCCACCTGTTCTTCCAAAAAGGTCGCTCTGCCGCAACTCGGTCTCGATCGCGCGGACGAATGCAATCAGGATCTGGTCCCCAGCTTCGTGGCCATGGCGGTCGTTGATCAGCTTGAATCGGTCGATGTCGGCCAACACGAACGTCGCGTCCGATCTGTTCCGTTTAACTTCGGCGAGGATGCCCTGCGACATCTGGTCGAACCCGCGCCGGTTCAGGATGCCGGTCAGCGAGTCCGTACTCGCGAGCAGGCGCAGGTCCGCAGCCAGATCATTCGCGATAATCGTCAGCGCGGCGACACCGATCCCGGTAAACACCGGCGGCAAAGCGAGCAGCAGCAACCAGCGATCGAGGTCGCCTAGCCTCGGATCCAGCCCGGACTGACGCGCCAGCGCCAATATACCGACCACCAGGCTGATGGCCGCCAGCAGGCCCAGCAACGCCCGCATCATCCGCTCGTCGAGCCGCGCTGGCCGGCTCGGCGCAGCGACGTGCCGGAGTGCCAGACCGAGGACGATCGCCCGAAAGAATTGCGAAAGCGCCGCCCACAGACCGTCGGCATGTCGGATCGCTGCGACAAGGATGACGGCTGTAAGCAGTAAAGCGGCGACCAACCAGCCGCGCCCCGGCGCCGGTCGGCCGGCGCGGTGGCTGAGGCCCTGCCAAAGCAGCAAAGGGACGATCATCGCCATGCCGCTGACTATCGCGATGCTGAACGAGCCGCCAAACCCCGTCAGCCCATGCGCGATGTTGAGCGTCCAAGCGGCAGCCGCGAGTGCGAATGCGCGGCTCCATGACTGGGCGTGAACTGTATGTCCGATCGAGCGGGTGGACACGGCGAGCGCGACCGCCAACATGGATGACAACAGCACGAGCGTTGTCAGAACCGCGACACCTTCGTCCATCAACTCGCCCGTTATGCTTCTGCATCCGTTAGCGCCTTAGTCTCTGACCGCCGGCCGGTGCCAATTCAAGATGGCTGAGGTGGATCCGGGTATCTTTGCAGATCGCCGGATGACGGCTGGGCGGGAGCGGCTCCCGGTCGAGTGCGGGGACGCAGCGGCGGTTTTTGATACCAGATTTCCGGGCAAGCGCGCTGTGTCGCGTGGAAGTCATTTCATCCTGGTCCATCTATGGCACGGCTAATCTCAACATCGCCCCGCCGCGCTCGCGTTGATCGCTCAACATGTCCATCCGGCCGCCCCGTCCTTAGAGGTTCTCGCACGTCATGGTCTCTCCAGCGCAAATCGCCGCAGTTGTCGGAGCCGCTGCCCCCCCCCCCGCCGCAAGGAGGGGCCCCGGGGGTGCCTGGGGGTTGTTTCGGTGAGCGGAGCCCCGGGTTT
>NZ_JBMDXG010000161.1:0-2817 GCF_048594985.1 Sphingomonas sp. | reverse complement strand
CGTACCAAGCGCTATGGATTACGATGGCGCGGCCGAGCGCATTGTTGTTCGTCGGGTCGAGCCCCACCAGACGCTGCGACCGACCGTGCTTGCCGGTATAGTAATCGCCCGTCAGGAATGCGCCCTCGCTCGAGGCATTGGAGCCGAAGGCGTTGGAGAACCGCTCGAGGAACCCGGTATGCCCAGGGTCCGAACCGGAACCGTGCGCGACCAGCAGCCGCGAAGCCTTGCCGTTCACCACATCGAGGAAGTGCAGCCGGGGTTCGGAAGATGGCGCAGTGAAATCGACGATGGCCATCCGGTCGCGCGCCTTGACCGAACTGGAATGCTGGTCGAGTGCAGATAGAGCGCGGCGCAGCAGCGCAGGGTCTACGGAAAAGCGCGCAGCATCCAGAGCCGTCTGCCGCATGCCCGGGGCATTGCGGGGGACAGCTGGAACTGCGGTCGGGCGGCGCGGGTGTGACGATCCTATAAGCGGCTTGGCGGTCGACCCGGCAAGCGCGGCGAGAGCAATGCCCGCACCTGAAATCATCATGGCGCGCCGGTCGGGTCTAAGGCTAAGCTCAGGCATGCCTCTGATAATGGGCATATGAACCTGTATTTAAATAGTTTTTGTCCGCCTTTGTTGGAGCAATTCTGCACTTAAGCGATGAACTCCCCTAAACTTGCGGCCGGCCGATCAAATGCCGTGCTGGCTCTGGAACAAATCTTATGATTCGTTCAGCGCTCGGTCGAGTTCCCTGGACGCCGTCCAGGACACATAGTTTGCCGTTCATCGGCGTCCCCACACATATGAACCGCAATATCCATTGGGTCCATGGATGGCAGCCAGCGCCCCGCACCGGCACATGCCTTGAGCCTTAAGACACCGTCTGTCAGATCAAGTTCAAACTTTCGCATGACAGACCCTTAGGCCCACGCTTTGCTCATCGGCCCAAGACAATGTGCGCCATCCCACTCCCTTAACCCAGCTTGTTCATCAGCCGTCCCGCCGCCCCGGCCTCGGCGGCGAGGTTGCGGTTATAGGCGAGCGGCATGCGCGGGCTTTTCCAGCGCAGGGCATCCATGATGCCCGCCAGGTCCTCTCCCGCGACGAAAAGGTCCTGGTTGAGCCCTACCCGCGTCGAGTGGGCGCTGACTCCCTTGAGCAGCCGCACCACGTCATCCTCGGTCAAGTCCGGCAGCGCGCCGCACGCGAACGCCTTGCGGATCATCGCGCGCCAGATCGGCCCGATCGAACCCGGGTGCAGCGCGCCGGTGCCGACGTCATACTCCACGCGCGCCGGCACCGCCCGCCGCGGCAGGGTCTTGCGCAAGTCCCAGGCCTCGCGGCTGGAGAGGCTATCGATGCTGCGTCCCTTCGCCGCCGGACGCGCCTTGTAGCGCCGCACCTGCACGCGCCGGAACAGCGGCCCGGCCGTAATCCCCGCTGCCTCGGTCCACGCTGCGATCGCCCGCGCCGAGCGGGGCGAGAGGTAGGCCGTGGCCCCCTCCCCTTCCTGGTCGCCCTTGCTGCGCGGAATCGCGAGCAGCCGCGCCTCGGGGTCGATCGCGTCCATGACGTGCTCGACCCCGACCGCCACCAGCTCCGAGGCGCGCAGGCCGGTATCGTAGGCGACCGAGAGCAGCGCGCGATCGCGCAAGCCCGGCAGATCGTCCGCGCAGGCTTCCAGCAGCGCGCGCACGTTGATCCCGCGGGGCTTGTCACACGCTACGTCGCGCACCGGGCCTTTGAAGCGCAGCGGCCGCGCCTGCGCCTGCGCGGTGCCTTTCTCGCGCTTGATCGCGCGCAGCCGCAGCTTCACCAGTTCGGCCTGGGTCGGGTCCTTGAGGTCGAGCAGCTGGTGGATCTTGGCGATCGAGGCCTTGTAGCGGCCGAGCGAGGCGGGCCTGGCCCCCTGCCCCGCCCGCGCGTCGAGATAGTCGGCAACGGTCTCGGGAGTCGCTGGCAGCGCGATGCGGCCCGTCCGACGGCACCAGAGGTCGAACGCCTCCAGGTCGCTCTTCAGGGCGCGCAGCGAATGCGGCGAGCTGGCGGCCTGGTAGGCGGCAAGCAGCGTTTCGTTAACGACGATCCGCCCGCCCGCGCGCATGCGGGTCACCGCCCAGGCGATCTGGGATGTCGCCGCCGGCATGGCGACCAGGGCGCCGCCAGCCGGCGCGACATCGCTGTTTTCCGAGCCTTCCTGTCCGGTGGTTCCGCTGGGTTCCATCCCGGCGGGGCTAGCACACTTGTTAGTTCCAGAAAACGGCCGGACGGAAGAGCGACGGGATGACGCTGTCATTCGCAAGGATACCTTCGGTCTTTCTGATGACGATCGATCGGCCGGATCGTCGTGAACATTACCGCTTGACCCTGACATCGTGCCAAGGTGCAAAGAGGGAGCGTCACTCAAGGAATCGCTGCCATGGCGCATCATCACGACCACGCGAACGCCGATCATGAGCATACCCATCACCACGACGGCGCCCGGTCAGGAATGGTGAAGGATCCCGTCTGCGGGATGAGCGTCGACCCGGCGAAGACTGCGCATCACGCGGATCATGCCGGGCACCCGTTTCATTTCTGCAGCGCCGGCTGCCGGGGCAAGTTCATCGCCGATCCCGAGCGCTATCTCACCCCGCAAGCGCCAGTCGATGCGCCCGCCGGCGCGATCTGGACCTGCCCGATGCATCCCGAAGTGCGGCAGGAACATCCCGGCGCCTGCCCGATCTGTGGCATGGCGCTAGAGCCCGAGCTGGTTTCCCTGGACCATGGCCCCAGCCCCGAACTGGCCGACATGGCCCGGCGGTTCTGGATCGGGCTGGTGCTCGCGC
>NZ_JBMDXG010000160.1:0-2218 GCF_048594985.1 Sphingomonas sp. | reverse complement strand
GTCGCGGCGCCGCTCGGATCCGCTGACGCGGCCAGCCTCACGGTGGCGCGCGAGTTCGATGCGGACGGTCTCGACCCGCAGCGCGACGGCTCGACCCGCGCCATGCAGGTGGCGTCGCTCATCTTCGACACGCTCCTGACCATGGACGTCGATGGCTCCATCCACCCCGGAATCGCGAAGTCCTGGACGGTCAGCGAGGACGGCTTGTCCTATGCGTTTGCCATTCGCGACGGTGTTCAGTGTCACGACGGGAGCGTGCTCGATGCGGCGGGCGTGAAGGCGAGCGTCGATCGCGCGCTCGATCCCGCGACGATCAACCCGAACGCGCCGGCCTGGGGGCCGGTCGTCGCAACCGATGTTGCCGGCGACGTCGTGACGATCCGTCTTGGCGAGCGTTTCGAGCCTCTGGTCTCGTTCCTGACCAGCCCACCCAGTGCCGTCATCTGTCCGGCGGCCGTCGCAGGCCAAGTCTTTCAACCGATCGGAACTGGACCGTTTCGTCTCGTGAACTGGGTCCGCAACGACCGCGTGGAGCTCGAGGCGAACCGGAACTATCGCAACGTCAATCCGCTGGTCCGCAATCCGGGGCCGCCGCATGTCGAGCGCCTGACGCTTCGCGTCATTCCGGAAGCGGTCGCGCGCATGGCCGCCTTGCGGTCCGGTGAGGTCGACATGGCCGACCCGTCGATCGCCGATGCCGGTTCGTCCGGCGGCGATCCCGGCATTGCCCTCTATTCGGCCGATCTCACCGGCGAGATCATGTTCGCCGGTTTTACCTGGCGCGTGCCACCCTTCGACAATCCGGATGTCCGCCGTGGGATTGCGATGGCTCTCAACCGGCAGTCCTATGCCGAGATCGCCTTCGCGGGTCTCACGCGCGTCGCCGATTGCCCGATCGCGCCCGGCCTCTTCGGGAATGATCCGCAGCATTGCGCCGCCTGGGGCGCCCCCTACGACCCCGAGGGAGCAAAGGCGCTTCTGGCGAAGGCCGGCTACGGGGCGGACCATCCGCTCAGGATGCGCATTCTCGGACCCGCCCGCGAAGGCTGGACGGGCACCTACCAGATCAGGGAGCAGGATCTCGCGGCCATCGGGGTCAAGGCCGAGATCCAGGCGCTGGAGCCGACGACGTTCTTCCATATGCTCGCCACCGCCAACGCCTCGGATGAGGGCGAACCGGCGCTGTGGGTGTCCGGCGTTTCGGGTGTCGATCCCAACTATCTGTATTTCCTTTGGAAACGCCCCGGCTTCGTGAATATGGGCATCGATGCCGAACTCGATGCCCTTCTCGAAGCGCAGCGGGCGCTCTCCGGCGCTGCCCGCGCCGAAAAGCTGGACGAGATTCAGAAATACCTGCTGCAGAAGGGATATATGGTGCCGCTGCTGTCACCGGGCTGGTCCTGGCTGATGGCGCATAGCACGCGCGTCCAGGGCTTTCGCATGGGCTTCATGGCGTCGCTGATCTTCAACGACGTCGAGGTCGCGGCGCCATGATTGCCGAGGACGGGCGGCCGCTGGGAAAGAGATCGGTCGCGTGACCGGCGCCGTGCGCCCCTTCACCATGAGCGACATCGACGCCGCGGCCAATGTCGCTGGCCCAGCCTTCTTCCATGATCCCGGACTGGCGTGGATTCTGCCGGATCCCGCGCAGCGCAGCGCGCTGGCACCGAAGCTCGCCGCGGCCATGATCCGCTATGTCATGCTCGACGGGTTGGCGGAGGTCGACGATCAGTTGCGTGGCCTTGCGCTCTGGTTTCCGCCCGGCTCCCAGCCTCCCTCCGAAGCCGTGCTTCGACGATCGGGGCTTTGGGACGTGCCGCAACTGATCGGCGAGGCCGTCTGGTCGCGCATCCGGGGTCTGATGGCCGATCTCGCGCATCTGCATCGCCTCCGGCGTGACGAACCGCACTGGTATCTCTCGCTTCTCGGCGTCGATCCGGCGGTTCAGCGGCACGGCATCGCGACCTCGCTCATGCGCTCGCGATTCGAAAAGATCGATCGCGACGGCACGCCCTGCTATCTGCTGGCGCCAATCCCCTACAATGTGCGCTTCTACGAGCGGCGCGGCTTCCGCGTTGTGGCCGAGGCGGATGCGGCGGAGGGCCGGCTGCATCTTTGGCTGATGCGACGTGCTCCCGGACAATCGTCGTGACATCCAGGCGGCGCTACCTTTGATCCTTCGGCGCGCCATGGCTTATATCGCGTCGACGGATCGACG
>NZ_JBMDXG010000016.1:0-11124 GCF_048594985.1 Sphingomonas sp. | reverse complement strand
TGAAGCGGGCTTGTCGGCCGGCGTGGCCTCTCCCTTCTGGTCGGCGATGACCGCGCCGATTTTCTTGCGGCCGAAGAAGGCCGCGACACCCGCCGCGACCGCGCCCAGGAAACCGGCGCCGATCGCGACCTGCTTGGCATTGACCGACGGCGCGCTGGCGCGGCTCGCGCTGCTCGCGCGAGATTTGGCGGCGGCGCGCGGCTTGGCCGCCGCCGGACGGCCGCGCTTGGCGGCGGGCTTGCGTGTGGTCGTGGTGGTGCGTTTGGCCGTGCCCGACTTGGCGGCGGCGGGGCGCCCGCGCTTTTTCGGCGCGGCCGTACCCTCCCCGTTCGACGCGGCGGGCGAGGCCGCCGTCGCGCGGGCGGCGCGCTTGCGGCGCGGCTTGGGCGCGTCGGTCGTGGTTGCGGGGGTCTCGCCGCCAGTTTCAGTATCGGCCATCCAGCATCTCCGTCGAAAGAGCTCGGGCGGTGAACAGTCGCGGCCACGAACGGTTCCGAAACGATCGCACCATCGCGGCGATGATGCTTGATCCTTGCCGTCCAGGCGGTATGTTACCGCTAACACTTTCGCTGGGCGGCACATCGGGGCAATGGTCTTTGCCCCGTCCAAAAGCTGGCCTAAGCGTGGCGGGACAAAATAGCGAAACTCAGGAGGGTTGAATGGCCGTTGGAAAGTTCGGGCGGGTCGCGATCGCATTGTCGCTGATGCCGCTGCCGCTGGCATGCAGCGCGAGCGACGACGGTGCCGCCGCGAACAACCAGACGGCCGCCGCCGGCGCGCCGAAGGTGCCGGCACGCTCGCCCGACGGGCGCGGCTATCTGTCGCAGCCGCTGGTGACCGAAATCTACACCGCCGATCCCTCGGCCCACGTCTTCGACGGCAAGATCTACGTCTACCCTTCGCACGACGTCGAAACCGACATCCCGAACGACGACCTCGGCAACCAATATGCGATGCACGATTACCGCGTCCTGCGGATGGACCGGGTCGGCGCGCCCGTCACGATCGGCCCCGTCGCGCTCGACGTGAAGGACGTGCCCTGGGCGTCGCAGCAGATGTGGGCGCCCGACGCCGCATTCCGCAACGGGACCTATTATCTGTTCTTCCCGGCGCGCGATAAGTCGAAGGACAAGAACGGTCTCGGCGCGTTCAAGATCGGCGTCGCCACCTCGGACAATCCGATGGGCCCGTTCAAGGCCGAGCCGGAGCCGATCAAGGGCTCCTTCTCGATGGATCCGGCGGTGTTCGTCGACGATGACGGCGCGGCCTACATGTATTTCGGCGGCATCTGGGGCGGCCAGCTCCAGCGCTGGAAGGACGGCAAATATGATCCGAACGGGTCGGACACCGATCTGCAGCAGGACGACAAGCCGGCTCTGTCGGGCCAGGTCGTCAAGCTGACCGGCGACCTCAAGCAGTTCGCGGAAAAGCCGCGCAACGCGGTGATCCTGGACGAGAAGGGCAAGCCCGTCCTCGGCGGCGATCACGAGCGCCGCTTCTTCGAGGCCTCCTGGACCTTCAAGAAGGACGGCAAATATTATTATACCTACTCGACCGGCGACACGCACTTCATCAACTATGCGGTCGGCACGAGCCCCTACGGCCCCTTCACCTACAAGGGCCATATCCTGAAGCCCGTGCAGGGCTGGACCACGCACCATTCGATCATTCAGCATGACGGCAAATGGTGGCTGTTCTACGCCGATACGCAGCTGTCGGATAAGAACCACCTGCGCAGCGTCAAGGTGACCGAACTAACCTTCAACCCCGACGGGACGATCAAGACGATCGATCCCTTCACCAAGTAAGCGGGCAGGCATGTTCCTAGGGATCGACATCGGCACGTCGGGCGTGAAGGCCGTGGTGATCGCGGCCGACGGATCGGTCGCGGGCCAGGGCACCGCCGCGCTCACCGTCACGCGGCCGCAGCCTCTCTGGTCCGAACAGGCGCCAGAGGATTGGTGGACCGCCACGCAGGCGGCGGTCCGCGCGATCGATCCGGCGGTGCGCCGCGCGGTGCAGGGGATCGGGCTCGCCGGGCAGATGCACGGCGCGACCCTGCTCGGCGCGGATGACCGGCCGCTCCGCCCCGCGATCCTCTGGAACGACGGGCGCAGCCACGAGGAATGCGCGGAGCTGGAGGCGGCGGCCGATTTCCACGGGATCGGCGCCAACCTCGTCATGCCGGGCTTCACCGCGCCCAAGCTCGCCTGGGTCCGCAAGCACGAACCCGCCATCTTCGATCAGGTCCGCACCGTCCTGCTGCCCAAAGACTATGTCCGCCTGCGCATGACCGGCGACAAGGCGTCGGACATGTCGGACAGCGCGGGCACGCTGTGGCTCGACGTCGGCAAGCGCGACTGGAGCGATACCCTCCTCGCCGCGACCGGGCTCACGCGGGACCAGATGCCCGCTCTGTTCGAAGGGTCGGCGATCACCGGCATGTTGCGTCCCGAAATCGCCGAATTGTGGGGCATGGAGCCGGTGCCCGTGGTCGGCGGCGGTGGCGACAATGCCGCCGGCGCGGTCGGCGTCGGCGTGGTGGCGGACGGCGACGCCCTGCTCTCGCTCGGCACGTCGGGCGTGATCTTCGTCGCCACCGACGAATTACGCCCCAACGTGGCGGGCGCGGTCCACGCTTTCTGCCACGCTCTGCCCGCCATGTGGCACCAGATGGCGGTGCACCTGAGCGCGGCCGCCTGCATCGACTGGGTGGCGAAGCTGACCGGCGCCGCCAACGCGCCCGAACTGTTCGCGCGCGCCGAGGAGACCGGGCCGGCGGCGGGCAAGGAACTGTTCCTGCCCTACCTCTCGGGCGAGCGCACGCCGCACAATGACGCGCTGGTGCGCGGCGCCTTCCTCAACCTCGATTATGAAACCGGGCCGGGACGCCTGGCGCAGGCGGTGCTGGAGGGCGTGGCCTTCACGCTCGCCGACGGGCTCGGCGCGCTGCGCGACGCGGGCACGACGATCGACCGGCTCGCGGTCATCGGCGGCGGCGCGCGTTCGGCCTATTGGGGCCGGATCATCAGCGCCGCGTTCGATACGCCGCTCGTTTACCTGCGCGGCGGCGAGGTCGGCCCCGCGCTCGGCGCGGCGCGGCTGGCGCAGGTCGCGGTCGACCGCGCCGATCCGCGCGACGTGTGCGTGCCGCCCCCGGTCGAGCGCGTCGTCGAACCCGACGCCCGTGACGTCGATCTCCTTGCTCCGAAAAAGGCCGCGTTCCGCGCCGCCTACCCCCACATCAGTCCGAAAGTGAAAGGCCAGTAATGTCCATCCAGCCGACCTATTTCGCCGATATCGCGCCGATCACCTTCAAGGGGCCGGACACGAACGACGAGCTCGCCTACCGCTTCTATGACAAGGACCGGGTCGTGCTCGGCAAGCGGATGGAGGATCACCTTCGCTTCGCCGTCTGCTTCTGGCACACCTTTTCGTGGCCCGGGAACGACATCTTCGGCGCGGGCACGTTCAAGCGCCCGTGGCTCGCCGGCGCGATGGACAGCCAGGCGGCGGCGGTGAAGCGGACCGAAGGCTTCGACTTCATCAAGAAGCTCGACGTGCCCTTCTACTGCTTCCACGACGTCGACGTAATGGCGACCGCCAACAACGCCGCCGAACACACCAGATATCTGGCCGAGGCGGTCGACGATTTCGAACGCCTGCAAAGCGAGACCGGCATCAAGCTCCTGTGGGGCACCGCCAACCTGTTCAGCCACCCGCGCTTCATGGCGGGCGGCGCGACCAACCCGAACCCGGAAGTGGTCGCCTTCGCCGGCATGCAGGTCCGCCAGATGCTCGACGCGACGCATCGCCTGGGCGGCGAGAATTACGTCCTGTGGGGCGGCCGCGAGGGCTATGACACGCTCCTCAACACCGACCTGAAGAAGGAGCTCGACCAGCTCGGCCGCTTCCTCAACCTCGTGGTCGAGCACAAGCACAAGATCGGCTTCAAGGGCACCGTCCTGATCGAGCCGAAGCCGCACGAGCCGACCAAGCACCAGTACGACTTCGACACGGCGACCGTGTACGGCTTCCTCAAGGCCTATGGCCTGGAGAACGAGGTCAAGGTCAATATCGAGGCGAACCATGCCACGCTCGCCGGCCACACGTTCGAACATGAGCTGGCGATGGCCAACGCGCTCGGCATCTTCGGCTCGATCGATGCCAATCGCGGCGACCACCAGAATGGCTGGGACACCGATCAATTCCCCAACTCGGTCGAGGAACTGACGATCGCGATGGTCGAGGTGATCCGCGCCGGCGGCTTCACCACCGGCGGCTTCAACTTCGATTCGAAGGTGCGCCGCCAGAGCGTCGACGCCGCCGACCTGTTCTACGGCCATATCGGCGGGATCGACGTGATCGCGAAGGGCCTGCTCAACGCGGCGGCGCTGATCGAGGACGGCCGCGTCGATGCGATCCGCAAGGACCGTTACGCCGGCTGGGGCAGCGATCTGGGCCAGAAGGTCGCGAGCGGCTCGCTCGCCGACATCGCCGACCTCGCCACGTCGCAGAACCTCGACCCGCAGCCGAAGTCCGGCCAGCAGGAGCGTCTGGAGAATTTGTTCAACCGCTTCTGCTGAGGCGCGACACCTCTTCCCGTCATGCCGGGCTTGTCCCGGCATCCACCTCAACTCCCGCGACGCCGGTGCGGAGGGAAGGTGGGCCCCGGAACATGTCCGGGGTGACGGCTTGGGGGCTTGCCGGTTCCCGTCCATCCGGCAACAAGCGGCTTCCAACCCCAGCCAAGGCCGCCAATGTCCATTCTTTCCGACCGCTGGATCCGCGAACAGGCCACGACCAGCGGGATGATCGAGCCGTTCGTCGAGGCGCAGCGCCGCGACGGCTGCATCAGCTACGGCCTATCCTCCTACGGCTATGACGCGCGCGTCGCCGACGAATTCAAGATCTTCACCAATGTCGATTCGGCGACGGTCGATCCCAAGGATTTCGCCGCAAACAGCTTCGTCGATCGCAAGACCGACGTGTGCATCATCCCGCCCAACAGCTTCGCGCTCGCGCGCACGGTCGAATATTTCCGCGTGCCGCGCGACGTGCTGGTCATCTGCCTCGGCAAGTCGACCTATGCGCGTTGCGGGATCATCGTGAACGTCACGCCGCTCGAACCCGGTTGGGAGGGGCACGTCACGCTCGAATTCTCGAACACGACGCCGCTTCCCGCCAAGATCTACGCCAATGAAGGCGCGTGCCAGTTCCTGTTCCTCCAGGGCAATGAGCCGTGCGAGGTCAGCTATGCCGACCGCGCGGGCAAATATATGGCGCAGACCGGCGTCACCCTTCCCCGCCTTTGATCGAGCACGAGGCCGCGCCGCAAATGCATGACGGATTGAAGATCGCCCCCCTGCTCGCGGCCGCCGTCATGATGGTCGCGGCGGCCGAACGGCCCGGATATCTTGCCGAGACGGTCGATCTGACCGCGGTCGTCCCGCCCCCGCCGGTGAAGGGCGACATCCGCTATGAGGCCGACCGGCGTGTCTTCAAAGCGACGCGGCGGCTCGCCGGAACCCCGCGCTACGGGCTCGCGGCGGCCGACGTCGCATCCGCGACCCCGCAGGTGATGAAGGATTTCAGCTGCGCGGCGGGCGTCACGCTGTCGCCCGAGGCGACGCCCCTCACCTATCGGCTGCTGACCAACGCCACCGCCGACACCGCCCGCGCGAACAATGCGGCGAAGGACCGGTGGAAGCGGCTGCGCCCGTTCCTGATCGACAAGGGCGCAATCTGCGAGGCGCGCGAGGAACTCGGCAAGAGCTATGATTACCCGTCGGGGCATACGACGCGGGGCTGGACATTCGGGCTGATCCTGTCCGATCTCGCGCCCGACCGCGCGATGCCGATCCTCGCCCGCGCACGCGCTTATGGCGAGAGCCGCATCGTCTGCGGCGCGCACAATATGAGCGCGGTCGAGGCCGGCCGGCTGGGCGCCACCGTGACGATGCAGGCGATCCGCCAGTCGGCCGCCTACCAGGCCGATGCCGCCGCCGCGCGGGCCGAACTGGCGCACGCACGCGCCAATCCCGCGCTCGCACCCGATGCGGGTTCCTGCGCCGCCGAGGCCGCGCTCGTGCAGCCGTCGGTGATCGCGGGCGTAAAACGCTAGAGCGCGATCCTCTCGCGCCGGTCAGGGGCAGGTCCGCGCCACCTGCTTCAGGCATGTCCCGTCGACCTCCGGCGCCGGCACCCCCGTGACCGCCGCCAGCGTCGGGGCAATGTCGATCGTCTCGGCCGGCTCCGCCCGCTCCTCGGACGAAACGCCGCGCCACCAGAACAGGATCGGCACCTGCCGGTCATAATCCCACGGCGTGCCATGTCCTGCCACGCTCGACGCGGGCTTGCCTGGAATGCCGAAGCTGACGTGCGGCTTGTACGCGACGAAGATGTCGCCGCTGCGATCCGGCACGTAGCTTTCGTTGAACCGCTCGAGCAGGGTCAGCTCGGTCACCGGCTTGCCGCGTGGCGGCTTGGCCGCCGCCACCTCCGCGCGGCCATGCGCCGCCGCCACCTCGGGCCGCTGCCGCAACCACGCGATCGCCGCCTGTTCGATGCGCGCGAAGTCGGGCGTGCCCGGCGCCGCCTTGATGTAAAGCTGCTGCAGGTCATCGGTCGCGATCGGATCGGCGATGCCGAGCCGGGCGCGCAGCGCGGCCTTCATCTCCGCGCGGAAGGCATCGCTGTCGAGGCGATAGGCGTCGGCATGCTGCGCCTTGGCGCGCTCGGCCGCGTCGAAACCGCCATGGTCCGCGCTCAGCAGGACCACATAGGGGCCGCGCAAGGCGTCGAGTTGCGCGAACAATTCGCCCAGCGTCTTATCGAGCGCCGCCATCTGGACGCACTCCTCCGGGCCGCCATTGCCGAAGCGATGGCCGATCGAGTCGGTGGCGGAGAAGCTCAGCGCCAGCAAATCGGTGGCGCGCCCCCTGCCGAGCCGGCGCTGCGTGATCACCTGCTTGGCGAAATCCAGCGTCAGCCGGTCGAGCATCGGCGATCCGCGCACCTGATCATGAAAGGCCGACGTGCCGAGGTAATCGGGCGCGGCCATCGCGGCCACCGCGATGTCAGGCGGGACATGGCCGTTGCGCGTGATCCGGCCGAACGTCTCGTCCTTCTGCAGCGCGCGGCAGGCGGCGGAAATGTCGGTCGGCCACAGCTGCGGCTTGGTCCGCGCCCATGCCTTCGCGATGCCGGCGTTGAAGCGCTCGGCCGGCACGGTGACGTCACGCGTCGCGGGGCCCGCGTAGGACGAGGTGGTGAAGCCCTTGCCGTCCTGCCACCAATAGACCGCGTCGACCTTGTGCCCGCCCATCATGATGGCCGACCGGTCCTTGCCCGAAATGGACACGACGCGCGCGCGCGGCTCGGCCTGCTTCAGCCATTCGCCGAACGTGCTGGCGCGCAGATTCTGCGGGCCGCGCGCATCCTTGTCCGCGCCCGGCACGGTCACGCAGTAAATCTCTTTCCACGTCGTGCGGTCGAGCCAGTCATTGGCCGGAATGCCCGTGCCCGACGGATGACGCCCGGTCAGCAAAGTCGAATGGCCGGGACAGGTCTCGGTCCCCGCGTGGCTCTGATAGCCGGTGAAGGCGATGCCGTCCGCCATCCGCCTGAGGCCCTGCGTGAAGGTCGGGCGATAACGCCGGAATAGCTCGTCCGAAAACTGGTCGACCGAGATCGCGACCACCAATGCCGGTTTCGCGGGCGGGGGCGCCGCCACGCCGCCGGCCCCGGCCAGAACAGCCGCCGCCGCCGCAAGGCCGCGCATGATCGATCGCATTCGGGAATGTCCTTTCCGCGCAGGCACCTGACGCCGCATCATGACAGCCCCATGACGCGCGTGCCACGCTGCGGCAATCCCGTTGCGCGTCAGCGCCGCCGGTTGCTGTGGCGGATATTGCCCGGCCGGCCGCGCCGGTTGATCATCCGGTCCTTGCGCGCCTGACGCGGCGAGGTCGTGCCGCTTTCCCCCTCCGTGCCGTCCACCTCGAACCGCAGCGCGCCCGAAATCGGATTGGCCTCCGCCAGCCGCAGCTTGAGCAACATGCCGGACGTGTACCGCGTGCCCGTCTCCTCGCCCTCCAGCGCGTGCGCCGCCTCGTCATAGCGGAAATATTCGCGGCCCAGCGTCGAGACCGGCACCAGCCCGTCGCCCCCCAGCCCCACCACCGTCGCGAAGAAGCCGAACGCCTGCACGCCCGTGATCCGCGTGTCGACCAGATCGCCGACGCGTGTCGCCAGATAGGCCGCGACATAGCGATCGATCGTCTCGCGCTCCGCCTCCATCGCGCGCCGTTCGGCGGCGCTGATCAGCTCGCCGATCCGCGCGAGCCCCTCCGCATCCGCCGCCGGCAGCGCGGTCTGCTTCTCGGCGGGGTCGAGCCGATCGGCGCCGACCAGCGAGCGGTGGACGAGCAGGTCGGCATAGCGCCGGATCGGGCTGGTGAAATGCGCGTAGCTGCCCAGCGCGAGGCCGAAATGGCCCGCATTGGTCGGCGCGTAATAGGCCTGCGTCTGCGTGCGCAGCACCTGCTCCATGATCTGCGGGCGCTCGTCCCGCTCGCCGACCAGTTCCAGCAGGCGGTTGAAGGTCGCCGGGCGGATCACCTGCCCCATCGCGAAGCTGATCCCGAACGTGTCGAGATACTCCTTGAGCGCGACCAGCTTCTCGCGGCTCGGCGGCTCGTGCACGCGGTACATGACCGGCGCCTTCTTCGCCTCCAGCGCCTTGGCGGCGGCGACGTTGGCTGCGATCATGAAATCCTCGATCAGCCGATGCGCGTCGAGCCGCTCGCGCGGGGCGACCGACAGGATGCGCCCCTTCTCGTCGAGCATCACCCGCCGCTCGGGCAGATCGAGGTCGAGCGGTTCGCGCTTGTCGCGCGCCCTGGCCAGCACCCCCCATGCGGCCCAGAGCTGTTTCAGCGCCTCTATCACGTCCTTCGACAAGCTCGGGACGAGTGGATCGGGGGCCGGCCTTCCTGTTTCCCCGTTCGTGCCGAGCGAGGTCGAAGCACGGGCCTCCTCACCCGCATCGATCGCCGCCTGCGCATCCTCGTAAGCGATGTTCGCCGCCACCCGGATCACCGCGCGGGTAAAGCGCCACGCCGTCATCGCCCCGCGCGCGTCGAGCGTCATGTGGCAGACGAGCGCCGCGCGATCCTGCCCTTCTTTCAGCGAACAGATGTCGGCCGACAATTCCTCGGGCAGCATCGGCACCACGCGGTCGGGAAAATAGACGCTGTTGCCGCGCCGCCGCGCCTCGCGGTCCAGTTCC
The DNA here is from genome assembly GCF_048594985.1 of Sphingomonas sp. GTDB lineage: Bacteria > Pseudomonadota > Alphaproteobacteria > Sphingomonadales > Sphingomonadaceae > Sphingomonas_I. The sequence continues at coordinate 1,832 of NZ_JBMDXG010000016.1, read as the reverse complement.
GATCCCGGCCGGACGTAGAAGCTGACGTCCGCGATCGCGACGATTGCGCGGAAGCCGCCCGGATTGGCGGGATCCTCGTCGGGCGCGGCCCACACCGCATCGTCATGGTCGCGCGCGTCGGCCGGATCGATCGCGACGATCGGCAGGTGGCGCAGGTCTTCGCGGCCGCCTTCCCCGATGGCGCCCAGCGGCTCCTTCGCCATCCGCTCGGCCTCGGCGATCGTCTCCTCGTTGAAACGGTCGGGGATGCCATGTTTGTGGATCGCGATCAGGCTGAAGCTGCGCGGCGCGAACGGCTCGCCCAGCCGCTCGACCACGCGCGCGGTAATGCGCGGCGGCCGCCCGGCCTTTTCCGCCAGCACGAGGTCGCCCGGCCGCGCCTCGCCCGCGTCGGATACGGGCAGTTCGCGCCGCTCGCGCTTGTCGACGGGCTTCAGCCACAGCCGGCTGCCTTCCTCGTGCAGCACACCCAGCACCTGCTCCTCGCCCTTGGCCAGCCGCTTCATCGGATGCGCGACCCAGCCTTTGCCCGCCTCCTCGGTCCGCGCGAGGATGCGGTCGCCGACGCCCAGCGCCGCGCCGCGCTTGCCGCGCTCGATCACGCGCAGTTTCGGCGCGGGGACGTCGGCATGCCAGCTTTCGGGCACGGCCGACGCCTGCCCGCTGTCGTCGACGTCGACGATCCGCAGCACCGTCACCTTGGGCACGCCCCCCATCTTGTGGAAGGCGCGGCCCGGCGCGCTGTCGATCAGTCCTTCGTCGGCCATGTCCTTCAGCAGGGCCTTGAGCTGGATCTTCTCGTTGCCGTGCAGCCCGAACGCCTTGGCGATCTCGCGCTTGCCGGCGGGCTGATCGCTGCCGGTGATGAAGTCCAGGATCTGCTGGCGGCTGGGAAGGCCGGGGGTCGGGCGGCGGGGCATGAACGATCCTTAGGGTTTGATCCGCCCGTGGGAAAGCGGCGGCGCACGGCCGTTGTTCCGCCCGCGCGGCTTGGCTAACAGCCGGACATGCCCTCGCCCGCGCGCGCACGGCCCGGCCGTCGCTCCCCGTCCGCATTCTCCTGGCCGCGCCGCATCCTCCGCTGGCTGCTGCGCGCGCTGATCGCATTCGTGCTCGGCTCGATCCTGTGGGTGCTGGCCTATCGCTTCGTGCCGCCGCCCGTGACGATCACGATGCTGGGCGATCTGTTCGGCGGGCACATGATCACGAAGGACTGGATGCCGCTGCGCCGGATCGATCCGAACATGGCCCGCGCGGCGATCGCGGCGGAGGACGGCAATTTCTGCACGCATCACGGTTTCGATCTGACCGCGATCCAGAAGGCGTTCGAGGGCAATGCCGCCGGCCGCCGCCTGCGCGGCGGATCGACCGTCAGCCAGCAGACGGCGAAGAACGCGTTCCTGTGGCAGGGCCGTTCCTACCTCCGCAAAGGGCTGGAGGCGTGGTTCACGTTGCTGATCGAGACTTTGTGGACCAAACACCGGATCATGGAAGTCTATCTCAACATCGCCGAGACCGGCATCCACACCTATGGCGTCAATGCGGGCGCGATGCGGTACTTCCACCACGACGCGAGCCGCCTGACCCCGACCGAGGCCGCACGCATCGCCGCCGTCCTGCCCCTCCCCGCCAAGCGCGAGGCGATCGCGCCGTCGGGCGCCACCCGCCGCTACGGCAACGCCATCGTCCGCCGCATCGGCATCGTCCATCGCGGCGGCTACGACGCCTGCCTGCGGTAGGGGCTTCCCACCCACCCGGCCGGGGCGAGCGGGGCCCGTCCGGCTTCACCCCCACGCCGTTCGGCCGGTGGCGGTGGGATCCCCGGGCTTGGG
>NZ_JBMDXG010000159.1:0-2537 GCF_048594985.1 Sphingomonas sp. | reverse complement strand
CGATCGCGTCGGGGCGAAGCCGCGCGCCGTCGTCGAGCGCAACGCTGACCTCCATCTGGAAGTCGGTGTGCTCGGCCAGCCCGCACGATTCGAGCACGTTGCGCAACTGCTGCTCGCCCCAGCGCCCACGCGCCTTGGGCGCCGCGCGCAGCGAGTTGACCAGCTTGGCCGCCTCCTGGCTCACCCGTTCCTGCCCCGCGCGCATCCCTTCGATCAGGCCGCGCAGATCGCCGAACGCGTCGCGCCGCTCCGCCTCGACCTTGGCCACGCCCTCTTCATAGCGTTGGAGCCGCTCGCTCACCGGCTGGAGCAACGCCTTGAGCTGGTCGCCGCTCTTTTCCTCCGACTGGCGGAAACGCGCGTCGGCGCGCTCGAGGAACTGGCGCTGCGCATCGGCCAGCAGCTTCGTGCCCACCTCGTTGAACTGCGCCGACAGCGCGTCCTTCGCCTCACGCAGCTCGGTCAGGCGCGCTTCGAATGCGCGCGCGCGTTCCTCGCCAGCCGCGCGCTCCGCCGCCAGCTCGCGCTGGGCGAGGTCACGTTCGCGGCTGACCGCGTCGAGCGTGCGCTGCACCAGCTCGGCACGCCCGGCACGTTCCTCGAACCGGTCGCGCTCGCTGCGTAGCGCCGCCGCCGCACGCCCCGCCAGCAGCCAGCCGACCGCGAGACCCGCCGCCAGCGCGGCGATCGCGACGACGATGATAGAAAGCGCGTCCATGATCCTCCCCGGAACTAAACGTGAACATAACTCACTTCACGCTTTCGCGCAAGGGCAATCCGGAACGCTCCGCCCGTCCGCGCCGTTCGGTCAGGTAAAGGAAGAGGAGAGCGCACATGTCCATCCGCAAGATGATCGCCGCCCACCCCGATGTCGGCGGGCACGTCAACGAGCCGCTGGCGGAGGCCGCCAAGCATGCCATGTATTGCGGGTTGATCGCCACGTCCTGCGCCGATGCCTGCTCGGCCGAGGACATGGACATGACGCAGTGCATCCGCGTCTGCCTCGACTGCGCCGATGTGTGCGCCGCGACCGCGCGCCTCGCGGTCCGCCGCGCGGGCAGCAATGAAAGCGCGCTGCGCGCCATGCTTCAGGCGTGCATCACGATCTGCGACATCTGCGCCGACGAATGCGAAAAGCACGACCATGAACATTGCCGGCGCTGCGCCGAAATGTGCCGCGAATGCGCGCGCGACTGCCGCGAGGCGCTGGCGACGATCGCCTACTGACCGGCTACCGTTACGGGCAGTATGTAACACCGTTCGTGCTGAGCCTGTCGAAGCACGTTCCTGCTCTAACGAGACCGAGCGGGAACGGTGATCCGCACTCCGACAAGCTCGGTGCGAATGGAAAAGCCGAAGATCGGCCGGCTTACGCGGCCTTCTTCTGCCGGCGCGCCTTTTCCAGCTTCTTCAGCACCATCTCGCGCTTCAGCCGCGACAGATGGTCGATGAAGAGGATGCCCTCCAGATGGTCCATCTCGTGCTGGAGGCAGGTGGCGAGCATTCCCCCGATCCGTTCGTCATGCGCGACGCCCTGCTCGTCGAGCCAGCGCGCGCGGATTTCCGCCGGGCGGTCGATATCGGCGAACTGGTCGGGCACCGACAGGCAGCCCTCGGTATAGGTCCGCATGTCCTCGACCGGCTCGCTCAGCTCGGGATTGATGAAGACCATCGGCTTGCGGACTGGCTGCCCGTCCTCGCCTTCCTCCTCCTGCAGGTCGATCACCAGCACGCGCTTCGGCACGCCGACCTGGATCGCGGCCAGGCCGATGCCGGGAGCGTCGTACATCGTCTCGAACATGTCGGCGATCAGCGCGCGCAACGCATCGTCGACCGCCTCGACCGGGGCGGACTTGACGCGCAGCCGGGGGTCCGGCGCTTCGAGGATCGGAAGAATGGCCATGAGCGGAAAATATGCCCCGGCGCGCGCGAGTTCAAGCGAAGCCGTTCGATCAGCCTGATCGGGTCAGTCGGCGGGCGGCTGCCACAGTTCGATCGGATTGCCTTCGGGATCGTGGATGCGTGCAAAGCGGCCCGTCTCGGGCGCATCCCAATCGGGATCGGTCGTGACCTCGATCCCCTTGGCCGCCAGCGTCGCGGTCAGCGCGTCGAGATCGGCGACGCGCAGGTTGAGCATGAATGGCTTGTCCGCGGCGAAATAGGTCGTGTCGGCCCTGAACGGCGCGAACACGGTCGGCCCCGCTTCCTGCCGCCAGACCCAGCTATCCGCGCCGCCGCCCACGCCCAGCACGTCCTTGTACCACGCGCCGAGCGCCTCCGGATCCTTCGCCCGGAAGAAGAAGCCGCCGATCCCCGTCACGCCCATGACCATTCTCCCGCGCGCCGTCTCAGCCCACCGGGCGCCGCGCGCGCAGCGCCTGCGCCAGCGTCCCTTCGTCCAGATAGTCCAGTTCGCCACCGACGGGCAGCCCATGCGCGAGTTGCGTCACGCGCACGGGAAAGCGTTCGATCCGCTCGGCGATATAGTGCGCGGTCGTCTGCCCCTCGAGTGTCGCGTTCATCGCCAGCACCACCTC
>NZ_JBMDXG010000158.1:0-9738 GCF_048594985.1 Sphingomonas sp. | reverse complement strand
CGCGATGATCGGCTTTCCGAAATCGGAGTCCTTCATGCCCGTGGCGCGCCACAGGCCGCGTGCGCCGGCCATGTTGCGGCCATGGGTGGTGGTGCGGGAACGGTAGGCTGGCATGGCGCGCGCTATACGCATCACGACCATCGGTCGCAACTTAAAAGATTACCGATAAAACCCTATATGCGTAATATAATTGCATAGCCGAATTTCCGCCGAGGCTGATGGCCGGTTACCAACCGTGCATGGAGCGATGCCAGCGATGCGACGATGCAAACGAAAAGGCGTCGAACTCGCTCTTGCCAATCACGGGAAAAGCCCGCATCTGCGCGCCTCCGGCCCGATGGCGGAGTGGTTACGCAGAGGACTGCAAATCCTTGCACGCCGGTTCGATTCCGGCTCGGGCCTCCATTCCTTATTGAAATCGTTGTGCTCGACCCCCTTCGGGGTTTCCGACCGGTGCCGCACACGGTCTGCCGTCTTCAACGCCGCGGGTGCGTGACCGGCCATGGATTGATCGGCCGATAGCGCCTAGAAAACTGCATCCGCCCGCCACTGGAGGGAAACCGCGCTTATGCCGATTTCACGCCGTCAGGTTCTCGCCACCGCCGCCAAGCTGGGCGCAGTCGCCATTCTGCCGCAGGGGTGCTCGCGCGAGGCGGAGGCCGGGGCCGCGCCGCGTCCGGCCGGTCCGCTGCGGCTCGGCATGAATCTCTCGCCGCTCAATTACTGGACGCCCGGGCCACCCCATCTCGACTGGACGCGGGAGGGCAGCGAATGGCGACCCGGCAACGGTTATCTAACCCGCATGTTGCCGCTGCCGCCGCAAGGCGAGGAGTTCCTCGTGTCGTGGACCGGCCGGGTCGGGCGCGTGCGCATTCCGCGCACGACGACCATCGCGCAGGGATCGAACTACCTGCGGATCAAGGCGGCGCCCGAGGCGGCGTCGATCCAGACGATGCCGATGATGGTCTACGGCGCGGACGTGAACAATCCGCCCGTCGTCAGCATGGTGCCGGCCAAGCATGTGGCGGAGTGGAAGGCCGGAAAGACGTGGGATCCCACCTTCCTGGAAGCGATCGACGGCTTTTCGGTGCTGCGGTTCAAGGATTGGCAGTCGACCGACCGGCTCGACAATCCGGGCCTGCCGCTGGCGGAATGTCTCGCGCTGGCCAACGACCTGAATGTCCGGCCCTGGGTCTGCATCCGCCATACCGCCAGCGACGCCGAAATCAGGGCGTTTCTTTCGGCGCTGTCCAAGTCGCGCAACAAGCCGATCGTCGAATATTCGAACGAGGTCTGGAACTGGAGCTATGCGCAGTCGAAATATGCGCTGGCGCAGGCCAAGGCCGCCTGGGGCGAAACCGGCCATTGGCAGCAATGGTATGGGCAACGCTGCGGCGAGATCGCCAAGATGGCGCGCGGCAGCGGCTATGAAATCGTGCTGGGAACGCAACCCGCCAATCCCCGGCTGGGCGCGATGGTGTGGAAGGGCGTCGACATGTCCGGCGCGCGCAACGAGGATTTCGGCGCGTGGATCAGCTCCTTCTACGTCACCGGCACGCTGACCTCGACCGACGGGCCGCTGGTCGATCTGGCGGCGCGCGACGATATCGACGGGGCCGTGGCCAACCTGATCGGGACGCCCAGCGACGCCGAAAACCGCATCCTGTCGGTCGGCGGCCTGCGCAAGCAATATGCCGCGCAGGCGGCGATCGCGCGCGAGCACGGGCTGCGTCTGATCGGGTATGAGGGCAACACCCACCTCCATGTGAGCCGTTTCCCGAAGGAGGTCCAGGAGCAGCTGGTCGCGTTCGTCGACACGCTGATGCACGATCCCCGCTCCGCCAAGGTGATGGAGGCGAATCTGGATGCCTGGGCCGAGGCCGGGGGCGAGGACGCTTGTATCTACAATATGAGCAGCCCCGCGACCCGCAACGGCTTCTTTGGCGTCTACGGTACGGCGTCGTGGGACCTGTTGAAGAAGCGGGTGGCCGAAACCCGCATCGTCACCTGAGGCGTTGCCGACGAACCCCTTGTTTCGACACGGTATGACCGCCCGGCGAGGTGTCGTAAACGTCGCGCTCCTTACTTGGCGTTAACCAACACGTCCGATAATGGCATTGCCAATGGATTTAGTGTCTTGTAAGAATAAGACACCTGGTAGGGGCGAGCACGGTGACCGAGCATAATTTCGAACAGATGCGACGCGCGATGGTGGCGAGCCAGCTTCGCACCACGGCGGTGAACGATCCGCGTGTGGTCGCGGCGATGGGCGAGGTCCCGCGCGAGCGCTTCGTGCCCGACGACGTGCGCGGCCAGGCCTATCTCGATATCTCCTTGCCGATCGGCAGCGGCCGCCGGATGTCGTCGCCGATGGTGGTCGGTCGGCTGCTGACCGAGGCGCGGGTCCGCCCGTCGGATCGCGTGCTCGTGATCGGCGCGATGGCCGGCTATACCGCCGCGATCCTGGCCAAGCTGGCCGGCCGTGTGACGGCGCTGGAGGAGGATGCGGTCCTCGCGGGCGCGCCCGAAGGCGTCGAGGGGGTCGAAGGGCCGCTGGCAGCCGGCTGGCCGGCCAATGCGCCCTATGATCTGATCGTGTTCGACGGCGCGGTCGAGGAAATCCCCGCCGCCATCGTGGCGCAGGTTGCGGACGGCGGCCGCGTCGCCGCGCCCATCGTGGAGAATGGCGTGACGCGCCTGGCGATCGGCCGGAAGGCCGGCGACGCGTTCGGCATGATCAGCTTCGCGGATGCCGATGCGCCGATCCTCCCCGGCTTCGCCAAGCCCCGGGGTTTCAGCTTCTGATGCGTCGCGGGGGGGCAATCGCGGTTTTGCTGGGGGGCGCAGCCATGGTCGCCGCGCCTGCCGGCGCGACGACGCTGCGTGAAGCCTTCGTGCAGACGTACAACAACAGTCCCGACCTCAATGCCGCGCGCGCGCAGCTGCGCGGCATCGACGAGGGCGTGCCCATCGCCAAGGCCGCGTCGCGGCTCGGCGTGACCGGCGTGGTCGGGATCACCCAGAGCACCACGGGCCTGTCGCGTCTCGACAACGGCTCCCGCGTGGCGACGGGTCAGGTCAATCTGAGCTATCCGCTGTTCCAGGGCGGGCGCGTGCGCAACGGGATCAACGCCGCCGAAGCGCGGGTCGTCGCCGGCCGCGCCGGGCTGCGCACGGTCGAGGGAAACACGTTCGCGGCGGCGGTCAGCGCCTACATGGACGTGATCCGCGATCAGGCGATCGTCGACCAGCGCAAGAAGAATGTCGACGTGCTGAACACCAACCTGCGCGCCAGCCGCGACCGGTTCGAGGTGGGCGACCTGACCCGCACCGACGTCGCGCAGTCCGAAGCGCGGCTGAGCCTCGCGAAGAGCCAGCTCGCCACCGCGCAGGGCAATCTGACGGCCAGCCGCGAGAATTATCGCCGCGTGATCGGCGCGTGGCCCGCGACGCTGGAGCCGCCGCCGCCGCTGCCCCCCTTGCCCAAGACCTCCGACGAGGCGGTGGATATCGCGCTGGAGGAGAGCCCGGCCATTCAGAGCGCGATCGCGACGACGCAGGCCAGCCAGTATGACGTGCGCGCCGCGCGCGCCGCGCGGCTGCCGACCTTTTCCGCGATCGGCGGGTCGAGCTACAACGATTATCTGGGGACGCGCGCGCGCCAGATCGGCCTGCCCAGCAATACGCCGGGCATCGATCAGACGCAGGGGCAGAACAATTACGGCGTGAGCCTGTCGATCCCCCATTACCAGCGCGGGATGGTCGGCTCGCGCGTGCGCCAGGCGCAGGCGGTCGAAAGTCAGGCGCTCGAACAGTCGATCGGCACCGAACGGCTGGTGGTGTCCAACGTGCGCAGCGCCTTCGCCATCTATCAGGCAGCCGGCGCTGCGATCGCGGGCAACCAGCAGGCCGTTTCCGCGAACGAACTCGCGCTGGAAGGCGTGCGGGCCGAGAATACGGTGGGAACGCGCACCGTACTCAACGTGCTCGATGCCGAGCAGGAATTGTTGAACGCGCAGGTGGCGCTCGTCACGGCGCAGCGCGACCAATATGTCGCGGGCTTCGCTCTGCTGAACGCGATGGGGCGCGCGCAGGCCGACGATCTCAGCCTCGACGGCGGCGCGCTCTACGACCCGGTCGCCAATTATTCGCGCGTGCGCAACCGCTTCGGCGACTGGAGCGACAGTCCGCGTTATTCCTCGCCGAGCACGCGCACGACGGGGGCGACCCCCGACGATCCCGACGTCAAGCCCTACACGCCGCCCGATCCGGCACCCGTGACTTCGCCGCGGAACTAGGCGATAGTCGCCGATCATGAGCGACGGCGCCCCCGAACAGTCGATGGAAGACGTGCTTGCTTCGATCAAGCGCATCATCAGCGCGGACGTGGAGGCGGCGCGTCGCCTGCCCGGTGCGAGCCTGCCCAGCGGGGACGACGTGCTGGAACTGGGCGAGGCGCCGGCGGAGCCCGCGCGGCCGGCGACGGCCGGAGACGGCCTGATTTCGGCGCGCGCGCTGGAGGCGAGCAAGGCCGCGCTGTCGAGCCTAGCCGGCCTGTCGATCGATCCCAGGGCGGCGGACAATACGCTCGACGGACTGGTGCGCGAGATGCTGCGCCCGATGCTCAAGCAGTGGCTCGACGCTAACCTGCCGGACTTGGTAGAGCGTGTTGTAACCCGTGAAGTAGCGCGCGTAATCGGGCGGTAGAACGCGTCAGTCTTCGAGCGAGCGGTGTCGGCGGCCATGAGGGCATATCGGGCAATCGTCGGCGCAGCGACGATGATGGTCGCCGCTCCTCTGTTCGGAAAATGCGAGGTCGGCCGGCTGGCGGAATTGCCGGTGAGGATGAGCGGCCGGCAGCCGGTGGTCACGATCGGAATAGAGGGCCGCGACGTCGCGCTCCTGCTCGACAGCGGTGCATTCTTCAGCACCATGTCGCAGGGCAGTGCAGCCGAGCTGGGCCTGAAGACGGAGAGCCTCGGCGGCGCGCGGATCGTCGGCGTCGGCGGTGTCCAGACCGCGCGGCGCGTGCGGGTCGATACGATCACGCTTGCGGGGGTTCCGATCCGCAACGTCGATTTCGTCGTCGCGGGCAGCGAGACCGGGCAGACTGGGGTGCTCGGCCTGAACTTCCTGGCGCCGTGGGACAGCGAATATGATCTGGGCCATGGCGCGGTTCGCTTTTTCAAGTCGACCGGCTGCGCGGGCACGCTGATGGCCTATTGGGCGGGCGACAAGGCGGTTTCCGCCGTCGAGCTGCTCACGTCCCCGAGCCGGCATTTCGTCGTCCCGATCGAGATCAACGGCGTGCGGATGCGCGCCATGCTGGATACCGGCGCGACCAGTTCGATGCTGACCCGCGCGGCGGCACGGCGGCTCGGCCTGACGCCGGAATCGAAGGAGATGGTTCCCGCCGGCGGCAGCAGCGGCTTTGGCCGCCGTCGCATCCGCACGTGGGCCGCGCCTTTCCAGACGCTCCGCATCGGCGGCGAGGAGGTGCGGCGGATACGCCTCAACATCGGCGACTTCGACGATGCGACGTTCGACATGCTGATCGGCGTCGACTTCTTCCTGTCGCATCGCATCTACGTCGCCCCCGCGCAGCGTCGGGTCTTCTTCACCTATGAGGGCGGGCCGGTATTCGGCGCGGGCCGGTCGGCCGCCGCCGGCGGCACGGCAAAGGCCATTCCACTCGAAGACGAGCCCGCCGATGCGGAGGGCTATGCGCAGCGCGGGCGGATGCGTGCCGCGCGCGGCGATCTGACGGGGGGACTGGACGATCTCGGGCGGGCGATCGCGGCCGCGCCGGATGTGGCCGCCTATCGCCTCGATCGCGCATCGATGCTGGCGCAGCGCGCACGGTTCGCCGATGCCCTAGCGGACATGGATCACGTCGTCCGGCTGCGACCGGAGGACGGGGAGGCGCTGGCGCGCCGGGCCGGGCTGCGGCTGGCGGTGGATGGGCCCGATCGGGCGGGAGCGCTTCGGGACGCGGATCGCGCGGCATCGCTGCTGGCGGAGGCGTCGGATCACCGCTTCGCGCTTGCCCGGATCTACAGCACGCTCGAAGCATTCCCGGCCGCGATCGCGCAATATGCCCTGTGGATTCGTTTCCACCCCGACGACCGCCGGCTGGGCAGCGCGCTCAACGGCCGTTGCTGGGCGCGGGCGTTGACGGGGCGCGCGCTCGATCTGGCGCTGGACGATTGCAATGCCGCGCTTCGTTTCAGCCCAAACAATCCGCAATATCTCGACAGCCGGGGGCTCGTCAGGCTGCGGCGGGGCGATTACGCCCGCGCCGTCGCCGACTACGACGCCGCTTTGGCCAAGCGCCCCCGGCTCGCCTGGTCGTGGTACGGCCGGGGGCTTGCGAAGATCAGACTGGGCCGGGCCGGCGAGGGGGAGGCCGACATCGCGGCGGCGCGCGCCATCCAGCCGGATATTACGCAAATTGCGGAACGGCATGGGGTGATGCGCTAGCCGCGCCGCTTTTCTCGCCCCGGAGGCTCCGCTAAGCCTTGCCGATGACGAAAAGCCTTCTCGCGGCGCTCGCCGTGCTCGCCTCGACCTCCGCTCTCGCCCGGCCGTTCACGCCGCAGGACATGGTGATGCTGTCGCGCGTCGGCGCGCCGGTGGTGTCGCCCGACGGACGCTGGATGGTATGGCAGCAGCGCGAGACCGATCTCGACGGTAATCGCGGCAGGAGCGACCTGTGGCGGCTGGACCTTTCCGCCCGCAACGCCGCGCCGGTGAAGTTCGCATCGCTCGCCCAGGCCAACGAAACCGATCCGATGTTCGGGCCTGACGGCCAACTCTACTTCCTGTCCGATCGCGGCGAGGCCAATGCCGTCTGGCGCGTCGGCATGGCCGGCGGCGCGGCCGTGCAGGTGACGGGTCCGTACGATCTGTCGGGCTTCCGTGTTTCGCCGAAGGGGGATGCCATCCTGGTCTGGGCGGATCGGCCGGTAGGCGCGACCTCGCTCGACGCGAAGAAGCCGGAGCCGGCCAAGAATGCGGGCAGCGGTCGAACATATGACCAGCTGTTCGCGCGGCATTGGGACAGTTGGAGCGATGGGCAGCGTTCACAACTGTTCGTCGTCCCGCTCCGCGCGGGTAAGGCGGCGGGCGCGGGCAAGGCGATCGGCGGGGCCTTGGTCGGCGACAGCCCGTCCAAGCCGTTCGGCGACCGCGCCGAGGTGGCGTGGAGCGCCGATGGCCGCACCGTCTACTTTACCTTGCGCGAAGCCGGCCGGATCGAGCCGCTGTCGACCAACCTCGATGTCTTCGCCGCCCCGGCCGACGGATCGTCGCCGCCGGTCAACCTGACCGACGACAATGACGCGACCGACACCAGCCCCAGCGTTTCGCCCGATGGTCGGTGGCTGGCCTGGGCGGCGATGAAGCGGCCCGGCTACGAAGCCGACCGGCTGGTGCTGTGGGTCCGCGAACTGGCGACGGGCAAGGTCCGCGCGCTGACCGAAGCGTGGGACCGGTCGGTCGGATCGATCGCCTGGGCGCCCGATTCGCGCAGCCTGCTGGTAACGGCGGAAGACACGCTCGACACCGCCGCCTTCCGCGTCGACCTGGCCGATGGCAAGGTCCATCGGCTGACGGGGGCGGGGCATGTCGCGGCGCTTGCCCCGCTGCCGAAGGGCGGCTTCGTCTATGCGCTCGACAGCCTGACCGCCCCGGCCGACCTGTGGCGGTGGGAGCCGAACGGAAGTGTCACGCGGCTGACGAACGTCAACGCGGCCAGGCTGGCGGGCGTCGACCTGCCGACCGTGACGCGCTTCAACTTCAGGGGTGCCGGCGGCGACACCGTCTGGGGTTTTGCGATGAAGCCCGCCAGTCTGCCGGCGGGCACCAAAGCGCCGGTCGCGTTTGTCGTTCACGGCGGGCCGCAGGGCAGTTTCGCCGATGCCTGGTCCTATCGCTGGAATCCGATGGCGTGGGCGGGGCACGGCTATGCGGTCGTGTCGGTCGATTTCCACGGCAGCACCGGATACGGACAGGCGTTCACGGACTCGATCAATCGCGACTGGGGCGGAAAGCCGCTCACCGATCTGAAGCTGGGCCTGAAGGCCGCGACCGACCGCTTCGATTTCCTCGACGCCGACAATGTCTGCGCGGCCGGCGGGTCCTATGGCGGCTACATGATGAACTGGATCGAGGGGAAATGGCCCGACCGGTTCAAATGCATCGTCCAGCATGACGGCGTGTTCGACGCGCGCGCCATGGCGTACGAGACCGAGGAATTGTGGTTCGACGAGTGGGAGCATGGCGGCAAACCCTATTACGAGGCGCCCGCCGAATATGAGCGCTGGAACCCGGTCAATACGGTCACCGAGTGGAAGACGCCGCAGCTCGTCATCACCAGCGAGAAGGATTATCGCATCCCCTATAGTCAGGGGGTTGCGGCGTTCACCGCGCTCCAGCGGAGGGAGATTCCCTCACGCCTGCTGATCTTCCCCGACGAGAATCACTGGGTGCTGAAGCCGAAGAATTCGCTGCAATGGTATGACGAGGTCTTCGCCTGGATGGACAAATATACCGGCCGGGCAGGGCAATAGCCCGGCTCTGCCGTCAGGGGATCGTGACGAAGCTGTCGAGCACGCGCTTGCGCCCGGCATGTTCGAAATCGATCTCCAACTTGTTGCCCTCGATCTCGGCGATCGTGCCGTAGCCGAACTTGGAGTGGAACACGCGCAGGCCGATGCCGAGATCGGCGCGCGGCTTGGCGGCGAAGCTGGCGGCGCTCGCCTTGACCTCGGCCAGCCGGGCCGGCGCCATGTCCAGCGGCTTCTGCGCCGCGCGCTGCCAGCCGGGGCCGCGCGTCGCGGCATGGCCCGGCCGTTCGCGCGCGACATGCGCGAAGGGGTCGCCCTGTTCGCTCCTCTGCTCGCGCCACAGGATCTCGCCGAAGTTCATCGTGGTTTCCTGCTCGATATGCTCGGCCGGAAGCTCATTGACGAAGCGTGACGGGATCGAGCTGGTCCACTGGCCGTAGATGCGGCGATTGGCGGCATGAAGGATCGTGGCACGCCGCCGTGCGCGCGTGATCGCAACATAAGCGAGGCGTCGTTCCTCCTCAAGGCTGGCATTGCCGCCTTCGTCCAGCGCGCGCTGCGACGGGAACACGCCTTCTTCCCACCCCGCCAGGAACACTGTGTCGAATTCGAGGCCCTTCGCCGCGTGGATCGTCATGATCGTCACCTTCTCGCGGTCGGCATCGGCGTCATTGTCCATGACGAGGCTGACATGTTCGAGGAAGGCGCCCAGCGTCTCATATTCCTCCATGGCGCGGGTCAGTTCGGTCAGGTTTTCGAGCCGGCCGGCCGCCTCGGTCGATCGGTCCGCCTGGAGCATGCCGGTATAGCCGCTCTCGTCGAGCAGGATGCGCGCCACCTCCGCGTGCGGCAGTTCGTTCAGGCGCGAGCGCCAGCGGGCGATGTCGCCGATCAGGTTGCCGAGCGAGCGACGCGCCTGCGGCGTGAGCTCGTCGGTGTCGAGGATCCGCGCGGCGGCGCTGGTCAGCGGCAGGCCCTGGGCACGGGCGAGCTGGTGCACCTTCTGCACCGCCTTGTCGCCCAGCCCGCGCTTGGGGACGTTGACGATCCGTTCGAACGCCAGATCGTCGGCGGGTTGCGCGACGACTCGCAGATAGGCGAGCGCATCGCGGATTTCCGCACGTTCGTAGAAGCGAAAACCGCCGACGATTCGGTACGGCATCCCGATCGC
>NZ_JBMDXG010000157.1:0-9645 GCF_048594985.1 Sphingomonas sp. | reverse complement strand
CAGCGATGGGATGGAGCGAGCAAGCAGCGCTCGAGGTTATTCGCGTCATCTTCGGCTCCCAAACCACTGAAAACGAAGTGGAACACTTCATCCAAATCTGGCGGCGGCTGCACGCCCGACGGCGCGCCGCGTGATCTATCTCGATTATCAAGCGACGACGCCGCTGGCGCCTGAGGCGCGTGCCGCAATGCTGCCGTGGCTCGATCGCTTCGGCAATCCGCATTCACCCCATCGACCCGGACGTGAAGCGGCGGCGGCAGTCGAGCTTGCCCGCGATCAGGTGAGCGTGGCCCTTGGCCAACAGGGCGGACGGCTGGTCTTTACGTCGGGCGCGACCGAGGCGGCCAATTGGGCGCTCTCCGCCGCCATCCGGGGCTCCCGCCGCAAGATCGTGACGCTGGCGACCGAACATGCCTGCATTCTGGATACGGCGGACGGGCTGGCCGCACAGGGGGCGGAATGCGTCATCCTGCCCGTGGACGCGGCGGGCATGGTCGATCTCGATGCGGCAGCGGATGCCATCGACGATCGGACCGCGCTCGTTGCGGCCCTGCTGGTGAATAACGAGATTGGTGTTGTGCAGCCGATCGCCGCACTCGCGGAGCTCGCGCATCGCGCCGGAGCGCACTTCTTCTGCGACGCGGTTCAAGGATTTGGGCGGGTAGCGATCCCTCTCCAAAGCTGCGATATGATCGCGATATCCGCTCACAAGATCTTCGGACCAAAGGGAATTGGTGCCCTGTGGTTGCGCAACGATAGCGTGATTGCCCCTTTCATTCACGGTGGCGGCCAGCAATATGGTCTCCGCTCCGGCACCCTCAGCCCGATGCTCTGCGCCGGTTTCGGGGCAGCGGCCGCGCTCGCGGCGGAGCGGTTCGACACCGACAACCGACATGTGGAAGCGCTTCAAGCCGCGGCGCTCGCCCTTCTGGGATCGGACTGGACGGTCAACGGCTCGTTGGCTGCGCGCTATCGGGGCAACCTCAATCTCAGGCGCGATGGCATTGATTCATCGCGGCTTATCTCCGAAGTTCGAGAAGTCGCCTTCTCTGCCGGATCGGCCTGCGCCAGTGGTTCGGGGCGGCCTAGCCATGTGCTTCGCGCGCTGGGCCTGTCGGATGCGGAGGCACGCTCCTCCATTCGTCTGGGCTTCGGCCGCTACACCACGGAGGATGAGATCAGGCGCGCGGCATACTTGATCAATGAGGCGGCCACGCGGCAAACCGAATGGGCATGAAGATCAAATTCGTTTCCGCCGATGGCGCCAATGTCACCGAAGCCGACGGAAAGACCGGAGACCGCCTGCTCGAAATCGCGCAAGCGCATGGGCAGGCATTGGAGGGGACGTGCGAGGGGCAGATGGCCTGTTCGACCTGTCACGTCATCATCGCGCCCGAGGATTTCGATAAATTGCCCCACGCCAGCGCGGACGAGGACGACCTCCTCGATCTGGCGGCGCACGTCACGCGCACCAGCCGTCTCGCTTGCCAGATCCTGCTGGAGGAAAGCTGGGACAGTCTGACCGTCCGCATCCCTCCCGACGCCTACGACATGCAGGGCCGCTAGGCTGCCTTGCGTGGTCTGTCCTCAGGCGCAGCCCCGGCGGCCTTGAGCAGCAGCCGTTCGAGCGTCCGCAAGCGGGCCGAGGATTCGATCTTGTCGCCGATCAGATCGGTTACGTAGAAGACGTCGATCGCGCGCTCCCCATAGGTTGCGATATGCGCCGAATGGATCGTGACCTTGGCTTCGAACAACGCATAGGCCAGCGCGTGCAGCAGCGCCGGCCGGTCCCCGGCATGCACCTCGACCACGGTGTAGCGGTTCGAGGCGTGGTTATCGATCAGGACGTTCGGAACCACCGTAAAGGCGTGCGCGCGGGTACGCGGCGCGGGCTTGGCGGCCAACTTCGCGGCGAGTTGACCGCGCGCCGCAAGCGCGTCTTCGACCCCCTGCGACAGGCGGCGCAGGCGATGGGGATCGTCGAACGCCTGACCGAACGGGTCCTGGACGAGGAAATTGTCGACCGCCATCCCGTCGCGGGTGGTGTGGACGCGTGCATCGATGATGTTGCCGCCCGCCAGATGGATCGCGCCGCAGATGCGATAGAACAGTCCGGGATGATCGCCCGCATAGACGGTAACGAGCGTGGCACCCCGTTGAGCGTCGGCCTGCGCGGCGATCGACAGCGCGCGCTCACCCGCATCGGCCGCCGCGATCAGGCGGGCATTCCGTTCGAGGATGTCGCTTCCCTCTGCCACCCAGTAGCTGTCCGGGAAGCGCTTGGCATAGGTTTCGAAACGGGTACGGCTCCACCCAAGCTCGACCGCCAGTTCCGCCCGCTTGAGCTCGATCCGCTCGTTGCGACCACGCTGCTTGTGGCCGAGACGAAGCACCTCCTCGGCGGCGTCGTAGAGGTCGGACAGGAGCTGGCGCTTCCAGCCGTTCCACACCCCCGGCCCGACCGCGCGGATATCGACGATCGTCAGCACCAGGAGCAGTCTCAGCCGCTCCGGACTTTGCACCACCTCGGCAAAGTCGAGGATGGTCTTGAAGTCGGACAGGTCGCGCTTGAACGCGGTCGCGGACATCAGCAGGTGATAGCGGACGAGCCACGCAACCGTCTCCGTCTCGGCTGCCGTCATGCCGAGACGGGGGCAGAGCCGTTCGGCGATCTCGGCGCCGAGGATCGAGTGATCCCCGCCCCGTCCCTTGGCAATGTCGTGCAGCAACACCGCGACATACAGCGCGCGCCGCGATACGAGCTGCCGGATGACCCTCGACGCGAGCGGATGGTCTTCGGCCAGTTCGCCCTGTTCGATGCAGGCGAGCAGGCCGATCGCGCGTAGCGTGTGTTCGTCGACCGTGAAGTGGTGGTACATATCGAACTGCATCTGCGCGACCACACGCCCGAAGTCCGGCACGAAGCGACCGAACACCCCCGCCTCGTTCATCCATCGGAGCACCTTTTCGGGGCTGCGTGGACTGGTCAGGATGTCGAGGAACAGCGCGTTCGCCTCGGCATCGTCGCGCACGTCTGAATCGATCAGGCGGGCATCGCGCGCGGCCTGACGCATCGCCAGAGGATGGATTTCGAGCTCGTACCGGTCCGCCAGCGCGAACAGCCGGATGAGGCGCACGGGATCGGTCTGGAAAAAATCGTCGCCAGGGACCGTCAGTCGCCCGCGATCCAGCGTGAACCCCTCGAGCTTACGTTTCCGGCGCGGCAGGCTCGGCAGGCCAAAACGCCGTGTCTTGGCGGCGAACGCCTCGTCGAGCTGGGCGAGGAACACGCCGGTCAGGTCGCCGACCTCCTTAGCGGTCAGGAAGTAATGGCGCATGAAGCGTTCGACCGCCGCTCGGCCCGGCCGATCGGTCGCGTAGCGCATCCGCTCGGCGATCTCGCGCTGGACATCGAAGGTCAGGCGATCCTCGGCGCGCCGCGCGATGATGTGGAGGTGGCAACGCACCGCCCACAGAAAATTCTCGGCACGGCGGAAGCGGCGCAGTTCCTGTGCCGAGAACAATCCCGTGCCGACCAGTTCGGCAACGGTGCGGACGCGGTAGACATACTTGCCGATCCAGAAGAGCGTGTGGAGATCGCGCAGACCCCCTTTGCGCTCCTTCAGGTTCGGTTCGAAGACGTAGCGGCTGTCGCCCATGCGTTCGTGTCGCGCATTCCGCTCGGCCAGCTTCTCGGCGACGAAGGTGCGTCCGGTCCCGCTCATCACCTCGCGTTCGAAGCGTGCGGCCGCCTCGTCGTAAAGCGCCTGATCGCCCCAGACGTAGCGCGCTTCCAGCAGGGCGGTACAGACGGTGAGATCGGCCTTGGCCATGCGTACCATGTCGTCGAGCGAGCGGCTCGAATGCCCGACCTTCAGCCCCAGATCCCACAGCGAGTAGAGGATCGATTCGATCACCTGCTCCGCCCAGGCGGTTTGCTTCCACGGCGTGACAAACGCGATGTCGACATCCGAATGGAGCGCCATTTCGCCCCGGCCATATCCCCCGACCGCCGCAAGGGTCAGCCGCTCGCTCGCGGTCGGGTGGTTGTTGGGATAGATGCGCTGCACCGTCAAATCGAAGACCAAGCGCAGGATCTGATCGGTCAGATAGGCGTAGGACGACGCGATCTCGGCACCGCGGCTCGGATGCTCGGCCAGGCGGCGCGCGATCTCGGCGCGTCCGTTGTCGAGCGCGCTCTTCAGGATCGACGTAGCGCGGTTGCGCAGATCCGCGCCCTCCCCCTCGATCGTCGCAAGCTGATCGGCAATCGCCCGCCGATCGACGATCACGCGACGCTGGGGCAAGGTATCGAAGCGGTTCGCCATGGCGGCGAGATAGGGGGCAACGCCCCCTCCGTCCATCGCGCCCGAAAGGACGGGGGGCGGTCAGCCTTGGGTTATCGCCAGGACCACGATCGCGGTGAACAAGGCCACGAGCCCGACGAGGAATATCCGGTCGGCCACCAGTTCGATCCGGCGCGAGCGCGCCTGCTCCTCGTCATTGCGCAGGGCAAGGTAGGACAGGACGCAGCTTGCGCCCAGCGCGACCGCCGCGAACCACGCAATCTCGTCGGCCAGGACGCTCCGCGCGACGCCGCTTACGTTGAGGCCGGCGATGATGAGGAGCGCGATGCCGAGAAGGTTGGAGGCGGCGCTGAGGATGTGGCTGGTGCGTTGCACGGGCGCGATCGTTGCACGTCTCCGGCTGTCAGCCAGCTGAACCAGCCGCAACCGCCTTGAGCCGGTAGACGAGATCGAGCGCCTCGCGCGGGCTGAGCGCGTCGGCGTCCGCCCCCTCGATCGCCTCGCGCAGGGGATCGGGCCGGGCTTCTTCGGCCACGCTCGCGGCGGCGAACAGCGGCAGATCGTCGAGCCCCGCCGCGAGCCCGCCCGTGGCGGCTCGCCCCGCCTCCAGCCGTTTGAGCACCTCCTTCGCCCGCGCGATCACCGGTGGCGAAAGGCCCGCGAGGCGCGCCACCGCGAGACCATAGCTCCGGTCGGCAGGCCCCGCCGCAACCTCGTGCAGCAACACGAGATCGCCCTTCCAGTCGCGCGCGCGGACATGATGGAGCGACAGCGCATCGAGCCGTTCGGCCAGCCGCGTCAGTTCGTGATAATGGGTCGCGAACAGGCAGCGGCAGCGGTTCACGTCATGCACCGCCTCGACCACGGCCCACGCGATGGCGAGCCCGTCATAGGTCGAAGTACCGCGCCCGACCTCGTCGAGGATCACGAAACTACGCTCGGTCGCCTGCGCGAGGATCGCGGCGGTCTCGACCATCTCGACCATGAAGGTCGATCGCCCGCGCGCCAGATTGTCGGACGCGCCGACACGGCTGAACAGCCGGTCGCACAGGCCCAACGTAGCGGAGGCGGCGGGAACGAACCCGCCGGCCTGGGCGAGGATCAGGATCGCGGCGTTCTGGCGCAGGAAGGTCGACTTGCCGCCCATGTTGGGGCCAGTGACAAGCCACAGCCGGTCGTGCGGCCCGAGGCGGCAGTCGTTGGCAACGAAGCGGCCGCCCGTCGCCGCGACTGCATTCTCGACCACGGGGTGCCGGCCTTCGCTGATCTCCAGGCAGGAACGGTCGACGATCGCGGGGCGGGTCCACCCGCCTTCCGCCGCGCGTTCCGCGAGGCCCGCCGCCACGTCCAACCGGGCGAGCGCGTCGGCGGTGGCGGCGATTTCGTGCCCACGCTCCAGCGCGAGCCCGACCAGCTCCTCGAGATGCGCCGCCTCCGCAGCCAAGGCATGCGCCCCCGCCTGGCCCACCTCGGTCGCGTGATCGTGCAGTTCGGGCGCGTTGAAGCGGACTACCCCGGCCAACGTCTGGCGATGTGTGAAGCCGCTTTCGGCGCGCATCAGCGTATCGGCGACGCGCGCCGGTACCTCGACATGATAGCCCAGCACATTGTTGTGCCGGATCTTGAGCTGCGCGATGCCTGTCCGCTCTCGGTAGCGCGCCTCCAGCGCCGCGATCGCGCGCCGGCCTTCGCCACCCCGCGCGCGCAACGCATCCAGCGCGGGATCGTAGCCCTCCGCGATATAGCCGCCCTGGCTCACGTCGATCGGCGGCGACGGCACGAGCGCGCGCTGGAGGCGATCGACGAGAGCACCATGGCCGAGGAAGGCGGGCAGCAATCCGTCGAGCAACGCCGGGCGCGGCGCCAGACCGGACAGCAGCCCATGCAAACGCCAGCCATGATCGAGCCCGTCGCGAAGCAATGCAAGGTCGCGCGGCCCGCCCCGCCCCGCCGCCAACCGTCCGAGCGCACGCGCGATGTCGGGCAGCGCGCGCAACGTGCCCCGCAGCCGCGCGCGCAAATCGCCGTCGTCATGGAAGAAGCCGACCAGGTCGAGCCGCGCCTCGATCGCTTGCGCGTCGGTCAGCGGTGCCGACAGGTCCGCGCTCAGAAGGCGCGCGCCGCCGCCGGTCACGGTGCGATCGATCGCATCGAGCAGACTGCCCTTGCGACCGCCCCCGCTCGCCACCGTGATCTCCAGGCTCTCGCGCGTCGCGGCATCGATCATCATATGATCGGCGGCGGCGCGATGGGCAGGCGGCTGAAGGAAGGGCAGGCTCCCCTGCCCTGCCCGCTCGAGATAGGTGAGCAGACCGCCGACCGCGCAAAGCTCCGCCCGGCCGAACTGGCCCCAGCCATCCAGCGTCGCGACGCCGAACAGGGCCTTCAGCCGCCTTTCGGCGGCAACACTGTCGAACCCGTCGGCGCGCGTCAGCGGATGGTCCACGACAAGATCGAAGGCCTCGGGGGCGACGACCTCAGCCGGATTGAGCCGCGCCAATTCCGCATCCAGGTTCGCAGGCGGGACCGGCCCCAGTTCGAACCGCCCGGTCGATATGTCGACGGCGGCAAGCCCTACGTCCCCACCGGTCTTCGCCACCGCCACCAGCCAGTTGGCCGCGCGCGCGTCGAGCAGCACCTCCTCCGTCAGCGTGCCGGGCGTGACGATCCGGACGATGCCACGCGCGACCAGCGCCTTCGATCCGCCCCTTTTCTTGGCCTGCTCAGGCGTCTCGGTCTGCTCGGCAATGGCGACGCGGTGACCCGCCTTGATCAGCCGTGCGAGATAGGATTCGTGGCTGTGCACCGGCACGCCGCACATCGGGATCGGCTCGCCACCATGTTCGCCCCGCGTGGTGAGCGCGATGTCGAGCGCGGCCGCTGCGACCTTGGCATCATCGAGGAACAGTTCGAAAAAGTCCCCCATACGATAGAAGAGAAGGCAATCGGCGGCCTGCGCCTTGAGCGCGAGATATTGCGCCATCATCGGGGTGGGTTGAGCGGTCACCGCGCCCGCTTACAAGGCCGCGCGCCGCTTGGGAAAGACGCATTAGCGTCGATCGCGGCGCTTGACCGCGTCGGCCGGCGGGGGCAGCGTCCGATCATGAGCGACAGCGCCGACCTGACCCTGACGATCACTTTCACGCCCGAATTGCTGGCGGCGATCGACGACTGGATCGCGCGGCATGACGAGCCGCTGCCGTCACGCGAGGACGCTGTGTGCCAGCTCGTATCCGGGCGCCTGGGCGCCGACGGGCCGTCCACCATCCTGCCGCAGTTCACGACAGGCCGCGACATCGTCTGATTGCCGGCGACGCGCGGCTCAGCGCGCGTTGCGTTTCAGGCTCTCGTCCATTCGGGCGAGTTGCTCCGGCGTTGCCGGCTGCTGGTGGCGCGCCTTCCAGTCGGCATAGGGCATGCCGTAGACGTGTTCGCGCCCCTGCTCCTTGCTGAGGGTCCCGCCCGAAGCCTCGGCGAGCCAATCGCCCAGGCAGTTGCGGCAGAAGCCGGCCAGACCCATCAAGTCGACATTCTGCGCGTCCGTACGATGCTGGAGGTGGGCAACCAGCCGGCGGAAGGCGGCGGCGGCGGTGGCGTCGTCATAATCGGGGAGCATGGCTCCGGTTACGCCTCAGCGCGGAAGCGGCCAAGCCCAGATCAGCACATTGGCGAGCAGGACAAGCGCCGCCACGATCATCAGTCCGCCCTGCATCCGTTCGCCACGGCGAACGAAACGCCACGCGCCACCGCCCGCGAGGGCGAAAGTCGCGAGAATGGCGAGCGAGAGCAGGGTCGGATCGGCGTGCATGAAAAAGCGGGCGGGGGCCGAACGCCCCCGCCCCACCCGTCAATGCTTCTTATCGCGCCAGATGTTGCGGTAGGCGCCATAAGTGAAGGCGGTCGCAATCAGCAGGTAGATCAGCGCCGCGACGCCCGCCCGATGCCGGTTCTCCAGCTTGGGTTCCGCCGCCCACATCAGGAATGCCGACACGTCATCCGCCATCTGGGGGACGGTTGCCTTGGTGCCGTCGGAGTAGGTCACCTGTCCCTCCGCTACCAGCGGCGGAGGCATCGCGATGTTAAGGTTGGCAAAGTGCGGGTTGTAATACAGGCCCGCCGGCGTCTTCGCGTCGGGGAACTTGCGGACGAGCTCGGCCGGCTGCTCCTCATAGCCTGTCAGCAGCGAGTAGAGGTAATGCGAGCCGCCCTCGCGTGCCTTGGCGATCAGCGACAGATCGGGCGGGAGCGCATTGTTATTCGCCGCGCGCGCCGCCGTTTCATTGGCGTAGGGCGACGGGAAATAATCGCTCGGCAGTGCCTTGCGCGTCGCCGCCTCGCCCGTGTCCGGATTGATCGAAGGCACTTCCACCGCCCATTGATTGGCGATCGCCTTCACCTCGGGCCCGGAGAAACCGATCCCTTCGAGATCGCGGAACGCCACCATCTTCATCGAGTGGCAGGCTGAGCAGACCTCCTTGTAGACCTGGAAGCCACGCTGGAGCTGTTGCCGGTCGTAACGGCCGAGCGGACCGTCGAAGGAGAAGGAAATCTCCTTCTCTCCCTTATGATATTCATGCGCGGCGGTCGGTGCCTCCGCCTCGCGCGGGGTGGTGATGAAACCCCACAGCAAGGCCAGCAGGAAGCCCGCACCGACGAGCGGAGCGATGAAGGGTCCGAAGAAACGGATCATGGTCTGTTATCCCCCCGGCTCAATCTTGCGTGCCGATGGGCGCGGCCTCGGCCTTCTCGCCGTGCAATACCGATTCGGAGATCGAATTCGGTAGAGGCAGCGGCTTTTCCATTGCCGAAACGATCGGCAGGATGATCAGGAAATGCGCGAAATAATAAGCCGCGCAGAGCTGGCTCAGGATGACGACCGTCGCGGTCGGCTCCGCCTGCCCTAACCAGCCGAGCGCGATCACGTCGACCACCAGTACCCAGAAGAACCATTTATAGGTCGGGCGGTAATTGGCCGAGCGGACGGGCGACCGGTCGATCCATGGCAGGAAGAACAAGAGCAGGATCGAGCCGAACATCGCGACCACGCCCCACAGCTTCGCGGGGACGCCCAGGAAGTCGCCAGTGAACGCCTTCAGGATCGCGTAGAAGGGCAGGAAATACCATTCGGGCACGATGTGCGCCGGGGTCGAGAGCGGGTTCGCCTCGATATAATTGTCCGGGTGGCCGAGCGCGTTGGGCATGAAGAACAGGAACAGCGTGAAGACGATCAGGAACACGCCGACGCCGAAGCCGTCCTTCGCCGTATAGTAAGGATGGAACGGCCGCTGCCGCTGCCCAACTCGATCACCGAGGCGGTGCTCGCGGGCAAGGGCGGGAC
>NZ_JBMDXG010000156.1:0-2339 GCF_048594985.1 Sphingomonas sp. | reverse complement strand
GATGGCGGTGAATATGCGATCCACCGGCCGATCAGTCGATCTGGCCGATACCGTCGCAGCTCAGCTCGAACGCGGCGAGACCCGCCTCCAGATAGGCGGCAAGCGTGGGCATATCCAGAAGTTGGTCGATCGGCTCTTCCGCATCGGGGTCGGCCGCGGCCTCCAGCGCCTCGTCCCATTCGCTCGCATCATAGGTGCCGCGCCCGACCCAGGCGAGCGCGAGCAGTTCCTGCACCTGATCCTCGCCCAGGTCGTCGAGCAGCGCCATCACCTCCTCCTCGACCGCCTCGTTCGCCTCGTCCTCCAGCACCGCGAATTCGTCGTCCGAATCGGTCGGGTCCGCTTCGTCATCATTCTCGATAGCGGGAACCTGCGCCTCCAGTTCACGGGCCCGGATGATGAGGCGGCAGATTGTTTCAAGCGGCGTGATCGGGTCCATGGCATGATCCTTACCTGGGAGGTCTCGACGCGCGAACGTGGCGGCGAGCGGCGGGTTCCCGCGTGACCGCCTTCCGTGGTTGACCATGGCCGGCGCGCTGCTATAGGCCGCGCCTCACGCCGATAGGCGTCGCCCGATGGGGCGGAGTAGCTCAGCTGGTTAGAGCAGCGGAATCATAATCCGCGTGTCGGGGGTTCAAGTCCCTCCTCCGCTACCACCTGGCCGACAAGGCCTCCCTCAACGAAACATGTGGCGCGAAATTGGGTCCCACGGCCCGCCGCGATACGCCCAGGTCGCCAGCCCCGCGATATGGAGCGCGCGCCGACTCCACTCCGCTTGCAATGTCGACTGGAGCGCGCGTGCCGCTTGCGGATCGACCTTGTTCTGGATGGTGACGTGCAGGCGCCAGCCCGCCTGGTCCTGCGGAACCAGCAGCCCCGCCAATGCATCGGCGAGCGTCTCCCGGATCGCCGATAATTCGGGCGCGCCGACCGCGATCGCCGTGCCGCGACCGAGACTGAACAGTCCAGTGGCCTCCGCCTTCGGCGCCGGCCGCGCCGTGACGTGGGCCAGCAGGCGTTTCACCTCCTCCAACGCGGAGGGAGGCAGATGGTGAAACAGGGTGAGATGCGCCGCCACTACGTTGCGTTCGGGCGGGAAATGCGCGCGTCGCAGGCCGTCCAGCCAGGCGAAGTCCGCCGATCCGAACAGGGCCGTGACGATGATCGGCGCGGGATCACGCAACCAGGGCGGCCTCCGCGCTGGCCGGCCATTCGCCCGGCGGCAACACGCGCCGCGCGGCGAGCGCGTCGGCCGAAAGGCGACTGACGAAGCCGTCCTCGCCTAACGAGACCTCGTCCCAGCGCATGGCGTGCAGCCGCTCGCCCAATCCGGCGATCCCGCCCGCGCGAACCACCAGATAGGCGACCTGGCCGCGCCCGCAGCTCGCCATCGCATCGACTACGGTCGCGATCGGATCGCCGCCCGCATCGCGCACCGCCATCCCCTCGAGCGTGCCGAGTGGAAACAGCGCCGGCGTGGGCGCGTCAGCGCTTCGCCGCCGCGCTTCCTCGGCGCCGCTGTCGTAGCGCGCCTTGCGCCCCAGCCAGCGCCACACACCGACCAGATCGACCAGCAGGAGGAAGGCGTTGCTGATGAGCAGATTCTGCTGCCCGGTCGCGGCCGCAACGATCATCCAGGCAATCGCGCCGATCGAGAAGACGGCGAAGCCCCACCCGGTGACGCGCGACCCGAGATTGGCGGCCGTCATGATCGCGGCGATCATCGTGGCGGCCGGCGCGATCCAGCTTGCTAGCTCCAAGGCCTCTCTCCCTGTTCAGGCGGGTGCCGAACGTCGTGGGAACGCAAGATGATCCACCTCGCGCGAGGCGGGCGCTAGATTTCGACCTGGCTGCCCAGTTCGACCACGCGATTGGTGGGCAGACGGAAGAATTCCATCGCGCTTTCCGCGTTGCGCAGCATCCACGCGAACAGTTTCTCGCGCCACAGCGCCATGCCGGGGTGGGGCGAGGCGATGAGCGTCTGGCGCGCCAGGAAGAAGCTCGTCTCCATCATCCGGAACTTCGCGCCGCACTCGTCGACCGTTGCCAGCGCCGCCGGCACGTCGGGTTCTTCCATGAAGCCGTAATGGAGGATCAGCCGGTAGAAACCCTGTTCCAGGTCTTCCATTTCGGTCCGCTTGAACTGCGGCACGTAGGGCACGTCCTCGATCTTCACGGTCAGCAGCACGACGCGCTCGTGCAGCACCTTGTTGTGCTTGAGGTTGTGGAGCAGCGCGTGAGGAACACCCTTGGCGCTCGACGTCATGAAGACCGCGGTACCGGGGACGCGTACGGCGCTTCCGGCGGCGGATTTGACGAACACCTCCATCGGCAGGCTG
>NZ_JBMDXG010000155.1:0-12262 GCF_048594985.1 Sphingomonas sp. | reverse complement strand
CCACACTGCATCCTGCAACTCGCTCTTCCGGACCATGGTGAGGAGATAGAGCTTCATACCGAGGCGGATCGTCGGTAGCGTCGCGACGTGCTCGAGCTGTTTGAACATGATGCGGATCTCGGCGGGCGACAGCGACCGATCCTTCGGGACGAACGTCGCGATCGACGCGGGACCAACTTCATCGGCGGGGTTGGAGACCTTCTCCCCGTGCAAAATCGCAAAGCCGTAAATCTGCTTCAGAATGTCGCGGACGTGGATCGCGGTTGCCGGCGCCCCGCGCTCCACGATATTAACGCAGTGCGATCGAAGATAGTCGGGCGTGATCTACGGCAGCAGCCGGTTACGCCACGCAGGGAGAAGCTCACGCTCAAAGATCGACCGGCGCATCGCACGGGTGCTGTCGGCCATCGGCGCGGCGGCAAGCCACTTCTCGCCGAACTCTCCAAAGCTCTTGGCTTCCTTCAGCCGACGCTTCTCGCGCTGCTTCTCGATCGCCGGCGATTTCCCCTCGCCGACAAGCCGGCGAGCGTCGATACACTTCTCCCTCGCCCGGGCCAGGGACAGCCCGTCCGTCCCATACTTGCCGAGGGTGATCGTCTCGCGCCGGCCGTGCAGTCGGTAGTCGAGGCGGAACGTGATGACGCCCTTCGACGTGACATGGGCGTACATGCCGTCGCGGTCCGAGACCTTGTACGGCTTTTCCCTGGCCCGCAGACCCTTGATCGCTGAATCCGTCAGCACCGCAAAACCTCCAATCAAAATACCGTCAGGCATATTTGAGAGGCCGCAGTGCGAAATACGGTAATGTTTTCCGCTTCTTACTGCGAAAAAAATACCGTCACGGCCTCGATTTCCATGACGGTATTCTCGAAATTGGCAGTCGGCAATACGCGCCCATACCGTCAGCCAGTCCGTCAGACTGGAGCTGTGCCCCGTGATCGACGGCGATAGATGACAACAGAAGAATTTTTTATTTTCAGCGTGTTACGTCGCAGAATATCGTAGTTTCGGATACCTTCGGCGGCGCAAAAATTATTCCCACTCGATCGTGCCGGGCGGCTTGGATGTATAGTCGTAGACGACGCGGTTGATACCCTGGACTTCGTTCACGATGCGCGTCGCGGTGCGGGCCAGGAAGGCCGCGTCGAACGGGTAGACGTCGGCGGTCATGCCGTCGGTCGAGGTCACGGCGCGCAGCGCGCAGACGCTGTCATAGGTGCGGTGATCGCCCATCACGCCCACCGTCCGCACGGGCAGCAGCACCGCGAACGCCTGCCAGATGGCGTCGTAGAGTCCGGCGCGGCGAATCTCGTCGAGATAGATCGCATCGGCCTTGCGGAGGATGTCGCACCTCTCCTTCGTGACTTCACCCGGAATGCGGATCGCCAGGCCAGGGCCAGGGAACGGATGGCGCCCGACGAAGGCGTCAGGCAGCCCGAGTTCGCGACCGAGCACGCGGACTTCGTCCTTGAACAGTTCGCGCAGCGGCTCGACCAGCTTCATGTTCATCCGCTCGGGCAGGCCGCCGACATTGTGGTGGCTCTTGATCGTGACCGACGGACCGCCGGTGAAGCTCACGCTTTCGATCACGTCAGGGTAGAGCGTGCCCTGCGCGAGGAAATCGGCGCCGCCGATCTTCTTCGCCTCGGCCTCGAAGATCTCGATGAAGGTTTTGCCGATGAACTTGCGCTTGGCCTCCGGATCGGTGAGCCCGGCCAGGCCGGCGAGAAACGTCGCCTCCGCATCCACATGGACGAGCGGGATGCCGTAATGCTCGCGGAACAGGCTGACGACCTGCTCGGCCTCGTTCTGGCGCATCAGGCCATGGTCGACGAACACGCAGGTGAGCTGGTCGCCGATCGCCTCGTGGATCAGCACCGCCGCCACCGCGCTGTCGACCCCGCCCGACAGTCCGCAGATGACGCGGCCGTCGCCGACCTGCGCGCGGATATCGGCGATCTTGGCGGCGCGGAACTCGGCCATCGTCCAGTCGCCCGTCAGCCCGCAGACGTGGCGCGCGAAGTTGGCGATCAGCTTGCCGCCGTCGGGCGTATGCACCACCTCGGGATGGAACTGCACGCCGTAGAAGCGGCGCGCCTCGTCGGAGGTGATCGCAAACGGCGCGCCTTCGGACACCGCGATCGGGGAGAAGCCGTCGGGCAGGCGCGCCACCTTGTCGCCATGGCTCATCCACACTTGATGACGCTCGCCGATCTCCCACAGGCCGTCGAACAGGGCCGATGTCGCGGTCACCTCGACGAAGGCGCGGCCGAACTCGCCGCCGTCGCCCGACACCACGACTTCGCCGCCGAGCTGCTGGCACATGGTCTGCTGGCCGTAGCAGATGCCGAGGACCGGCACGCCGCTGTCGAAGAAGCGCTGCGGCGCGCGCGGGCTTTCCGCCTCGGTCACCGACGCCGGGCCGCCCGACAGGATCACGCCCTTGGGTCGCAGCCGATCGAAGGCGGCGTCTGCGGCGTTGAAGGGCGCGATCTCGCTATAGACGCCCGCCTCGCGCACGCGGCGGGCGATCAGCTGGGTTACCTGGCTGCCGAAATCGACGATCAGGATGCAATCGGTGGGGGCTGCGCTCATGGGCGGCGGATAAGGAGACGGGAAAAACTTGTCCAGCCGCAGCCGTCCTAACGCGCTCTTAACCAGAAGCCGTGATGAGGAGAGCGAGCCCCTCGGAGCCCATCGATGCCGCGTCGGATCAGGACATTACTTTCCATGCTTCGCGAGGACGTGAAGCATTATGCGGCCGACAATGAACGGATCGCCGCGCATACCAGCCTGCTCGCGCTGAACGCCACGATCGAGGCGGCGCGATCGGGCGCGGCGGGGCGCGGATTTTCGATCGTCGCACAGGAAATCAAGGCGCTTGCGGGGCAGACGCGCCATTCAGCCGTGGCGTTCCGCGCCGACGTCCTCGACCGATTGGCGCTCGGCGCGCAATTCGCGGACGAGATGCTGGAGGAGATTGAGGGCGCACGGCTCGTGGACCTCGCCCAATCGATCATCCAGCAGATCATGCGCACGCTGGCGACGCGCGGCTCGCACCTCTGCCTGCTCGCCAGCGATCCGCTCGTGATGGCGGCGGCGGCGACGGGAGATGCGGAGGCCCTCGCCGCCGCCACCGGCCGGCTGCGCATGCTGCGCCGGGTTTCGGGCCAGTATCTCAACGCCTTCATCGTGTCGGCCGAGGGCCGGGTCATTGCCACCGACAATCCGGACGCCAGCATCGTCGTGCACGATTTTTCGGACGCGACCCAGTTCGGCAAGGCGATGCGCAGCACCGAGCCGGACGAATGGTTCACCGACGAGGTATGGCAGAATCCGTGGTCGAACCATCATGCGGTGATGATCTTCGTCAAGGCGATCAACCCGCGCCCCGGCGCTCGGCCGGACGGCGTGCTCTACCTGGAGTTCGACTGGGAGGCGCTGATGGCCGAGGTGCTCCACGCGCCCGATGCGACGCGCGGCGCGCAGTCGGCGCGGCGGATCAGCATTCTCGACCCCCAGGCGCGGCTGGTCGGCTCGTCATGGGGCGGGCAGTTCGGGACGCGAATGGCGCTGCCGCCGGGCGAGCGACAGGGGATCGAGGCGCGGGGCGCATCGGTGGCGGCGTTCGCCACCGCGCGGCCGATGCACGGGCTCGACCTCGGCCTGCGCTGCATGATCGAGCAGGACATGCCGAGCGAGGCGGACATTCAGGCGGCGGTCGGCGCGGGACGGCGGGCCGCCTGAAAACAGGAAAGGCCGCGGCATCGCGCCGCGGCCTTCCGTGGTGTCGATCGGAAAGATCGGATCAGGCGGCTTCGGCCTCGTCCTCGCCGACCGGGCCCGAATCCTGGCCCTTGGCCGAAACGTCGCGATCGACGAACTCGATCACCGCCATCGCGGCGGCGTCCGAGGCGCGCAGCCCGGCCTTGATGATGCGGATATAGCCGCCGTTACGGTCGGCGTAGCGCGCGCCGATCACGTCGAACAGCTTGACGAGCTGGGTGTCGTCCATCAGCCGCGCATGCGCCAGACGACGGTTCGACAGGCCGCCCTTCTTGGCGAGCGTCACCAGCTTCTCGACATAGGGGCGAAGCTCCTTCGCCTTGGCGAGCGTGGTGGTGATCTGCTCATGCTTGATGAGCGCCGCCGCCTGGTTGCGGAACAGGGCCGTGCGGTGGGAGGAGGTACGCTGCAGCTTACGGCCGCCGACGCGATGACGCATGATGATCTTCCTTCGTTCGTCCGGAGCCCGTTTCAAGGCAGCCCCGGCCAGGCGGTGCGAAAGGGCCACCGCCCAAAGCCCTGATCCTACCCACGCCAACCGCGAAGTTGACGAAGTTGACAGGTGCGGACGCCCGAACGGCGCCCGCCCCCATCGTCACAAGCCGATCAGAATTCCTGTTCGAGCT
Organism: Sphingomonas sp.; assembly: GCF_048594985.1. Taxonomy (GTDB): domain Bacteria; phylum Pseudomonadota; class Alphaproteobacteria; order Sphingomonadales; family Sphingomonadaceae; genus Sphingomonas_I. Next base: position 7,850 of record NZ_JBMDXG010000155.1, on the reverse strand, counting down.
TCTTGGCCATTTCCTCGATATTCTCGGGCGGCCAGCCAGGAATTTCCATGCCGAGGCGCAGGCCCATCGACGACAGCACTTCCTTGATCTCGTTGAGCGACTTGCGCCCGAAATTCGGGGTGCGCAGCATCTCCGCCTCGGTCTTCTGAACCAGATCGCCAATATAGATGATGTTGTCGTTCTTCAGGCAGTTGGCCGAACGCACCGACAGTTCGAGCTCGTCGACCTTCTTCAGCAGGAAGCGGTTGAGCTGGTTCGAACCCGCCTCCGGCTCGACCACGCCGCCGATCGGCGCCATCGTCGTGGTGGCGACCGGAGCGGCCGCCGCCAGACCGTCGTCGAAGTGGACGAACAGCTGAAGCTGGTCCTGCAGGATGCGCGCGGCATAGGCGACGGCGTCCTCGGGGGTCAGCGTGCCGTCGGTCTCGATCGTCAGCGTGAGCTTGTCGTAATCGAGCTCCTGCCCGACGCGCGTATTCTCGACCTTGTACGCGACCTGGCGCACGGGCGAGTAGAGCGCGTCGACCGGGATCAGCCCGATCGGAGCGTCGGCCGGACGGTTGGCGGAGGCGGGAACGTAGCCCTTGCCCGGCTGCACGGCCAATTCCATGTTGAGCGTGGCGCCGTCGTCGAGATGGCAGATCACCAGCTCGGGGTTCATCACCTCGATGTCGCCGGTGGTGGCGATATCGCCCGCCTTGACCTCGCCCGGGCCGGTGGCGGTGAGCTGGAGCCGCTTCGAGCCTTCGCCCTGCATGCGCAGCGCGATCTGCTTCACGTTCAGCACGATGTCGGTCACGTCCTCACGCACGCCGGTCAGCGACGAGAATTCGTGGAGCACGTTCTCGATCTTGATCGAGGTGACGGCCGCGCCCTGCAGCGACGACAGCAGCACGCGCCGCAGCGCGTTGCCGAGCGTCAGGCCGAACCCGCGCTCGAGCGGCTCGGCAACGAACACCGCCTTGCGCTTGCCGTCACCCCCGCCCTTCTTGTCGAGCGCGACGGGCTTCTTCAGTTCCTGCCAGTTCTTGGCATTGATCGCCATCATGGTCCCCTCGGGGCTGTGGCCGCGGCGCGTCCGCTGCGGCCGGAAACGAAAAAAGAGCGGGGCCGGACGAAGCCCCGGATACCAGGATCAGACGCGACGACGCTTCGAGGGGCGCACGCCATTGTGCGGGATCGAGGTCACGTCGCGGATCGAGGTGATGTGGAAACCGACCGCCTGGAGCGCGCGGAGCGCGCTTTCACGGCCCGAGCCGGGGCCCTTGACCTCGACCTCGAGCGTGCGGACGCCATGTTCGGCGGCCTTCTTGCCCGCGTCCTCGGCCGCGACCTGCGCGGCATAGGGGGTCGACTTGCGGCTGCCCTTGAAGCCCATCATGCCGGCCGACGACCAGCTGATCGCATTGCCCTGCGCATCGGTGATGGTGATCATGGTGTTGTTGAAGCTGGCGTTCACGTGGGCGACGCCGGCGGTGATGTTCTTGCGTTCGCGCCGCTTGATGCGCTGAGGTTCGCGAGCCATTTCGTATTCTTCCTGACCTAATCTGTTGCGCTACGCCGGTCCGCTTGCGCGTACCGGCGGAGTAAGCCGCGGAAATCGTCCCCCGGACGATTTCCCGTCGGGCTTACTTATTCTTGCCGGCGATCGGCTTGGCCTTGCCCTTGCGGGTGCGCGCATGGGTATGCGTGCGCTGGCCGCGAACGGGCAGGCCCTTGCGATGACGCAGGCCGCGATAGCAGGCGAGATCCATCAGACGCTTGATGTTCATCGCCACCTGGCGGCGAAGATCGCCCTCCACGGTGTAGCCGGCGTCGATCGTCTCACGGATCTGCAGGACCTCCTGGTCCGACAGGTCCTGGACGCGACGCTCGCGCGCGATGCCAAGCTTCTCGGTGATCTCCTTGGCCTTGGCCGGGCCAATGCCGTGGATGTAGGTCAGCGCGATTTCGACGCGCTTGTTGGTCGGGATATTCACACCCGCGATACGTGCCATGGTCTTATGCTTCTCCTGCTCCACAGGGCGGGTGGCCGCCGCCCCATCTCGACGCTTTACACCCACGAACAGCAGAAACGCGGCGCACGCAGAAGCGCCGCCGTCGACCAGGTTCGTGGGAGGAGGCGCAATTAGTGATGGAGCACGCCCGAGTCAAGCGACGGAGGCGCGGGCAGAGGGGCGGTAACGCAGCGCCTCGACGATCGTTGCGAAGGCGGCGGTCGGCTGGCGGCGGGACGGGTAATACAGATGCAGGCCGGCAAAGGGCGGCGACCAGTCCCCGAACAACGCGACCAGTTCGCCCGAGTCGAGGAAGGGCTGGACATGGTTTTCCATGACGTAGGCGATGCCGAAGCCGTCACGTGCCGCCTGGAGGATCAGGAACATGCTGTTGAAGGTCAGTTGGCCATCGACCCGCACCTTGAATTCCCGCCCGTTGCGTTCGAACTCCCAGGCATAGAGGCCGCCATAGGTCGGCAGGCGCAGGTTGATGCACCGATGCGCGGCGAGATCGTAGGGCGTCGCGGGGGGCGTGCATCCGGCGAGATAGGAGGGCGCCGCGACCGCGATCATCCGCATCGGCGGCCCGATCGGGACCGCGATCATATCCCTGTCCACGATGTCGCCCAGCCGCACGCCGGCATCGAGGCGCTGCGCGACGATATCGGTCAGCGTATAATCGGTGACGATTTCCACCGCGATGTCGGGATAGGCGCGCAGGACAGGGCGCAGCGCGGGCCACAGCACCAGTTCGGCCGCAAGTTCGTCGGCGGTGATCCGCACCCGCCCCGCCGGCCGTTCGCGCAGCACGCCCAGCGCAGCCAGTTCCTCCCCGATCTCGTCGAAGCGCACCCCGACCGACTGCAGCAGCCGTTCCCCCGCCTCGGTCGGCGTGACGCTGCGCGTCGTGCGGTTGAGCAGCCGCACGCCGATCCGCTCCTCGAGCCCGCGCATGGCGTGGCTGAGCGCGGAGGGCGTCAGCCCCAGTTTCGCGGCGGCGCGCGTGAAGCTGCGCTCGCGCGCCACCCCGACGAACGCCGCGAGATCGGCGAGGTCATTCCGGTTCATTCATGAATTCTGCTCACAAGCGCATACAGGCGACAAGCGCTAATCCGCTGCTCCCTCCCCGCTTATGTTGGCCGCCGCACCGGGATTTCGACGCGCGCCGATCGCAGCGACGAGCCGAATTGCCGTGCCCGCATCCATCAGGGAGCATCCCAATGACCATCAAGGCCTATGCCACCCAATCCGCCACCACCCCGCTCGCCCCGTTCGAGATCGAGCGGCGCGCGGTCGGCCCGCACGACGTCCAGATCGACATCCTCTTTTGCGGCGTCTGCCATTCGGATCTGCACCAGGCGCGCAACGAGTGGGGCAATACCCAATATCCGTGCGTTCCCGGCCATGAGATCGTCGGCCGCGTGACCGCCGTCGGCGATCATGTCCGCAAATTCGCGGTCGGCGATGTCGCGGCGGTCGGCTGCATGGTCGACAGCTGCCAGCATTGCCCGGCCTGCGACGAGGGGCTCGAGCAATATTGCGAGAACGGCTTCACGCTGACCTATAACGGCAACATGGCCGGCCAGGGCGAGAATACGCTCGGCGGCTATTCGCAGCGCATCGTCGTAACCGAGGGCTTCGTGCTGAAGGTCAGCCACAGCGAGGACCAGCTCGCCGCCGTCGCCCCGCTGCTGTGCGCGGGCATCACCACTTATTCCCCGCTCAAGCATTGGGGCGCGGGACCGGGCAAGAAGATCGGCATCGTCGGGATCGGCGGGCTCGGCCACATGGGCGTCAAGCTGGCGAAGATGCTCGGCGCGCATGTCGTCGCCTTCACCACCTCCCCGGGCAAGAAGGAGGCCGCGCTCGCGCTCGGCGCCGACGAGGTGGTGGTATCGAAGAACGAGGACGAGATGGCGGCGCATGCCAACAGCTTCGACATGATCCTCGATACGGTCGCCGCGAGCCATAATCTCGATGCGTTCGTCGCGCTCCTGCACCGCGACGGAACGCTGGTGCTGGTCGGCGCGCCCGAGCATCCGCACCCGTCGCCGCAGGTGTTCGGTCTGATGATGGGGCGCAAGTCGATCGCGGGATCGGCGATCGGCAGCATCGCCGAAACGCAGGAGATGCTCGACCTGTGCGCCCGGCACAATGTCGTGTCGGACGTCGAGATGATCGGGATCCAGGACATCGAGACCGCTTACGATCGCCTCGCCAGGGGCGACGTCCGCTACCGTTTCGTCATCGACAACCAGACGCTGGCGGCGTGATCGGGCGGCCGGGGTGCAATGGCGCGCCCCGGCCCGCCTGTCATCGACACAGTAAAGCTGCGCGGTTGACGCAGGGGCCGCCCGCCGGTCACAGGGCGGCATCATGGGCGAGCCCAATCTGCATCCGAGCTGGGCCGCGCCGCTGCGGCCCGAATTCGACAGCGACTATATGGCGGCGCTGCGCGCCTATCTGGTCGGCGAAAAGGCGAAGGGGCGGCGCATCTTCCCGCACAGCCGCGACTGGTTCCGCGCGCTCGACCTGACGCCGCTCGACGCGGTGCGCGTCGTGATCCTTGGGCAGGACCCCTATCATGGCGAGGGTCAGGCGCACGGCCTGTGCTTCTCGGTCCGGCCGGGCGTGCCGCCGCCGCCGAGCCTCGTGAACATCTACAAGGAGCTGCACAGCGACCTCGGCATCGCGCCGACGCGCAACGGCTTCCTCGAACATTGGGCGCGGCAGGGCGTGCTGCTGCTCAACAGCGTGCTGACGGTCGAGAGCGGCCGCGCGGCGTCGCATCGCGAGCGCGGGTGGGAGCGCTTCACCGACGCGATCATCCGGCTGGTGGCGGCCAAGCCCGAGCCGGTCGTGTTCCTGCTGTGGGGCAGCTATGCGCAGAAGAAGGCGGCGTTCGTGAAGAGCGTCGATCAGGGGGGCCACCACCTCGTCCTCAAGGCGCCCCACCCCTCCCCTTTGTCGGCGCACAGCGGCTGGTTCGGATCGCGCCATTTCTCCAAGACGAACGCCTTCCTGGAGGCGCATGGGCAGGCGCCGATCGATTGGAGCGTGGCCGACGCCTAGAGGCTTTCGTGAGTTCCCGTTATGTTCTAATCTGCCGGCATGCAGATGGCGTTCGGATTCGGTGCGTCCGATTATGCGCGATGGCAGGCGCGGCTGGCGCCGGTCCGTGCGTCGCTCACGCTGCTGCCCCCGCGCCGACCGCTCGACCAGCTCGCGAAGTCGATGATCAGCGGGCGGACCCGCGACGCCGTCTCGCAACGCGCGTTCGACCGGCTGATTGCCTGGTTCACGAGCGCCGCGCGGCTGGCGGACGCGAACGTCCGGGAGGTCGAGGCCGCGATCGCCGAGGTGACCTTTGCCGCCGACAAGGCATCCTACATCGTCGAGGCGATGCGGCGTCTGCGCGCGGGGCCGTTCGGCTTCCGGCTGGAGGCGCTCGCCGCGATGCCGCTCGGGCGCGCTTTGGCCTTCCTCGAAACGCTGCCGGGCGTGGGGCGGAAGGTCGCCGCCTCGACGCTCAACGCGGGCACGCTTGGCCTGCCGGTGATGATCGTCGACACGCACGTGCTGCGCGTGCTGCGGCGGCTGGGGGCGGTCGATGCGCGGGCCGACACTCGCGCCGCGAGCGAGGCGGTCACGGCGGCGATGCCGGGATGGCGGGGGGCGGACTTCCTCGCCTTCCATGTCGGGCTGAAGCGGCTTGGCCAGACGCTCTGCCGGGCTGAGGCGGCGCCGCTTTGTGACGCCTGTCCGCTTGCCGACACCTGCCTGCGGTTTGCGGGCGGCGGGACGATCGGTTAGCCGCGACGCCGAAAGGGGCAAAATGTTGAGCGACGACGATTACATCTATGACGAGGCGAGCGGCGAGTGGATCAGCGCGGCCGAGGCGCGCGCCAAAGCGGGCGCGGGCGGCGATGACGACGCGGCGGTGGTGCGCGACGCGGTCGGCAACGTGCTGGCCGACGGCGACCAGGTGACTTTGATCAAGGACCTGACGGTCAAGGGCGCGGGCCAGACGCTGAAGCGCGGCACGCTGATCAAGTCGATCCGCCTGACCGGCGATGCGCAGGAGATCGATTGCCGGTATGACGGCATCAAGGGCCTCGTGCTGCGCGCAGAGTTCGTGAAGAAACGATAGCGGAGGCGGGGATGCGGTGGGGCTGGATCGCGGCGGGGCTGGCGGTGCTGGGGGCGGCGGCGGCGCAGGCGCGCGCGCCGGGCGACTATCCGCTGACGCCCGACTCGCTGGTCCGCCCGGGCGTGGCGCGGGGGCGGCTGGAGGGGCCGTTCGAGCTCAGGAGCGCGATCTTCCCGGGCACGGTGCGGCGTTACTGGGTGCATGTGCCGGCGGGTTATGACGCCACGCAGCCGCCCAACCTGCTCGTCTTCCAGGACGGACAGCGCGCGACCAATCCGACAGGATCGCTGCGCGTGCCGACCGTGCTCGACAACCTGATCGCCGCGGGCGCGATCCCGCCGACGCTGGGCGTGTTCGTGACGCCGGGCAACCTTAGCGCGCACTATCCGCCCGACCTGGGCATGGCCAATCCGGACCACCGCGCGGAGGAGTATGACGCGCTGGGCGACGCCTATGTCCGCTTCGTGACCGAGGAGCTGCTGCCGGCGGTGGCGGCGCGGTGGCGCTTCACCGACGATCCGAAGCGGCGCGCGATCGGCGGCACGTCGAGCGGGGCGATCGCGGCGTGGACGGCGGCGTGGCACCGGCCGCAGGCGTTCGGCAACGTGCTGAGCTTCATCGGCAGCTACACGTCGATCGGGCTGAAGCTGGGGCCCGACGGCACGCCCGTCGCCTATGGCGGGGACACCTATCCGGGGCTGATCCGCAAGAGCGCGATCCGGCCGATCCGCGTCTTCCTGCAGGACGGCAGCAACGACCTGGACAACGAGCATGGCAACTGGTTCCTCGCCAACCAGCAGATGCTGAAGGCGCTGGAATGGCGCAACGCGGCGGCCGAGCGGCTGCACGACCTGGGGCCGCGCTACGACATCGCCCACGTATGGGGCGACGGCGGACATTCGGACGCGCATGGCGGGGCGGTGCTGCCGGAGGCGCTGCGCTGGATCTGGCGGGACCAGCGGCCGGAACGGTAGCGGCCGACCGGATCAGGAGAGAAGCGGGACCCCGGCTCAGGGCCGGGGTGACGGTGGAGAGGTCAGGAGCACCCCTCGACGTAGTGGAGCGCGGGGGCGGCGCCGACGTGGAGGCGCGAGACGCGGCCGTCGCCGCCGATCTCGAACCGCAAGCCGGGGGCCGCGCCCTGCCCGCCCCAGACGAGATCCTTGGCGGGCAGGCCTTCATATTTGTGCGGGCTTGCGGCGAGCGGCGCGTAGGCGGCGCGGACCTCCGCCTCGGTCGAGCCGACATGGATGCCGCGATCGGTGCGGATCGCGGCCGCGCCGTCCTGGCCGCCATAGGCCGAGAGGCGGGTGATGACGCCCTTTTCGGCCATCACCAGCAGACCCGGCGCGCGATCGGACCGGAAGATGCGGCATTCGTTCCCGGCATCGTCGGGGCTGGCGAGCGCATAGCCCGCCGCATCGCCCGGCTTTGCGCCGATCCGGATCGCGTCATAGCCCTGCGGCGAGAGCACGGGCCCCTCGGCCGGCGCGGGCGCGGCGGGGGCCGGCGCGGGCGCCGCATCGCGCGGGGCGGCCGCCTCCGGCGCGGCGGCGTTGCTCGCGGGCGCGTCGGAGGCCGGCTGGCCGCAGGCGGCGAGCAGGAGCGGAAGAGCGAGGAACAGGCGGGTCATCGCCGCCAGATGGGGCAGGACGGGGCCGGGGGCAAGCACCGCCGCCCCCCCCCCCCCCCGGCCCCCCCCG
>NZ_JBMDXG010000154.1:0-4170 GCF_048594985.1 Sphingomonas sp. | reverse complement strand
TGATCGACAGCTCCAAGTGGGACGTGATCGAGGCCGGACTCAAGTGCGTCTCGGGCAAGCCGATCGTCAATTCGATCAGCATGAAGGAGGGCGAGGAGCAGTTCCTCGCGCACGCCCGCAAGTGCATGGATTATGGCGCGGCGGTGGTCGTCATGGCCTTCGACGAGGTGGGGCAGGCTGACACTCAGGCGCGCAAGGTCGAGAGCTGCGCGCGCGCCTACGACCTGCTGATGGAGATCGGCTTCCCGCCCGAGGACATCATCTTCGATCCCAACATCTTCGCGGTCGCGACGGGGATCGAGGAGCATAACAATTACGGCGTCGATTTCATCGAGGCGGTGAAGGAGATCAAGGCGCGCTGCCCGCACGTCCATATCTCGGGCGGGCTGTCGAACCTATCGTTCAGCTTCCGCGGCAACGAGCCCGTGCGCCGGGCGATGCATTCGATCTTCCTTTACCATGCCATTCCGGCGGGGATGGACATGGGCATCGTCAATGCCGGCCAGCTCGACGTCTACGACACGATCGACCCGGAACTGAGGACGGCGTGCGAGGACGTGATCCTCAACCGCAATCCCGACGCGGGCGAGCGGCTGGTCGCGCTCGCCGAGAAGTTTCGCGGCACCGACGCGGCGGCCGAGAAGGCGGCCGAGGAATGGCGCGGCTGGGAGGTGCGCAAGCGGCTGGAACATGCGCTGGTCAAGGGCATCGACGCCCATGTGGTTGCCGATACCGAGGAGATGCGGCTGGCGCTGCCGCGCCCGATTGAGGTGATCGAAGGCCCGCTGATGGACGGCATGAACGTCGTCGGCGACCTGTTCGGATCGGGCAAGATGTTCCTGCCGCAGGTGGTGAAGTCCGCCCGCGTGATGAAGAAGGCCGTCGCCCACCTGCTCCCCTTCATCGAGGCGGAAAAGGCGGCCGGCGCCAAGGCCAAGGGGCGGATCGTGCTCGCCACGGTGAAGGGCGACGTGCACGATATCGGCAAGAACATCGTCGGCGTCGTGCTGGCGTGCAACGGCTACGAGATCATCGATCTGGGCGTGATGGTGTCGTGGAGCGACATCCTGAAGGCCGCGAACGACAACGACGCCGACATGATCGGCCTGTCGGGGCTGATCACGCCCTCGCTCGACGAGATGGTGACCGTCGCGACCGAGATGCAGCGGGCGAAGATGGCGATGCCGCTGCTGATCGGCGGCGCGACCACGTCCAAGGTCCATACCGCACTGCGCATCGATCCGGCCTATGCCGGACCGGTGGTGCACGTGCTCGACGCCAGCCGCGCGGTCGGGGTCGCCTCGACGCTCATGTCCGACACGCAGCGCGACGGCTTCGTCGCGAAGACCGCGTCCGAATATGAGGCGGTGCGCGTCGCGCGCGAGGGCAAGGGCCAGAACGATCTCGCCCCGATCGCGGAGGCGCGCGCCAACGCCTTCGCCTATGATCCGGGGCAGAAGCCGGCCGCGCCCGCCCGGCCCGGCCTGCACGTGTTCGACGGCTGGCCGCTCGACGATCTGCGTCCCTATATCGACTGGACGCCCTTCTTCCGCGCGTGGGAGCTCGCCGGCAATTATCCCGCGATCCTCGACGATGCGGTAGTGGGGGAAAGCGCGCGCGGCCTGTTCGCCGATGCGCAGGCGATGCTCGACACGATCATCGCCGAAAAGTGGCTGACCGCGAAGGGCGTGGCCGGGCTGTGGCCCGCGCGCCGCGAAGGCGACGACATCATCGTCCATCCCGGCCACGATCCCGCGGCGCCGGTCGCGCACGGCCCGCTCGAGGCGCTGGCCGCCGCCCGCGCGCTGCCCGAACATGAGGTGCGCCTGCCCATGCTGCGCCAGCAGATCAAGAAGCGCGAGGGGCGCGCCAACATGTGCCTCGCCGACTTCATCGATCCGGCGGGGGATGACTGGCTGGGCGGGTTCGCGGTCGGCATCCACGGCATCGATCCGCACATCGCCCGGTTCAAGGCGGACCATGACGATTATCGCGACATCCTGCTCAAGGCGCTGGCCGACCGTCTGGCGGAGGCCTTTGCCGAGCGGCTGCACGCGCACGTCCGCACCGATCTGTGGGGCTATGCGGCGGGCGAGCAACTCACCAACGAGGCGCTGATCAAGGAACAGTATCGCGGCATCCGCCCCGCGCCCGGTTACCCCGCCTGCCCGGACCACAGCCTGAAGCCGCTCCTGTTCGACCTGCTCGGCGCGGGGCAGGCGACCGGCCTGACGCTGACCGAAAGCTTCGCGATGCTGCCGACGGCGGCGGTGTCGGGCTTCTACTTCGGCCACGCCGACAGCCAGTATTTCGGCGTCGCGCGCATCGGCCGCGACCAGATGGAGGATTATGCCGGCCGCCGCCGGGTCGATCTGGAAACGGCGGAGCGCTGGCTCCGCCCCAACCTCGACTGATCTCCTGCTGCCTTAAATAGATTAAAGCGCTTGCGGCGGGATGCTGTGAAAGTCGGCTCGATCAAGGAGACCGACGATGCGCCACGAGTCGAAAGTTCTTCACCATCGGGCTGCCGCTTCGCGCGAAGACGAGGCCGCCGCCCATGCTTCCAGCAAGGAAATCGCGCACTTGCACGAAGCACTCGCCGAACTGCATCGCAAGGAAGCGGCAAAGATGGACTCGGCGCGGGAATTGCTTAGAATGGCGTTCGGCCGACAGACAGCTTCGGAGGAATCTTAGGCCCGAACAGTCGTGGTGCGGGTCGTGCACGCCTAGGGCGCGGCCCGGTCCGTTTTCGACGCCCTGCAGGGCGATAGCCGGCGGTCGCAGCCGCGCGGGAACGTCATCGATCCAGTATCTGTGCGATAGCCACGCTCACGATCATCTCGGCAGATGAAGGGCGCCTTCATGACGAACCCTCTGGTCCGAAAGCTGGGCAGTTTCACGATGCTGTCCGATGACGACAAGGCCCGGCTCAACGGATTGAGCCGGTCGACGCAGCGCCACAAGGCCGGAACCGATCTGATCGCGCAGGGCGATCGGCCACGGGAGGTGTTCCTGCTAATCGAAGGCTGGGCCTGCCGGTACAAGGTGCTGCCCGACGGCAACCGGCAGATCATGGCCTACCTCATCCCCGGCGACCTCTGCGATATTCACGTCTTCATCCTCAAGGCGATGGATCACGCCATCGGCCTGTTGAGCGACGCCCGGGTGGCCGCCATCCCGAAGCGGGTCATGCTCGATACGTTACGCGAGCATCCTGGAATCGCGCAGGCGCTTTTCTGGGCGACCTTGGTCGATGAGGCCGTGTTGCGGGAATGGCTGGTCAATATCGGGCAGCGCGACGCCTATCGGCGCACCGCCCACCTCTTCTGCGAAATGCGGTTGCGTATGCGGCAGGTCGGGTTGACGCACGACGGCGCATTTTCGCTGCCGCTCACGCAGGAGCAGCTTGGCGATACGATGGGGCTGACCTCGGTTCATGTGAACCGCACGCTTCAGAAGATGCGCGCCGAAGGCCTGATCTCGCTGCAAGGCGGTGTGCTCACCATCCACGATCCCGATCGGATGGCGGCCATCGCGGGCTTCGATCCGAATTATCTGCATCTGGACCGGCGCGAGCCGCTCCAGGTTAGCGATCCGGCGGCGCCTTTCGCTTAAACCGATCTCCACGGGAGGCAGCGCCAGCCGGATGCTCCGGCGATGCTGCGTGGTGACAGCATGAAACGCTACTTTTTCGACGTGAGCGACGGCTGGCACGATCCCGATCGGGTCGGCACCGAACTCGCCGACGATCAGGCCGCGCGGCGCGAGGCGATCCGCTTCGCCAGCGACATCCTGCGGCACGAGCCCCATCGCCTGGAAGAGGCGCGGATGCGGATCGACGTTCACGATCTCGAACGAACCGTCGAATTCGTAATCGAGATCAGGATGCAGACGCTCGGCGCATTTCAGGCGGATTGATACGCGCGATTGCGCCCGGCCGCATTGCCACTCTATACTCCGACAAAAGCCGAAGGGGATGATGTGCATTCGATGAAACTCGCGCTCGCCGCGCTCGCGCTGGCGGCCCCGGGAACCGCGGTACAGGCGCAGCGCGAGAGCGGCGCGGTCGCGGTCCAGGTCCGGGCGAACGAACGCGGGCCTAGGATCGATCGCAACATCTTCGGCCAGTTCGCCGAGCATCTCGGCACCGGCGTCTATGAGGGCATCTGG
>NZ_JBMDXG010000153.1:0-21367 GCF_048594985.1 Sphingomonas sp. | reverse complement strand
ATGGACATCGACGCCATCCTTGCCCGCGCCCCCCGCCTCGTATTGGTGGACGAGCTGGCGCACACCAACGCGCCTGGCAGCCGTCATCCCAAGCGCTATCAGGATGTCGAGGAGCTGCTGGCCGCCGGGATCGACGTCTATTCGACGGTCAACATCCAGCACGTGGAAAGCCTGAACGACGTGGTCGCCAGTTTTACCCGCGTCCGCGTCCGCGAGACGGTGCCCGACAGCATCCTCGAAATGGCGGAGATCGAGGTCGTCGATATCCCGCCCGACGAACTGATCGAAAGGCTGAAGGCCGGCAAGGTCTACCTGCCGCAGGAAGCGACGCGCGCGCTCGGCCATTTCTTCTCGAAGTCCAATCTGTCGGCGTTGCGCGAACTAGCCCTCCGTCGCGCCGCCCAGGCGGTCGATGCACGGATGCTCGACGACGTACGGGCACTCGGTCTGGGTGGCACCTGGGCCGGCAGCGATCGCATCGTCGTCGCGATCAACGAATTGCCGGGCGCCGACGTGCTCGTCCGGGCCGCCAAGCGCGTGGCTGACGGGTTACGGGGCCCTTGGACGGCCGTGTTCATCGAGACGCCGCGCGCCGCGCACTTCACCGATGAGCAGCATGGTCGGGTCGCTGCGGCGATGACGCTGGCGACTCAGCTGGGCGCGTCGGTGGCGACCGTCCCCGCGCCCAATGTGGTGGAGGGAATCCAGTCCTTCCTCGCGGATGCACGGGCGACGCAGCTGATCCTTGGCAAGTCGCGCCGATCGCGCTGGTTCGAACTTCGTCACGGCTCGGTGGTCGATCGCCTGATCCGCAACACGCCCGACGTGACGGTGCATGTTCTGCCGGTCGCCGCGGGCGATGGGGGAGCGCAGCGGTCGCGACGGCGGCACGCGCCTTGGGGAACGCCCGCCGGTTACGCCATCACCACGGCGATGGTGGCGGCGGTCACCGGCATCGCCAGCGCGCTGTTTCACGTCCTCGACCTCGGCAACGTGGCCTTGCTTTACCTGCTGCCGGTGATGGCGGCGGCGAGCCTGTTCGGACTGCGAACGGGACTCTATGCGGGCATCGCGTCCAGCCTCGCCTACAACTTCTTCTTCCTGCCGCCGACCGGCACGCTGACGGTCAGCAATCCGGAGAATTTGATCTCGGTCGTGGTTCTGCTCGGCATCGCCGTCGCCACCAGCCAGCTGACCGCGCGGGTTCGCGCGCAGGCCGATCTGGCTGCCGCGAGCGCCAGGACCAACGCGACGTTGGCAGGCTTCCTGCGCCAGATCGCGGGGGTCAACGAGCTTGAGGTCGCCGCGCAGATGATCTGCGACGATATCCGCCGTCTCCTCAACGTGCAGGTCGTACTTCTTGGCCCCAGCAAGGGGGCCGGTCTTGAAATCCTAGCCGCCAGCGATCCTGCCTATCGCCTCGATACGATGGACGATGCCGCAGCGAGCTGGGCATTCGATACCGGCAGTCCCGCGGGCAAGGGTTCGGGGACGCTGGCGGCGTCGGAATGGCTGTTTCAGCCGTTGAAGGCGGGCGATCATGTCCTCGGGGTGCTCGGCGTCGCCAGCGACAGGGTCGGCAACCCGGTTCGCGCCGACCAGCTGCCGCTCCTCAGCAGCCTGATCGATCAGTCGGCGCTCGTGTTGGAGCGGCTGCGGTTGCAGGTGGAGATGCGTGACGTCGATGTGGTCCGGACGCGCGACCGCCTGAGGGCAGCGCTCCTTTCGTCGGTCAGCCACGATCTGCGCACGCCCCTGACCGCCGTCATAGCCGCGGCCGCGCAGCTGCATCACGGTGCTACGCCCGAACTGATCGGCACGATCGAGAGCGAAGCCCAACGCCTCAACCGCTTCGTCGCCAATCTGCTCGACATGGCCCGGGTCGAGGCAGGCGCGCTCAAGCTTAACATCGAGGCGACCGACCTTAGCGATGCGGTCACCGGCGCCGCCTACGATGCGCGCCGCGCTCTGGAAGGTCATGAGGTTCAGCTCGATGTGCCGCCCGACCTGCCGCTGGTCCGTGCCGACCCGCAGCTGCTTCATCATTGCCTCCTCAACCTGCTCGACAATGCCGGCCGTTATGGCGACCCCGGCACCGAGATCGTCATCGAGGGTCGCAACCGGCTCGGCGAGGTTCGGCTCGCCGTCCTCGATCACGGTCCGGGCCTGCCGCCGGGGCGCGAGAGCGAGGTGTTCGAGACCTTCCGACGGCTGGAGGGCTCCGACCGCGCCGTTGGCGGCACGGGACTTGGACTTGCCATCGTCAAGGCCTTTGCCGAGGCGATGGGCATGATCGTGGAGGCAGCCAATCGCCCGGACGGGACGGGCGCCGCCTTCGCCCTGGTCTTTCCGCCCCCCCTCATCGTTCGTGATCTTTCGTCCGGAGGCGCTTCGTGAATGCCTAAAATCCTCGTCGTGGATGATGACGCCGCCATCCGTCGTCTGCTTCGCAACACCCTCGTCCGCGCCGACTATACCGTCGTCGAGGCCGAAGACGGCAAGAGCGCACTGCGCCAGGCGGCGGTGGAGCATCCGAGTGCCATCCTCCTCGACCTCGGCCTGCCGGATCGGGACGGGCTCGGCGTCATCCCTCTGCTGCGCGCCAATGGCGATGCCGTCATCCTCGTCGTGTCCGCGCGCGATGCCGTCGACGAGAGGGTAACCGCGCTCGATCTCGGCGCGGACGATTTCGTGACCAAGCCGTTCGACACCGACGAGCTGCTCGCGCGCCTCCGTGTCGCCTTGCGCCACCGGGAGTCATCCGGAACCACGCCGATGGTGATCCGACGCGGCGACCTCAGCATCGATCTCGACCGGCGGATCATTCGCCGGGGCGACGAGGAGATCCACCTCACCCGCAAGGAGCATGACGTGCTCGGCATTCTCGCCCGTCACGTCGGCCGGGTCGTGACGCACGAACGCATCCTTGCTGCCTGCTGGGGCGCCGGGGAGGAATCACGAGTCGAGTATCTGCGCATCGTCATCCGCAATCTGCGCCAGAAGCTAGAGAGTCCCGGTTCCGTGGGCAGCGTCATCGCCAACGAATTGGGCGTCGGGTACAGACTGCGCGCGGAAGCTTAACTGCCAGCAAAATCTGCGCTAGTATCCAACCGCTCCGCAAATATACGAAATCAATCTCGAATTGGTACGCCGCGCCGATAATCTGGCTGCACGATAGGGATTGTATATGGTGGCGTGGCATCAGTCGCGGCGCGCCGATCTAGGTGGGCGTGCCGCCGGAATTCTCCTTCGCCGGTTGAGTTGTCAAATTAGAAGCACGCCAGCGCGGTTGGTGTGTCGATGCCGACCGCGCTCTGAAGCCGGTAACCACCGCCTACTTACATAACTAACGGCGCCGCCGACTGTGATCGGCACGTTCGGAGTCCATGGTGTTGAGGTATTGCGGATCGGCCTCAAGCCCGGCGCGATCGATCTGTGATGGGAAACCATGGAACGCCGCAGGCGCTTAAGTGGGACTGAAATTTTTTACCGCCCTGCCGCCTTCGCAGGGCGGCAGCTTTGGCGCTCTCCATTTTTCATGGCAGTGCCAGTATCTGCTTGTCGGCCAGCAGTCTCGCCCGCAACTTGCTGTAGGGGACGTCCTGAACCGCTACCTTCTCGTCGAGAGCGATCGACGCGGCGGCTGCGGCGGATTGGCCGAGAATCATGAACACCGGCTCCATCCGGATCGATCCGTAGGCAATGTGCGAAGCAGACAAAGCCACAGGGACCAAAAGGTTGGAGACCTCACCCCTCTTGGGGACAATCGCGTCGTAGCCGATCGGATATGCGCGCCCTGGGCTCACCTCGATGTTGCCCTCGTTCCGGGCGAAACCACGCGCGTCGACGATCCGCTGCACGTTGTGCGAATCCATGTTGTACGATCCCATCCCAATGGGTCGGGGTGTCGGCTTGGCCCCGCGCAGGTGCGGCTCCGCCATGACGAAATCGGACACCATGCGGCGTGCCTCGCGCACGTAGATCTCACGCGGCCAGAATCCGTTCGCGACGAACTCATCCTTGCACAGGCCCCATTTGGCCATCTCGGCTTTCGTCTCAGGCGGCGCACCCGGATCGTTGGCCATGAACCAAAGCAGCCCCTGCTGATAGAGGACATGCTCTTTCAGGATCGCGGCACGTTCTTCGTCGCTGGCATCCGGATATCGATAGTTCGCGCCGATGTTGTCGAATGAGAATGCGCCGAAATTGTTGGTATCGGTCTTGCCATTCGGGATGCGATCAAACTTCTGGAAGAAGTTGCGGTAGCCAGCGTCCATGTAGCGCTTGAGCAGCGCATATTGAGTGGGGTCATATCCGGCCGGCTTGGGGAAAGGCACCCGGTTGGCCGGCACATCCGTCAGGCACATGCGATAGCCATAAGCCTGGATCTTGGTGTCACCGGAGCCGTCCGCCGCCGACTTCTCGGCGCTGACCCGGGGAAGCAATCCGCTCGATGGATTTCCGACCACGCGGTAAGGATCGATATCGAGAGTAAATTGATGGTTGATGCTGTTCTTCAGCTGCACGCCGTTCAGCGTCTCGCCATAACGTGCGTTCGGTTCGCGGCCGACGGCATAGCTCACGCCTGCGACCGCCATCAGATCGCCCTCGTACGAGGCGTCAATGAACATCGCGCCTTCGAAGCGGCGCCCCGTCTTCGACCGGATTGCAATTATGCGCGCGCCATCACGTTCCAAACCGGACGGGCTACGATCCAGCGGCTGGCTGCGGACGAGCGTGACTCCCGACCGTCGGATCCAATCCTCGTAGATACGCTCGGCAACCTTGGGCTCAAACTGCCACATGGCATCATCGTCGACGAAATTCTCTCCGGTCGAAGGTCGCTTGGTCCATGTCCAGGCGGCGGGTGAGTCATAGTGACGCTTCACCGCGCGATAGAAGTCGAGCGACAGCCCGCCGATCGCCCGATGATTGCCGGTGTCCGACCATCCCAAGCCGTTGGTGCTCATCCCTCCGACATAATCATCGCGACAGACCAGCAGCACGGAACGTTTCAACCGTCGCGCCTCTACCGCCGCGACGACACCGCCGGAGGTGCAGCCATAGATGATGATATCCGCTCGCTCGGCCGACGGCTGTGCCGCGATCGCGGGGATCGTTGCTGCTGAGACGAGACCTGCGCTGACGAGTCCCACTGTCGAAAATTGCATGGTAACCTCTCAGAAGCTCGCGGCGACGCCGAAGAAGATTCGACGATCTTCTCGCGACGAACTCAGCAACCTGGTCGGAACCTGCAGATATTGCCGCTCGATCGCTTTTGTCAGGTTGACGGCGTCCACTGTGAGCCGGACATGCTCGGTCAGGTTCAGTTGCGCCGATGCGTCGAGTTGGCCGCGTGCCGCCTGGTACGAGCTCCCGCCCGCAGCGGCCGACCCCTGACCCTGCAAGAACTTGCTGCGCCAGATATAAGCTACACGCAGCGACATCAGCTTGTCTTCGTAGAAGCCAATGAGATTGTAGCTGTGCTTGGATAGGCCGGGCAGCGGCAGGCCGGCACGGGTCGCCTCATCGATCAGCG
This sequence comes from Sphingomonas sp., assembly GCF_048594985.1. Taxonomy (GTDB): domain Bacteria; phylum Pseudomonadota; class Alphaproteobacteria; order Sphingomonadales; family Sphingomonadaceae; genus Sphingomonas_I. Next base: position 15,828 of record NZ_JBMDXG010000153.1, on the reverse strand, counting down.
GCGTTTTGCTGTCCACGAAGGTGTAATTGGCCTGGAGTCCAAGATTGTCGAATGGCGCTGGCAGGAACCGCAGCGCTTGCTGGTAGGCTGCCTCGAAGCCCTTGATCGTTCCCGATCGTCCATTAGTGGGCTGCGTGATCTGGAAGGTGCCGTAGGCTTCGGACAGGCCCGGCACGAACTCCTCCTGCGTCACGTTGATCGTGAACGAATTCACCTTCTTATAGAAGCCCGCGAACGTGAGTGCGCTGGATGGTGCGAAATACCATTCAAGCGTGGCATCGACCTGCTTCGCTTCGAACGGGCGCAGGTTGGGATTGCCGCGCGTGCCGGTGCGGGCCACGAAGAATGGCACGAAGCTCACGCCGACATCGGCCAGACTGGGCCGTGCCACCACTTTCGCTGCGGCGAGCCGAAGTAGGAGATCATCCGCCAGGCCGATCGAAACGTTGGCGCTGGGCAGCCAGTAATCGAAGCGCGATCGCGATGATGTTTCATCGGTGTCCGACAAATAGCCGGACGATAAACGGTTTATGCTGATGAAACGGATGCCGGCATTGCTCGTAATATGCATCCCGCCGAGATCGCCTTCGAAATTGCCTTTGGCGTAGAAGGCGATGGTGTCATGATCCACATCGCGGATCGACACCGGTCCGAACGGGATACCGAATGGCTCGGGCCTGGGCAGGCCGAACGCGTCACGACCGGTCTGCTTGTCGACCGTGCCCGAAAGCAGCTGCTGCGGAAAGTTGCCGGACACGCCGGGATAGAAAGAGCCGTAGCTATTGTCATAATTCAGTCCCGGCATCTCATCGACCGTAATGATGCCGTCCCCATTTCTATCGCCGCGTCCCAGCAGGCTGGCGGCTGACGGGGTATTCTGTGGCGACGCTGAGTAGAATTTGATCGTCTCGTAGCGAGCGCCCGTTTCGATCGACGTCAACGGGCCGAAATCCGTGTCGACGTCGATGTCGATGCGGCCGTCATAGCCCTCGTTGTTGGTGATGTTGTTGTTCTCGAAAATCGACGCGAGCTGGTATTGTGCCGGATCGGCACGGTCGAAATTCGTGTCGAGCGAAAGATCCGGCACGGGGTTGCGGGCGGAGAAATCGTAGCTGGCGTTGGTGACGTTGCCGGCGCGGGGAACCACCACATAGGTGAAGGAGGCGCCCGGGCCGCCATCGCTGCCCTTACCCTTGCTGTAGGATCCATCGACGGCGATCTTCACCCGATCCCCCGTAAACGTCCCGGAAACGCCGAGGTTGGTGGACCTGAAGTCGGTCGGCTCGTCGTAAATGAGCGGTCGCAAGGTGACGCCGTTGAACGTGCCGCTGACGACCGTACCATCCTCGTCAGCAACGGCATTCGTGGCATTGTCGTTGAAGAGCACCTGGTAATTCACGCTGTTCCGCGCCCGCTTCAGCCGCGAGTAGGTTCCGTCCACGATGAACTCCCATCGCTCTGACGGGCGGTACTGGATGGAGCTATTGGCGGTGAGGCGCTTTTCCGAGCGGTCATAGATCCGGGCCATGAAGCGATTGGGACGATAGAGACCCGCATCCTTCACGCCATCGCCATTGCCATCAATGCCATTGGTGCGGGTCCAGCCACCGGAATCGAAAGCGTAACCCAGGGTGTCGATCCGGTTATAGGCGATGCTCGCCAGGATACCGAACGTGTCGTTGAAGTTCTGGGAAATCAGCGCCGATCCACGATAGCCGACATGATCCGCCTGATCGGTGTAGGCGCCCTGAAACCGACCGCTGACGACCGTGCCCTTGAGATCGAGAGGGCGCTTCGTTTTCAGGTTCACGGTGGCGCCCAGCGCACCTTCGGGCATATCGGCGGACGGCGATTTCGAGACGACGATGCTCGAGATGATTTCGGGGCTGATCGATTCGAGCGAGGCGCTGCCGCCTGCGCTCGGCCCGAGAAAGGTTCTGCCGTTGATCTCCAGCCGGTTCTGCGAGATGCCGCGCACGGTGAAACCGGACCCGTCACCCTCACGACGGTTGATCTGAACGCCCGTGATGCGGCTCATCGATTCCGCAACATTCTGATCCGGCAGCTTGCCGATATCCTGCGCCGTGATGACGTCGACGATATTGCCGGCCGACCGCTTCACATTGATCGACTGCTGGAGCGAGCCGCGAATGCCCGTTACGACGATATCCTGTGCAGGTGCTACAGCGTTGGCTGCGGGCTGGAAGGGCTCGTCCGGCTGTTCCGGTGCTGCTTGCCCCATCGCCACGGCGGACACCGGAAGGGCGCGGCCGATCGAAGCCGACGCAAATGCCGGATTACGGTCGAGCACGATCGCACGGCTGGTCGTGACAGCGACGATATTCGTTCCTTGTAGAAGCAGGCGCAACGCCGCCTGAGCGTCGATGTGGCCTCGGACTGCGTTTACGCGCACGCCGTCGGTAACCCGGCTGGACGCCAGGATCTGGACCCCTGCCTGCTTCGCAAACAACGGGATGCCGGTGCTGGCCGGCTGTTCCGAAATGTCGAAGTTACGCAACTGCGCAACTGCCGCCTGCGACGTCAGGCAGCAGCACAATGCAAAGGAGCTCGTGAATAATGAGCGACCGCGCACGATTTTCATGTTTCTATCCCCTCCGGCGGATCCGTTTTTTCACGGACTCTCATTACCATGAGCCAGAGACGGCTGTTTTCCGTCAGATCGCCTTCTTATTTTTCCGGACCAACCTGATTTGATGTGTTCCCGTCAAGACTGCAACGTTCAACGAAGTCGCCACCGTTTCGGCAAAGAGCGCGGGATCGTCGAGCCTGAACAGGCCGACAAGCCGTTCGCCCGCCAGTGCTTCGTCATCCACGACCAGACGAACCTGATTGTAACGGTTGAACTGGGCAACGGCATTGCCCAGCGTCTCGTTCTCCAGGGCGATCTCGCCGTTGCGCCATGCGAGTGACCGTTCGATCGCGCCAGGGGCAGACCCCGTAACCGGCACCGCTTCTGCGCCGGTGAAGGTGGCATATTGCCCGGCATCGAGGATGCTCATCGCCCCGCTGGCATCGCGCGCCCAAACGGCCACCCGACCTTCCGTCACCGCAACTTGTACCCGCCCGCCTTCGCGATGGACGGAAAAGGCGGTGCCTATTGCCCGAACCTGCGCTCTTCCGGCATCGACGACGAATGGCCGGTTGCGATCCTTGGCCACCTGAAACCATGCCTGGCCGCGTTGAAGGGCGATTTCCCTCGTTCGGGACGAGAGCTTCACGCGCAATGCGCTACTCGTGTCGATGGTCGCTACCGAGCCATCTTCCAGCGGCAGACGCCGGATTTCGCCGCGCGCCGTTTCGATCCTCTCGCCGGCAAGCTTTGGCCATCCGATGAGTCCAAGCGCGCCCGCTGCGAGACCACCCGCTGCCATGAACCAGCGTCGATCAGGTTTGCCGAGCAACTGACGCCAAGGCTGACCGTGGTCGATGCCCTCGACCAGCACCCGATTGACGGCGCTCAGTCCCGCTTGCGCGCGCAGCAACGCACCCGCATGGCGCGGATCCTCGGCAAGCCATGCGTCGAGGGCGCGCCTGTCTTCCGCACCAAGCGGATGACGGGTCGCCCAGGCCGCGGCGATGAGATCAACGTCGTCGTGCACGGGCCCGGGCCGGTTCGGGAGTTTCCGCAAGGTCGCCATCCTGCCCTGTGATGAGCTTGATGACCGTCCGTAAGCTCCGGGCGGCCTCGTTCTCGACGATCGCTTCGCTTACGTTGAGCGCTCTCGCTATTTCCTTCTGCGACAACCCCTCCACCTTGCGCATTATGAATATGCGCCGTGCCCTGTCTGTCAGTGCCGAGATCGCGGCCTGCACTCTGCCGAGTTCCTGACGGGCCGATGCGATCCGTTCCGGCGTCAGGGTGTCGCTTCCAAGCGCATCATCCAGGCTCTCGGGAAAGGCCTCGATGCGGACGACCCGCGCACGCTCTCGTTGGCGTTGCGCAAGATGCATCGCCATAGTGAACAGATAGGCGCGTGGCTTGGCGATTGACGAAATATCAGATAGTTGAGCGAGACGGCAGTAACATTCCTGCACAATATCCTCCACGTCCTGCGGCGCGACGAGGCGGCGCTGCAGCCACCCTCGAAGCTCACGCTCGTGCGGCAGGATCTCGCGCCCCACCCAATCCGCTAAGCCTTGCCGGTCCGTATGCCCTCTCCTTATCTACAAAGAGACGCGGCGGTACGATTTCCGTCAACCGGACCTTGTTAAGATAACTGGTGGCGCAGGCGCAGGGCCTGCTAGCCGGTCTTGATGAGCAGAGCCGATGGCCCGTGGCCGCTCTTCATATTAGTGGCGAAGCGCGAGCCAATCTTGAATAACTGATCGCAGACGGCGCCCTTGAGCTTACCACTGCCAGACGATCATGCCGGGGGCGGTAAAGGCCGCAGCCGACGGTCGATATGCGGCGGCGGTAAGGGGGCTCGCCGGCACGCTCCGCTCGCAAACCAAGACCATACGCACGCGCAGTGCGAAGATTCACGTCGCAACGCCGGCGACCTGTCAGCATGCCGAATGAAAGGTACGATGTTATCTAGCGGGTCGGATCGCGGAGATCTCGAGAGCGGATAACGGGCACCAACTCATCCAGCGCGCAGATGCGAGGTGTTCGGCGATCAGAGCCTATAGAAGTCCGGTGAGGCCTGTGCCTGCGAGCGCCGCACTGACGAGAACAGCCGCGTTGTCCGCTTTGTTAATGGCTCCCCGAGTTGGATTCGAACCAACGGCCGCTCGATTAACAGTCGAGAGCTCTACCGCTGAGCTATCGGGGAACACGTTCGCGGCCTTACCGCGGGGCGGCCTATAGCAGCGCTTTTTCCGCGCTTGCAAGGCCCTCAGATCGCGAATTGCTCCATCGCGATCCGATCGTCCAGAGCGTGCTCCGGATCGAACAGCAAGGTGAGCGGGCTGCCCCGGTCGACCGTGATCTCCACGCGGGCCACGTCGCGCACCTCACGCTGGTCGGCGACGGCCGAGACCGGGCGCTTGACCGGATCGAGCACGCGGAACCGGATGCGTGTCCGGTCGGGCAGGATCGCGCCGCGCCACCGGCGGGGGCGGAAGGGGCTGATCGGGGTCAGCGCCACCATCGACGATTCGAGTGGCAGGATCGGCCCGTGCGCCGAAAAATTGTAGGCGGTCGAACCGGCGGGGGTCGCCACGAGCACGCCGTCGGCGACAAGCTCGGGTAGGACCACGCGCTGATCGACGCTGACTTCGATCCAGGCGGTCTGGCGCGTCTCGCGCAGCAGCGACACTTCATTGATCGCGGACAGCGAATGGCTCTGGCCGTCTACCGTCGTCGCTTCCATCCGCAACGGCGCCACGCGGATGGCGCGTGCCGCCATGAGCCGATTTTCGAGAAGATCCGGGCTCCAGCTATTCATCAGGAAGCCGACCGTGCCGAGATTCATTCCAAACACCGGGATCGGGCGGTGCCGGTCGAGCATTGCGTGCAGCGTCTGCAGCAGGAATCCGTCGCCGCCCAGCGCGACCATGATTTCCGCCTCGGATGGGGGAAACCACTCGTAGCGCTGGCGCAGTTCCTTCGCCGCCTCCTGCGCCTGGGACGAGGGCGAGGCGGCCAGCGCGAGCTTGCGTTCCCCGCTCATCCGCCGGTCACGCTCATGTGACGCGCGACCGCCGGGCGGGGTGCATCGATGCGGAAGGCGTGCGCCTCCGGCTTTGCGGCCATCGCCCGATCGAGCGCCGCGTCGAGCGCCCCGCGCCCGCCGGCCCGCAGCGCGGCACGCAGGTCGATCCGGTCCTCGCGCCCGAGGCACAGATAGAGCAGACCCTCGGCCGTCAGGCGCACGCGGTTGCAGCCGGCGCAGAAATTGTTCGTGAGCGGCGTGATGAGGCCGAGCTTCAGCCCCAGCTCTTCGACGCGGACGTAGCGGGCCGGGCCGCCGGTGCGATCGGGCAGGGTGGTCAGGGTATAGCGGGCTTCGAGATCGCGCCGCACAGCGTCGAGCGGCAGATAGCGATCGGTTCGATCCTCGCCCGTGTCGCCGAGAGGCATGGTCTCGATCAGCGTGAGATCGTGGCCCTCGCCTGCGCACCAACGCAGCATCGGCACGATTTCGTCCTCGTTCAGACCCTTCAGGGCCACCATGTTGATCTTGACCGCCAGTCCGGCGTCGCGGGCCGCGGCAATTCCCGCCAGCACCCGCGACACGTCGCCGGTGCGCGTGATGTGACGGAAACGGTCGGCGTCACGGCTGTCGAGGCTCACGTTGATCCGGCGTACACCGGCTTCCGCAAGCGCGCCCGCCTGATCGACCAGCCTCGTTCCGTTGGTAGTGAGGGTCAGTTCCTCAAGCCCGTGACCGAGCTGTCGCCCGATCGTCCGGGCCAGATCGAGCGCGCCGCGCCGCACCAGCGGCTCCCCGCCGGTCAGGCGGATACGGGTGACGCCGCGCGCGACGAAGGCGTCCGCGATCTGGGCGATCTCCTCCACCGTCATCAGCGCGGCGGGGGGGAGGAAACGCATCTCCTCCGCCATGCAGTAACGGCAGCGCAGGTCGCAGCGGTCGGTGACCGAGATGCGCAGATAGGTGATGCGGCGGCCGAAGCCGTCGATCAGCGATCCCGATGAAGGCACGGCGCCGGCCATGGCGCGATAGCTAGGCGTCGCGCGGAGGCGGGGCAAGGGCATCGGCCTGCCCCGTCCGATCCACCCAGCGCATCGAATAGGGCGGTTCGCCTCGGGTGTGGTGGCCGCCGCCTACCAGAGGATGCCGTTTTCCGGCTCCAGCTTCGGCGGCGTGGGGCGGCCGATGATCTGGAGCAGGTCGATCTCGATCGTGCGGCACATGGCGGTCAGTGGCACATCGTGCGCAGTATTGGCAAAGGGGTCCACCAGGTCGTCGCCGATCTGAAGAACGGCGAGATACATGAAGCCCGCCACCGCTGATCCGAACGGCGTCGCGATCTCCAGCGTCTCGACCAGGCCGATCGGCAGAAGGATGCAGAACAGCCGGGTAAAGAAGGAGGGGAAACTGCGATACTGCGCCGGCAGGGGCGTGTTCTTGATCCGCTCCATGCCGCCCTGCGCGTTGGCGATGTCCACCATCACGCGTTCGATCTGGGTCTGCTGGATCGTGTCGATCAGGCCATTGTCCTGCGCTTCGGCTATCGTGACGCTGGACCCGTGCAGCAGGCCATTGGCCGGATTCTGGAAGTCGAGAATGGCGGGTTCGACGCGGTCGCCCAACAGACGACGGATTTCGGAAAGGGGATCCTGACGGCGGAGCTGGCAGCGAAGCGCCTGCACATAAGCGATGTGGCGCAGGACGAGATCGTCGCGTAGCGTCCGCGTATCCTCGCGCTTGGGCAGGAAGGCGAGCACCCCGCGCGTGAAGCTGCGCGAGGCATTGATCATCGATCCCCACAGGATCCGCGCTTCCCACCAGCGCTGATAGGCCGAATTGACGCGGAAACCGAGAAAAAGCGCCAGCGCGGTGCCGAACAGGGTCAGCGGTAGCGCCGGTGCCCGGAACGGCGACAGGAAGTAGAAAATCGTGACGGCGATGTCCCACAGGAACAGCGCGGACAGAGCATGCCAAGCGGTCCGGAAGGAATGGCGGATCCGCGGTGTTTTATCGACGATCATCTACGCTACTCGGTCGCGGCTTCATTCCGATCCCGGCTGTCAGGATCGCGCCGGGACGTCGTCATCCAGTTTCAGCCAGGCGTGGCGCAGGGCCAGACAGCCCATGATGCCGACAACCTTCAGCGTGGTGGTGCGGACCGTCGGGGTAAGATCGGTAAAGGCGAACCACAGGAAAGCGGCCCCGATGATGAAAGCCGCATAGAGCGGAAGCGCTTCGATGTCGTTCCAGGCGATCGCCGGGCGCGCGCGTTTCAGGGTCGCGATTTGGGTGGCCATCCTTGCGTCTCCATTCTCGAAAGCGTTCGTTTGCCAGGCGACCGGAGGCGCCCAAGTACAAATCTGTTGTGGTGCACAACGAGCGTCAATCGATCCGGACACGCGCAACGCAGCTTTGCGAATGGCGCAATTGAAGCAAGTTTTGGTGGGCCTTGGTTTACAATTGCGACACACAGACGCGTTTTAATACGCAACTGCAACATGGGCCGACTTGTTGGCATCGCCGCGTTACATAAGTGAAGGCCCGATGGCAGATCCCTTTTCAGAAGCGGCCGCATTCGTGAAGATCGCCGAGGCGGGCAGCCTGTCCACCGCCGCACAGCGCCTGGGCCTGTCGGTCGCCGCCACCAGCCGTCGGCTGGCGCAGCTCGAAAGCCGGCTGGGCACGCCGCTCATCCGCCGCAACAGCCGCTATCTCACGCTGACCGAGGAAGGCGAGATCTTCCATGCGGGAGCCAGCCGCGCGCTGGCGGAGATGGAGGCGGCGGAGCTGGCCGTATCGCGGAATGCGACCGATGCCAGCGGTACGCTGCGCGTCACCACCACGGTCGCGTTCGGACGGCGCAGGCTGGCGCCGCTGTTGCAACGCTTCGCGATGCTCCATCCGGAGGTGCAGGTGCACCTGGAAACGTCGGACAAGGCCGCGAGCATCATCGAAACGGGGTTCGATCTGGCCATCTGCTTCGATACGCCGCCGGACAGCCGGCTGCAGATGAAGCGCCTGGCGGACAATCCCCGCGTGATGTGCGCTGCGCCGGCTTATCTCGACCGTCGCGGCCGCCCCCGGCATCGCGCCGATCTGACGCGCCACGATTGCATCCTGATCGGCGGTCAGCAGAACGACCCCTGGCTGGCGGTGGGCGGTGATTCGATCCGCCCACGCAAGGCGCTGAGTACCAATGACGGCGAACTGGCGCGGGTCTGGGCGCTCGATGGTGCCGGCATCGTGATCAAGTCGCTCTGGGATGTTGCGGAGGATATCGAGGCGGGCCATCTGGAAGAGGTTCTCCCCGAGGTGGAGTTTCCCGCATCGCCGGTCGTCGCGCTCTTCGCGGCGGCGCAGGGCGAAACGGCGAAGGTGCGCTATTGCCTTCGCTTCCTTGCCGAACATCTCCGGCATCCCCGCTCCACCAGCCCCGAGAACGCCTTGTCCGTCTGACGCCGCGCCGGGCACTTCCGCGCGGCAGAGGCAGGTTCTAGGGCCGGCCGATGCGGTTCCAGCTGCCCCGCGTCGCCACGGCGCCCTTCTGCCCGTCCGAGGTGCGCGGCACCGTCATGGTGCCTGCGGACATGCCGTTCTGGCGCAAGGCACTGCGCTCCGCCGGGCCGGGCCTGCTCGTCGCGGTCGGCTAAATGGACCCCGGCAATTGGGCGACCGATATCGAGGCGGGCGCGCGCTACGGCTACGATCTGTTGTTCGTGGTCGCGGGCTGCGGGCTCGCCGCCATCCTGCTGCAGTGGCTGGCGATGCGGCTGGGTCTCGTCACCGGCTTCGATCTGGGCCGGATGGCGCGCGAACATTACAGTCCCGCTGCGTGCCATGCGCTGTGGCTGCTCGCGGAGTTGGCGATCATCGCGACCGACATTGCGGAGGTGCTGGGCAGCGCGCTCGCCTTCAACCTGCTGCTCGGCATTCCGCTGTGGCTCGGCGTCCTGCTGACCGGCCTCGACACGATCGTGGTGTTGGGCCTGAGGGGGAAGGGGTTTCGCCAGATCGAGGCGATCATCATCGGGCTGATCGCGACGATCGCCGTGTGCTTCGCTCTGCAACTCGCGATCGCGGAGCCGAGCTGGCGGGGCATCCTGCACGGAGTGACGCCAAAGCTCGACATTTTCGGCGACACGCACGCGCTATATCTCGCGGTTGGCATCCTCGGCGCGACGGTGATGCCGCACAATCTCTATCTCCACTCGGCGGTGGTGCAGACCCGTCTGACCGCGCCGGGGGAGGGGGCGCTCCGCGGCGCGCTCCGCTTCGCCACTTTGGACATCGTCGTCGCTCTGCTGCTGGCGACGGTGATCAACGGCGCGATCCTGATATTGGCGGCCGCGACGTTTCACGAGGGCGGCTATCAGGGCGTGGCGGATATCGAGGATGCCTATCGGCTGCTCGAGCCGCTGACCGGGGCGTCGCTCGCGGGGCTGCTGTTCGCGGTCGCGCTGCTCGCGTCGGGGCAAAGCGCGACCTTCACGGGCACGATCGCGGGGCAGGTCATCCTGGAAGGGTTTCTCGACCTGCGCATACCGTGCTGGGTGCGGCGGGTGATCACGCGCGGGCTTGCGCTGATCCCGGCCCTGGCGGGGGTGCTATGGCTGGGGGAACATGCGGTCGGGCGCCTGTTGGTGCTGACGCAGGTGGTGCTGTCGCTCCAGCTTCCGTTCGCGCTCTACCCGCTGATCCGCTTCACCGGGGATCGGGCGATCATGGGCCGCTTCCGCAGCCCGATGCTGGTACGGTGGGTCGCGTGGGGGTTGTTCGCGCTGATCGTGGCGGCGAATATCTGGCTGGTGAGCCGCTGGATCGCCTGAAGCGGCGCCTATTCCTCGCCGAACTTCGACTCGACGAGGCCGCACAGCGCATTGAGCGCGGTTTCGGCGCCTTCACCCCGCGCGCTGATCGTGACATGGTCGCCCATCGCCGCGCCGAGCATCATCAGCCCCATGATCGACGTGCCCGCGACGCGCGATCCGTCCTTCTCGACCGCGATCTCCGCTGCCTGCGACGAGGCGAGCGTGACGAACTTGGCGGAGGCGCGAGCATGAAGGCCGCGCCGATTCGAAATGAGGACCGTGCGTTCGTTGGTCATGCAGCGGCCGCCCCGAGCACCTCCGACGCCACCGAAATATATTTGCGGCCCGCCTCGCGCGCGGCGGCGACGGCCGCCTGGACCTTCATCACCTTGCGTGCGCCCTCCAGCCGGATCAGCATCGGCAGGTTGACGCCTGCGATAACCTCCACCTTGCCCGGATCCATCAGCGAGATCGCGAGGTTAGACGGCGTGCCGCCGAACAGATCAGTCAGCACGATCACCCCACGACCCTGTTCGACCTTGGCGACCGCGCCGGCGATGTCCGCGCGCCGCGCCTCCATATCGTCCTCGGGACCGATGCAGATTGCCTCGATACCCTGCTGTGGTCCGACGACGTGCTCCATCGCGCGTATGAACTCCGCAGCCAGCTGGCCATGCGTTACCAGCACCAGACCGATCATTTGCCCACCGTCACGACTGCTTCCCTGCCTTCGGTCGGCACCCTTTTCCCCGCGTCCGGCTGTTTGCCCGCCAGATCGCGATGCAGGATGGTGGGCGAAAAACCGGCCGCGCGCAACCTCTGCCCCGTCAGTTCGGCCATGTGCACCGATCGATGGCGACCCCCGGTGCAGCCGAACGCGACCGTGACGTAGCATTTCCCCTGCTCGCCGTAGCGCGGCAGCAACAGGAGCAGGAGGCGTTCGATCTGCGCGACCGAATCGGCATAGGCGGGATCGGCGGCGATGAAGGCGGATACGTCGTCGTCGCGCCCCGTCCCCGGCCGCAGCAGCGGATCCCAGTGCGGATTGCGCAGGAACCGGACGTCGATGACGAGATCGGCGTCGCGCGGCAGCCCGCGTTTGTAGCTGAACGAGAGAACCGTCAGCGTCGGGGTCATGGAAGCGCTGTCGGCGAAGCGGCGGCGGATGTCCTGCTGCAGCGCGTTCGTGGTCGATTCGGTGGTGTCGATCAGGTGATCGGCCGCATCGGCGAGTTCCGCGAGCATCGCGCGTTCGTGCGCGATACCGTCCTCGGTCGGGCGGTCGAGCGCGAGCGGATGCCGGCGGCGGGTCGAGGAGAAACGCTGCGTTAGCACCGTATCGCTGGCGTCGACGAACAGGACCTCTGCGTCTGTGCCGCCGCCCTCGCGCAGCCGCGCGACGCGGCGCAGAATGGACGCGGCGTCGAACCCGCGCGTGCGGCTGTCGATCCCGATCGCGAGCGGGCGGGCGCCGTCGGGCGCGCCCTCCGCCGGCGGACTGGACAAGAGGCGGTCGAGCAGGCCGAGCGGCAGATTGTCGACCGTCTCCCACCCGATATCCTCAAGCGTCTTGAGGACGGTGGTACGCCCGGCCCCCGACAGGCCGGTGACGAGCAGGATACGGCTGGGACTGGTCATGCGGACAGCCCATACAGCAACAAGGCTTTCTCTACCTTTACCGGCGCGGATGCCGCAAATGGCTCCAGCGCGAGCACGGGCAGGGCGATGCCTTCGATCAGACGCGTCAGCGGCTCTTCGTCCGGCATGCGCGGCACCGGCTGGTCGAGCGCCACGGCGAGTGCGAGGGGTAGGTCCGTCACATGGGGCAGGGCGAGGATGCCTAGCCCGCGCACCTCGATCCGGCCGGCTATATTGGGCCCAGGCGCGGCGAGCAGGCGGCCGCCATCGGCGCGCACCGCCACGCCGTCGTCCGCCACCAATATTGCGCCGCGATCGATCAGGCGGAGCGCGAGATCGGACTTGCCGGCCCCCGGTGCACCGGTCAGCAACACGCCCCGCCCGCCGATCGCGACGCAGGTGGCGTGCAGCAAGGTCACTTTTCGGCGGCGGGCAGGCGGATCACGAAGCGCGCGCCCTGATTGTCGTCGTCCCGGTCGGTGACCGAAATATGCCCCTGATGCCCCTCGACGATCGCCTTCGCGATGGCGAGGCCGAGGCCCGAATGGCGGCCAAATTCTTCGCCCTCGGGCCGGATCGAGTGGAAGCGGTTGAAGATGGCGGCACGTTGCTCGGACGGCACGCCGGGACCGTCATCCTCGACCCGCAGCACGACCTGCGCGCCGTCGCGCGTCGCGGTGACCTGGACGAGCCCGCCGGGCGGGGAGAAGCTGATCGCATTGTCGATCAGGTTTTCCAGCGCGCGGGCAAGGCGGTGCCCCTCGCCGAACACGACCGCGCTGCCGCGATGTGGCCGGCCGAAGGCGAGACGGATCTGATGGGGCAGGCCGCGCGCCTCGCGCGCATCCACCAGTTGCTCGATCATGTGTCCCACGTCGATCGTCTCGAACCGCGCGCGCGACAGCTCCGCATCCATCCGCGACGCTTCGGACACGTCGGTGATCAGGCGGTCGAGCCGCCGGACATCGTCGCGGATCACGGTCAGCAGGCGTTCGCGCAAATCGGGCTCGCTCACCCGTTCGAGGCTGTCGATCGCGGAGCGGAGCGAGGCCAGCGGGTTCTTCATCTCATGCGCGACATCAGCGGCGAACGCCTCGGTCGCGTCGATCCGCTGGCGCAGCGCCTGGCTCATGTCCGACAACGCGCGGGCAAGCGTCCCGATCTCGTCGCGGCGCGAGGGCAGGCGGGGCACCTGAACCTCACGCGAGCGACCGAGGCGGACGCGGTGCGCCGCCAGCGCCAGCCGGCGGAGCGGCCGGGCAATGGTGCGCGCAAGCCAAAGCGACATGGCGACGGTCAACGCCGCCGTGCCCAACAGGACGAGCCCGAGCCAGAAGCGCTCCGCGCGCACGGTGCGGATGACGTCGCGCTGATCGCTGGTAATCAGCAGGGTCCCGCGTCCCGGCACCGGGACGGCGGCGGACAGGACCGGCGTGCGCGCGGGCGCGCGGCGGATCGCGGTTTCGACATGGCCGCTGGCCTGCGCCCGGATTGCTTCCGGCCATGCGGTCACGCGGTCGACGGCGGGTTCGACGAACGGCTCGGGCACCTCCGCGCCAACGATGCGGTCGATCGCCTTGTCGAGCGCGCGTGCGACATGGCGCCGCCACGGCTCCTCGGACGGATCGCGCAGCGTGTAGGTCGGCGCGACACCGGTCCAGCTGTCGATCGGCGCGCCATCGCCGCGATAGAGGCGAAGGCGGATGTCGTCAGTCGATCCCAGGCGGGTCAGCAGTGCCTGCACTTCGTCGGCATGCGCGGCCGCCACCGCGCCGGCGGCGAGCCGGGTCTCGGTCGCCAGCCGGTCGGTCCGCTCCTCGATCAACTGGGTGCGGAAGCTGTCGAGATAGAAGAAGCCGCCCGCCAGCACGAGCAGCGGGATGATGTTGACCGCAAGGATGCGCGCGCGGAGCGAAAGCGGGCCTGGAATGCGGCTTTCCCCGCCGCCGTCATTCGTCCGAAAAACGGTAGCCCACGCCATAAAGAGTTTCGATGCCCTTGAAATCGGGGTCGACGGCGCGGAACTTGCGGCGGAGTCGCTTGATGTGGCTGTCGATGGTGCGGTCGTCGACATAGACGTCGTCCTGATAAGCGGTATCCATCAGCTGGTCGCGTGATTTCACGAAGCCTGGCCGCTGCGCCAACGCTTCGAGGATGAGGAATTCGGTCACCGTCAGCGTGACGGCCCGGCCACCCCAATTTACCCGATGGCGCGCGGGGTCCATCTCCAGCCGGCCGCGCACGATCTTTTCGGGCGCCGGCTCGGCCGGATCGTCGGGGCGGTCGCGCATCTCGACGCGGCGCAGGATCGCCCGGATGCGCGCGATCAGCAGCCGCTGGCTGAACGGCTTGGTGATGTAATCGTCCGCGCCGAGCGCGAGGCCGAGGGCCTCGTCCAGCTCATCGTCTTTCGACGTGAGGAAGATCGCGGGGAGCAGGGGCATCTTTTCGCGCAGGCGGCGAAGCAGCTCCATTCCGTCGAGGCGCGGCATCTTGATGTCGAGGACCGCGAGATCTTGGGGATTATCGGACAGCGCGCGCAGCGCGCTTTCGCCGTCGGTATAGACGCGCACCGCAAACCCTTCGGCCTGAAGCGCGATCGAGACCGAGGTCAGGATATTGCGGTCGTCGTCGACGAGCGCGATCGATGCGGACATGGTCGCCTTTCGAGGTCCGGCCAAGCGAGGGCGCTTAGCGGGTCAGCCGGGCCGGCTCAACTGGTTCGGAAGGGGGCAGGGGCTCGACCACCAGCCGAGCCCCGATCGCGCGGATGATCTCGACGCGCGTGCCGGCGGAGGCATCTGGCCCGGTCGCGGTCCAGACGCCATCGCCTACGCGCACGCGACCCTCGCCGCGCTCGATCGGCTCGACGACCGTTACGACCCGCCCGATCAGGCGGGCCGTGCCCTCGTTCAGCAGAGGATCGTCGCTGATGATGGGCACGCGGTCCAACACATGCCGACTGAGATAGACCGCCAGGACGGCGAGCGCCGCGAACAGGCCGAGCTGCGCCGGCAAGGGAGGGCCGAACGCCATCGTCGCGAAGCCCGTCAGTATCGCCGCCGCGCCGATCCAGATCAGGAAGATGCCGGGCACGGCGAGTTCGGCGATGGCCAGCACTACCCCGCCGACCAGCCACGCCCATTCCCAGTCGGTCGTCATGCGCGCATCACCGTTCGGGCACGTGCGGCGGTTTTGCGGCGGAGGCGCGGGCGCCGCCATCCTGGCCCAGCGCCTCGCGCGCAATCTCGCCGATGCCGCCGAGCGTGCCGATCAGCTGGGTCGCCTCGACCGGGAACAGGATCGTCTTGGCGTTGGGGGAGGTCGCGAACTGGCTGACCGCCTCGACATATTTCTGGGCGACGAAATAGTTGATCGCCTGCGCCTCGCCGCCGGCGATCGCGGCGCTGACGAGCTGGGTCGCCTTCGCCTCCGCCTCGGCGGCGCGCTCGCGCGCCTCGGCATCGCGGAAGGCGGCTTCGCGCCGGCCCTCCGCCTCCAGGATCTGCGCCTGCTTCTCGCCCTCCGCCCGCAGGATGGCGGACGCGCGGCTGCCTTCGGATTCGAGGATGACGGCGCGCTTCTCGCGCTCGGCCTTCATCTGGCGGCCCATCGCGTTGACGATGTCGGCGGGCGGGCGGATGTCCTTCACCTCGACCCGCGTGATCTTCACGCCCCACGATTCGGTCGCATGGTCGACCACCGACAGCAGGCGGGCGTTGATCTCGTCGCGCTTCGAGAGGGTCTCGTCGAGGTCCATCGATCCC
>NZ_JBMDXG010000152.1:0-8325 GCF_048594985.1 Sphingomonas sp. | reverse complement strand
CGATAGCGGTCGAGCGGATGGCTGCGGGCCATGATCGGTCTTTCCTTAGCGATGTGGGGAGCCGGCGGTCCGGTCTCCCCACGATATAGGGGCGATTGTTACCAGCGGTAGTGGCTGAAGGCGCGGTTCGCTTCCGCCATGCGGTGTGTGTCCTCACGCTTCTTGACCGCGTTGCCGCGATTGTTCGCCGCATCCATGAGCTCGCCCGACAGGCGGGCCGACATGGTGTGCTCCGAACGGCCGCGCGCCGCGGCGATCAGCCAGCGGATCGCGAGCGCCTGCGAACGCTCGGGGCGAACCTCGACCGGCACCTGATAGGTCGCGCCGCCGACGCGGCGGCTGCGGACCTCGATGCCCGGGCGAACGTTGTTGAGCGCGTCATGGAACACGCCCAGCGGCTCGCGCTTCGCGCGGGTCTCGACCGTGTCGAGCGCGCCGTAGACGATGCTCTCGGCGACGGACTTCTTGCCGTCGAGCATGACGCTGTTCATGAACTTGCTGAGCACGACATCCCCGAACTTGGGATCGGGCAGGATTTCGCGCTTTTCGGGACGACGACGACGAGCCATCTCAGATTTCCTTCTTGATCTTCAGCCTGTCCGGAACCCGTCCGGGGCTTACTCTGGCCTGATTACTTCGGACGCTTGGCGCCGTACTTCGAACGGCTCTGCTTGCGGTTCTTCACGCCCTGCGTGTCGAGCACGCCGCGCAGCACGTGGTAGCGCACGCCTGGAAGGTCGCGCACACGGCCGCCGCGGATCAGCACCACCGAGTGCTCCTGCAGGTTGTGGCCTTCGCCCGGAATGTAGCTGATCACTTCGCGCGCATTGGTCAGGCGGACCTTGGCCACCTTGCGCAGCGCCGAGTTCGGCTTCTTCGGAGTCGTGGTGTACACGCGGGTGCAGACACCGCGCTTCTGCGGGTTCTTTTCCATCGCAGGCACCTTCGACTTGGCGATCTGCGGTTCGCGACCCTTGCGGATCAGCTGGTTAATCGTCGGCATGAAGCCCTTCACCTTTCACAGGGTTACTTTACCGGACCCGAACGTTCGCGAGAAATGCACGAAGGCCCCGGCGGTCGATTCGACCCCCCGGGCCATAGAGGCACCGGCAATGTCCAAGCTTGTCCATCCGGGGAAAACCGGCGGATAGACGGGCGCGATATACAGGCGTGCCCTTCCGGGGTCAACCGCACGCGCCGCTCGTGACGCACGCGACATGAGATGATAGCAGCCGCCCGGAATTACAGGGGAATCGCGTTCCATCCGTCCAGTTGCAGAGGGGACTATAACATGAAGTTCGTCCGTGTCGCCGCCCGCGGGCTCGCCGCCGCTACCGTGATCCTGACCGGGGTCTCGCCGGCCGCCGCCGCGCCGAAGCTCGCCCGGGAAAGCTCGGGCCAGCAGCTTCAGCAGCAGACCATGAACGACGTGCCCAAGTGCACGCGCAAGCTCGGCACGCTTTCGATCGCCGACGGCGACGATCCTTCGGCCTGGTCGCAGCATAGCCTCGCCGCCCCGTCGAAGCTGTTGCGCGTGATGGTGCAGCGCTCGGGCTGCTTCAATCTGGTCGATCGCGGCACCGGCCTGAACGCGGCCGAGCGTGAGCGTGCGATCGGCACCACGCTGGGTATGCAGCGCGGCGCCAATGTCGGGCAGGGGCAGATCAAGGCAGCCGATTACGTCCTCGTCGCGGAGATTCAGGGCGCCAATTCCAACGTCAGCGGCGGCGGCATCGGCGGCGCGGTCGGCGGCCTTGTGGGCGGGCGCGTCGGCGGGCTGCTCGGCGGTATGCGCAGCAAGAAGCAGGAGGCGAACACCGTCCTGTCGCTCACCAACGTCCGCACGACCGAAACGATCGCCACCGAGGAAGGATACGCCGCCAAGAACGATGTCAGCTTCGCCGGCGGCGGCTTTGCGGGCGTGCTCGGCGGCGCGGTCGGGGCTGTCGGCGGCGGCTATGACAATACCGAGATCGGCCGCATCGTGACCTTGTCGTTCATCCAAGGCTATTCGAAGCTAGTGAATTCGCTCAACCTCGTCCAGCCCGGCGCAACCGGCACGGCGGAGACCGCGCCGACCCGCACCTATTCGACGGTCGGGACGGTGGTCATGCGCAAGACGGCGGCGGCGAGCGGCGCGGCGATCCGCACGCTGCCCGCCAACGCCATTCTTTATCCCACCGGCAACAAGAATGGTCTCTGGTGGGAAGTCGCGGACGAAAACGATAATGTCGGCTGGGTGCTGAACACGAAGCTCGCCCCCACCGCTCACCCCGATCATCACGAGCTGTCGCACCATTGACGACGGACGGCGTTCCGGCCGCTCTCACCGGAACGCCGTCCGCCCTGCATCGCCACGCCGAAGAGCCCCGATACCGGGTCGGAACGCCTACGATGCTCTAGCCGGGATCAAGGCGTTGGCGCAGTCGTTCCGTCTGGAACGCGAGCGGCATCCTGTGGCGCAGTCCGGCGCTTGGGCGGTCGCTCCGTGCGAGCAGGGCTCTTTCATGTATCTGACTGCCATCCAAGCGCCCCGTCGAGCCGAACGGATCGGTATCGTCCCTCTCCCGCTGGATCACCCGCAGGCAGCACGGTCGCCCGTACTGGCGGTCATCATCCCCACGCTCAACGAGCGCGACAATGTCGGACCGTTGTTCGACGCGCTGTGCGCAACCCTCGCGGATCGCGCGTGGGAGGCGGTGTTCGTCGACGATGGCTCCACCGACGGCACGGCCGAGGCGCTGGAGGGGATGGCCGCGCGCCATCCCAACCTCCGCCTGATCCGGCGGTTCGGGAGGCGCGGCCTGTCGAGCGCGATCCTTGAGGGGATGATGGCGACGGTCGCGCCGGTCGTCGCGGTGATCGACGCCGACATGCAGCATGACGAGGCGATCCTGCCCGCGCTGGCCGATGCCGTGCTGGCCGGCGAGGCCGACGTCGCGGTGGGCACGCGCTACGCCGGCGACGGATCGACCGGCGAGTGGTCCGCATCGCGGGTCAAGGTGAGCGCGGTCGGCACGCGGCTGGCCGGACTGGTCTCGCGGACTGCGTGCAGCGATCCGCTCAGCGGCTTCTTCGCGATCCGCCGCGCGGCCGTGCTCGACGCGATGCCGAACCTGTCGACCGTCGGCTTCAAGATCCTGCTCGACCTGCTGGCCTCGTCGCCCAGGCCGCTGCGCGTGGCGGAGGTGCCCTATCGCTTTCGCTGCCGGCTGGCGGGCGAGAGCAAGCTCGATTCGATGGTCGCGGTCGAATATCTCATGCTGCTGGTCGACAAGTTGATCGGGCGCTGGATCCCGCCCCGGCTGGTGCTGTTCGCGGCGGTCGGCCTGAGCGGTCTGGCGGTCAACCTGCTCGTCCTCGGACTCTTGCTGGCGAGCGGGCTCGCATTCCAAGGGGCGCAGGTAGCGGCGGTGCTCGTTTCGATCGTCTCCAACTTCGCGCTCAACAATATGCTTACCTATCGCGACCGCCGCCTCGGCGGGACGGCCTGGCTGGCGGGCCTGGCAAGCTTCGTCGCGATCTGCGGCGTGGGCGCGGCGGGGCAGGTCGGCGTCGCAAGCTTCCTGTTTGCCGATCACCAGCGCTGGTGGGTGGCCGCGGTCGCCGGCGCGATGATCGGCATGACCTGGAATTACACGGTTTCCGCATTCTTCACCTGGAAGGGCGCTGACAGGCGGGCAGTGGCCGCCTAAAGGCTGCTGCTGATGTCACGGTTCATCGGGTGGCGGCACCCGTCCTTCATCGGTGGGCCGATGTGGCTGGTCGCGCTGGCGGCCGCGCTCCTGCCGTTCCTGTTCGTCACGATCCCGCCGCTGGTCGACGCGCCCGGCCACCTCGGCCAGTTCGCGATTCAGCTGGCGGGTTCCGACAGCCCGCTGCGCCGTTATTTCGGGTTCGACTGGGGCCTGAAGCTCAACCTCGGCACCGATCTGCTGATCGAGGCGCTGGCCCCCTGGCTAGGCCTGACGCGCGCCTTCTGGCTGCTGGTCGCGATCATTCCCGTCCTCACGGTCGCCGCGATCTGGCGCCTGGCGCGCGCGCTCAATCCGTGCGCGGCGGCGGCGAGCTGGGCGCTCCCGTTCGCCTACAGCTATCCGTTCAATTACGGCTTCCTCAACTACACGCTCACCACCGCGCTTTCCTTGCTCGGCTTCGCCTTGTGGGTGGAGCTTGCGGGCCGCCCCCGCCTGCGCGAGGCCCTGTTCTGGCCGCTCATGCCGCTGCTCCTCGTCTTTCACGCGGTGGGCGGCCTGCTGCTGCCGATCCTGATCGGCGCCTCGGCGCTGATGCGGCATGTCCGCTTCGTCCCGCATGCTCCCTATGTCGCGGCCGACCGGGCAAGCCTCCGGGCGTTCGCGGCGGAGGTCCGGCCGATCGCCGGGGCGGCCCTGCTGGTCGTGGCTTGGAAACTGAACCAACCGCCGAGCGGGCTTGAAACGAGCTACAGCCTGAAGGCCAAGTTCAACGCGATCGCGCTGGGCCTGCGCGACCAGTCGCGCTGGCTCGATGTCGCAAGCATGGCGGCGATTCTCGCCGTGCCGCTGATCGGCTGGCGGCTGGGCGCGCGCTACACGCGCCACACTGGCGCGCTCGCGATCACGCTCGTGCTGCTGTTCCTCGTCATGCCGTCGCAGATGGACGGCGCGTCTTTCTGCGACATGCGGCTCTTCCCCGCAGTGATGATCGCGATCCTCGCGCTGCAGGACTGGTCGCCCGTACCTCGACGTGCGGCGCGCGCGATTGCGATCGGCGGCCTCGCGCTGTTCCTCGTACGGATAGCGGCCGCTACGGCGGGCTTCGTCGGCTATGAGCGGAGCTACGCCGCCGAGCTTCCGGCATTGGAGCAGGTCGAGCGCGGATCGCGCGTGCTGGCCTTCGTGACGCGCCCTTGTCGGGCGTGGCAGAATTGGCGAACCACGCGGCTCGATCACCTTCCCGCGATGGCGAGCGTGACGCGCGAGGCGTGGGTCAACGCACATTGGGACGTGGGCGACATCCACCTGATGCAGATCCGCTACCGCCCGTCGCCCGTCTTCTACAACGACCCGACACAGTTCGTGTGGAGTCAGGCCTGCGTCGACCGCCAGAAGGAGCCGCCCCGCACCGCCGAGCAATGGCGCGTCCGCCGGCGCACCATCGCCGACGTGATGCCCGACCTTCCGCTCGACAAGGTGGACTATCTCTGGCTCATCCAGGCCAGACTCCCCGACGGGCCCTGGTCCCGTCGCCTGGTGCCCGTGTGGTCGCACGGCGGCAGCGCGCTGTACCGTATCGCGCCCGCGCCGCCGGCCTGACGGCGATCATCATTTCAGGGGGTCGTGCCCCCAGTTCATCAGCGAATAGCGCCAGCGGCTGTGCGCAACGTCGCCCTCCGGGCGCTGCGCGGAATGGCGGCGGACATAGCCCACGACCTTGCGCATATGGGCATAATCGTCGGGATCGAGTTCGGCCTGCTTCTTGCGCTTGATCGTGACGATGCGCCGGCCCGATTCATGCCCGACGCTCTCACCATCGCCCTTGCCGTCCGCGCCCTTCCAGCCGACCTGCTTGCTCTCGTCGGAGTTGAGCCACTTTTCGATCGCGGCCGGGGCCATGTTGACCGCCGCCCTGAAGTCCGCGCGGACTTGCTTCTGCTTCTCCGCTCGATCTGTGCTGGCTGCCATGCACGCCTCCTTCGCGGCAAAACTGCCGGGCGCGCGCATGGCTCCGTCACATATGGAGCACGCGCCCATAAGCGGCGAGCACGCTCTCGTGCATCGCCTCGGACAAGGTCGGGTGCGGGAAGATCGTGGCCATCAGGTCGGCCTCGGTCGTTTCGAGCTGCTTGGCGACGGTATAGCCCTCGATCAGCTCGGTCACTTCCGGGCCGGTCATGTGCGCGCCGAGCAGTTCGCCCGTCTTGGCATCGAACACGGTCTTGATGAAGCCCTCGGCCTCGCCCAGCGCGATCGCCTTGCCGTTGCCGATGAAGGGAAATTTGCCGACCTTCACCTCGTAGCCCAGCTCCCTGGCCTTCGCCTCGGTATAGCCGACGCTCGCCACCTGCGGGCGCGAATAGGTGCAGCCCGGGATGTTGCGCACGTCCATCGCGTGCGGATGCACGTCCTTGTTGCCCGCGGCCTGCGCGATCGCCTCGACCGCGATGATGCCCTCGTGGCTCGCCTTGTGCGCCAGCCACGGCGCGCCGGTGATGTCGCCGATCGCGTAGATGCCGTCGACGTTGGTGCGGCACATCGGATCGATGACGACGTGCCCGCGCTCGGTCTTCACGCCCAGCGCTTCCAGACCGATATTCTCGGTGTTGGGCACGATGCCGACCGCGACGATGACGTGGCTGAACTCCTTCGCCTCGCTCTTGCCGTCCGGCGTCTTGATCGTGGCCGTGACCGAGCGGCCCGGCTTCACGTCCAGCTTCTCGACACCATGCTTGGGCAGGATCGTCATGCCCTGCTTCTCGAACTGCTTCTGGACGAAGGCGGATACCTCGGCATCCTCGACCGGCAGGATGCGGTCGAGCATCTCGACGATGGTGACCTTGGCGCCCATGTCCGAATAGAAGCTGGCGAATTCGCAGCCGATCGCGCCCGATCCGATGACCAGCAGGTCCTTCGGCATCTCGGACGGCGTCATGGCGTGGCGATAGGTCCAGATGCGGTCGCCGTCCGACTTGGCGAAGGGCAGGTCGCGTGCGCGCGCGCCGGTCGCCAGGATGATCGCCTTGGCCACCACCTCGGTCGTGGTGTCGCCGTTCCTGACCGTGATCTTGTTCTTGGCGGTGAGTGTGCCGACGCCTTCGACGACGGTCACCTTGTTCTTCTTCATCAGGCCCTTCACGCCGGCATTGAGTTGGCCTGCCACCTTGCGGCTGCGGTCTACGATCTTGGGCAGGTCGAACCCGGCCTTCTCCACCGACAGGCCGTAATTCGCGGCATGCGTCATGTAGTGATAGACTTCGGACGTGCGCAGCAGCGCCTTGGTCGGGATGCAACCCCAGTTGAGGCAGATGCCGCCCAGCCGCTCGCGCTCGATGATCGCGACCTTCATGCCCAGCTGCGCCGCGCGGATCGCCGCGACATAGCCGCCGGGCCCCGAGCCGAGGATTGCGAGATCGTAGGTGTCAGCCACTAGACCCTCTTCTGTTCAAGCGCTGCGTGAAGCGTCACGCCGGTAAAATTATTCCCCGATCACCCGCGGCCTTCCATCGTCGCCGATCGCGACGAAGGTGAAGATGGCGTGGGTGACGCGGTCGGTGTCCTCGCCGGCGCGGATGCGGCGCCAGGCGGAGACCTCGATCTTCATCGACGAACGGCCGGTCGCGACCACCTCCGCATAGACCGACACGACATCGCCGACCTTGACCGGCTTGTGGAAGGTCATGCCGTCCATTGCGACGGTAACCGCGCGCCCGCGCGAGAAGCGCGCCGCGACCGTGCCGGCGGCGGAGTCCATCTGGCTCAGCAGCCAGCCGCCGAAGATGTCGCCATAAGGGTTGGTATCCGCCGGCATGGCGACCACGCGGACGGCGGGCTCTCCGTCGGGAAGCTGCGGCTCGTCGCCGCTCAAGCGAGCATCCCCAGCGGGTTCTCCACCAGCCGCTTGAACGCCGCCATGAAGGCGGCGCCGTCGGCGCCGTCAATCGCGCGATGGTCGAAGCTGCCGGTCGCGCTCATCACGGTCGCGATCTGGAGCGCGTCGCCCACCACATAGGGCCGCTTCTCGCCCGCGCCGATCGCGAGGATCATCGCCTGCGGCGGGTTGATGATCGCCTCAAACTGCTTGATCCCGTACATGCCCATGTTGCTCAGGCTGGCGGTGCCGCCGGCATATTCATGCGGCTGCAGCTTGCCTTCACGCGCGCGGGCGGCGAGATCCTTGATCTCGGTCGCGATCGCCGACAGCGACTTGGTGTCGGCGCCCGTCACGACCGGCGTGATCAGCCCGCCCGGGATCGACACCGCGACCGAGATGTCGGCGCGCTTGAACTGGATCAGGCTGTCGCCGCCGAACTGGACGTTGCAGGACGGTACTTCCATCAGCGCCACGGCCTGCGCCTTGATCAGCATGTCGTTGACCGACAGCTTCACGCCCCGGCTTTCCAGCCCCTTGTTCAGCTCCGTCCGGAGCTTGAGCAGCGCGTCGAGATTGATGTCCACTGTCAGGTAGATGTGCGGGACGGTCTGCTTTGATTCGGTCAGGCGGCGCGCGATCGTCTTGCGCATGTTGCTGAGCTTGACCGTCTCCGACGGCACGCCTTCGGGCGCGGCGGCGGGCGCTGGGGCAGCCCGCGGCGCTTCGGCCTGAGCTGCCTGAGGTGCTGCTGCG
>NZ_JBMDXG010000151.1:0-5583 GCF_048594985.1 Sphingomonas sp. | reverse complement strand
GCGGGGGGGGGGGGGGTTGCGCGCGCTTTCTATCTGCTCGCCACCGCACACTCCACCGGCGACTTTGTCGCGCGCGACTGGCCGCTGGCTTACGCGCAGACCGCGCGCGCGGCCGAGGGGGGGGTCGCGGCGGCACGCAAGAATCTCGAGGTGATGGGCCGCTACCTTCTCCCGGGCGACCGCACCAAGGCCGACCAGATCCTGGAGACGCTGCCGCCGCTGCGGCGTGCCTCCACCATTGCGCCAATTCAGCCCACCGCGCCCGCTCCGCCGCCGCGTCAGACGGCCCCAGTCGCCCCGCCGCCGCCCACCAGGCCCGCCGGCCTCTGGAAGGCGCAGGTCGGCGCCTACGGCTCTGCCGATGCGGCGCGCGCGGGATGGCGGACGCTCGAACGGCGGGTGAGGCGGCTCGGCACGCTCGACCAGCAGGTCGTGCCTGCCGGCCGGGTCGTTCGCTTGCAGGCGGGTGGCCTCGCGAGCCGCGCCGATGCCGAAGCGCTCTGCCGCGAAGTCCGCCGCGCCGGCGGCGGCTGTTTCCCGATCGCGCCTTAGTCGACCCACTCCGCGCGGGGGTAACCCTGCGCATAGAGCAGGACCGTCAGATCGCCGTGCTCGATCCGCGCGGCGGCGGCGGCGGCGGTCCTGGGCTTGGCGTGATAGGCGACGCCGAGGCCTGCTTCCTCGATCATCGGAATATCGTTGGCGCCGTCGCCGACCGCCAGCGTTTCGGCGGGTTCGAGCCCCAGCGCGTCGCGTTCCGCGATCAGGGTTTCGCGCTTCGTGGCCGAGTCGACGATCGGTCGCGCGACACGCCCGTCGAGCGCGCCGTCGGCGATGCCCAGCCGGTTCGAGAGCGCGCGGTCGAAGCCGATCGCGTCGGCCACCCGGTCGGCGAAGACGGTGAAGCCGCCCGAGACCAGCACGGTTCGCGCGCCATTCGCCCTCATTGTCCGGATCAGCGTGCGCGCACCGGGCATGAGCTTTACGCGCTCGGTGTGGCAGCGTTCGATCGCGGCCTCGTCCAACCCCTTCAGCAAGGCGACGCGCGCATCGAGCGCCGCCTCGAAGTCGAGCTCGCCGCGCATTGCGCGCTCGGTCACTTCGGCGATCTGCGGCTTGATGCCGGCATAGTCGGCGAGTTCGTCGATGCACTCGATCGTGATCATGGTCGAATCCATGTCCGCCACCAGCAGCCGCTTGCGTCGGTGCGCGCGCGGCTGGACCATGACGTCCACGCCCGGGAGCAACCCTTCCAGCGTGGCGCGCGCCGCAGCCCGGTCGATCCGCCCAAACGGCAGGTCGGCGGCCTCGCCCTCGTCGATCCACGCGGCCGGCTCGACCAGCGCGCCGGCGCCTGCGAGCGCGGCGCGCGCCTGCTCAAGATCGGCGCGCGTCAGTCCATTCGCTGTTATCAGGGTCGCAATGTCCACGCCTGTTCCCTCATCCCGTCCGCGGCTGGCGCTCATCGCAGGGCCGACTGCCAGCGGCAAGTCGGCGCGCGCGATCGAACTGGCTGAACGTGAGAACGGCACGATCATCAATGCCGACGCCAGTCAGGTCTATCGCGACCTGCGCATCCTGACGGCGCGGCCTAGTGTCCAGGATGAGGCGCGCGTGCCACATCGGCTGTATGGCTATCGCGACGGGGCGGGGGCGTGCTCGGCGGCGGATTGGGCGGCGGACGCCCGCGCAGCGATCGATGCGGTCGTGGCGGAAGGGCGGCTGCCGATCCTGGTGGGCGGGACCGGACTTTATATCCGCACCCTGCTGGACGGGATCGCGCCGGTCCCAATGGTCGATCCGGCGGTGCGCGATGCGGTGCGCGCGCTCCCGGCTGGCGCGGCGCACGACGCCCTGGTGCGCGAGGATCCCGCTTCGGCTGCCGCGCTTCACCCGAACGACGCGGCACGCGCGCAACGCGCGCTGGAGGTCGTTCGCTCGACCGGCCGATCGATCCGGTCATGGCGGGCGGACCGGTCCGGTGGGATCCGAAACATCTTTTCGATCGAATGCATCGTGGTCGATCCTCCGCGCAGGCTTCTGTACGAGCGTTGCGACGCGCGTGTTGCTCAAATGATCGACGACGGAGCGGTTGAGGAGGTCGAGGTTCTCCGCATGCGCGGTCTTTCAGAAGACTTGCCGGTGATGAAGGCGATCGGGGTTTTGCCGATCATCGACTATATCAGCGGGGCGCGGGAGCTCGATTCTACTATTTCTATTATTCGTCAGGCCACGCGAAATTATGCAAAGCGGCAAACGACCTGGTTTCGCCACCAGATGTCAGCTTGAAACGATATTCGTAGTTAACGTCGTTATTTGTTATTGTAACCGAAACGAAGATGATCTAACCGGCCCGCAGTTCTGTATCGTGTAAGCGCATTGTTTGCGTAGCGTAGGGGTGTAAGCGTTGGGTAAATCGAAATTTGCGCCCGCCGTGGCGGCGGCTGCGCTCGCCTGTGCCTTGCTGCCGACGGCGGCTTCCTCGGCCTCCCGTCTGGTGACCAACAAGTCGGCGGCGCAGGGCCTCAAATATATGAGCCAGCTCAACGTCATCGTCTTCCAGGACATGACGGCGAACCACGACGTCGAGGGCAAGACCTGGGTCGGCGGCAACCTTTCGGGCAGCTCGTTTACCGCCGGCATCGGCAACGCGACGCAGGGCGCCAAGAGCGGCCATCAGTACACGCTCACCGTCGGCGGCAACAACACGGTCGGGGTGGTCAACCTCAACAACGGCGCGAACGGCAAGTCCGGGAACGTTGCCAGCAATTACGGCATGATCGTCGGCGGCAACAGCAACGCCTTCAACCTCAACGCCGATGGAGCGACCGTGCGGATCGGCGGCAATGCCGATTTCGACCTCAAGCTGCAGAACAGCAAGCAGTCGGCCGCCTCGGGGAACGTGTCGGTATCGGGCTTCGTCCGCTCGATCACCGCCACCGGCGACGGAGCGACGGTCCATGTCGGCAGCGTCAAGGGCGGCAAGATCCAGGTCGGCAACAATGCCAAGGTTGCGGTTGGCAGCGGCGACGTCGCGGGGGACGTGACGGCGGGCAAGGGATCGACCGTCCTGATCAATGGCGGCATCAGCAACAATGGCAAGCTGCAGGTCGGCGACGGCTCCTCCGTCCTGATCCGCGACAGCGTGGCGTCGGAAGTGACGCTGGGCGGGGGCAGCAATGCCCGCATCGGCGGATCGATCAACGGCAACACGACGCTCCGTTCGGGCTCGGCCGATCAGAAGACGGTGCTGGCGGTTGGCGGCAGCACCCGTGGGATCAACGGGTCGAACCACAATGTGGTGACGGTTGGCGGGGACGTGAACGGCAATGCGTCGGTCGGCACGGACTCGCAGCTCAACGTGCGCGGCCGGCTGACTTCCGACCTCTCGGTTAACGGCAACAACAAGACCGTCGTCCGGCTAGGCAGCTATGGCGGGAACTCGAACGCGCTGAACAATGGCGCCACCGCCTATGTCAGCACTAACGGCCAGAACAAGCCGGGCTGGTTCTTCTCCGAGAACAACCCCAAGCCGGCCGCGCCGGCGGCGATCGGCGCCGGCGAGCTGCCGACTGCCCCGGCCGCGCCCAATGTGGCCAGCCAGACCGCAAGCATGCTCACCAGCCTGCGCGACCTGTCGACCCATCTGCAGACGCTCAGCACGAACAGCGCGAACGCGGTCAAGTCTACGCTTGTGACGGGTTCGACCCGCGACTGGCTGTTCGATGTTGGCTCGGCGACCGACGGCTATGCGGTGTTCAATGTCACGGCCAGCGACCTGCTCGACCGGCAGGGCGGGGCGGCGGGCGCGGTGCGCAACATCGGGTTCAACGTCAACGGCGCCACCGCGCTACCGATCGTGATCAACATCACCGGGCTGGGCGACGCGACCTGGAACTGGGATCTCGGCGCGGGCAGCGGCTACGGCTCGTCGCTCAATCAGCAGGTGATCTGGAACTTCGCCGACGCGACCGGCACGATCAACTTCAAGACGATGGTGCACGGATCGGTCCTCGCGCTCGGCGCCACCGTTACCAACACCACGCCGATCGAGGGATCGCTGGTCGCCAAGATCTTCAATCAGGGCGGCGAGGTTCACCTCGGCACGTATAATGGCGATGTTCGCATCGCGCAGACGATCGAGCAGGGAAGCGGCGCGGTTCCCGAGCCCGCGAGCTGGGCGACGATGCTTGCCGGCTTCGGCATCATCGGCGGCTCGATCCGTCGCCGCCGCTGGACCGAGCGGCTGGAGGCGCAGAACGCCTGAGCGTTCTCGCAGAGACCGTCTTCGGAAGGCCGTCCCCACGGGGGCGGCCTTTCTTTTTGTCTCGTGATCATGGCTGGACGCACCAAGATATCGAAAGAGGCCAGAATGAAGCAATAATATTACGATTTAGGCATTGACGTCTGCAATTTCGTTCGCTACTCGGCCGCCTTCCCAGCAAGAGCGGTACCATGAGTCAGGAACGAACCGGCGCGGACATTCTTATCGAAACGCTGCGCGATCTCGGCGTCGAGGTCGTGTTCGGCTATCCGGGCGGCGCGGTGCTTCCGGTCTATGACGCGCTGTTCAAGCAGGCGGATGCGCTGGGCGACAAGGCGATCCAGCACATCCTCGTCCGCCAGGAGGGCGGCGCGGCGCACGCGGCGGAGGGTTATGCCCGCTCGACCGGCAAGTGCGGTGTCGTGCTGGTGACGTCGGGCCCGGGCGCGACCAACGCCGTCACCGGGATCACCGACGCGCTGCTCGATTCGATCCCGATGCTGGTCATCACCGGGCAGGTGCCGACCGCGCTGATCGGGTCCGACGCATTTCAGGAAGCCGACACGGTCGGCATCACGCGCCACTGCACCAAGCAGAATTATCTGGTGAAGGATCCAGCGGAACTGGAAGCGACGATCCGTGAGGCGTTCGCGATTGCGACCACCGGGCGTCCCGGTCCGGTGCTGATCGATCTGCCCAAGGATGTGCAGGTCGCCGCCGCGCGTTCGAAGCCGTCGCGCCCGGGCCACAGCTATTCACCGCAGATCGAGCCCGATGCCGCGCTGATCGAAGCAGCGGTCGAGATGATCGCGGCGGCGGAACGCCCCGTCTTCTACACGGGCGGCGGGATCATCAATTCAGGCCCGGCCGCCACCGCCGCGCTGCGCGAGCTCGCGGCGCTGACCGGCGCGCCCGTCACGTCGACCCTGATGGGGCTGGGCGCGATTCCGGCATCGTCGTCGCAATGGCTCGGCATGCTCGGCATGCACGGCACGTACGAAGCCAATCATGCGATGAACCAGGCCGACCTGATCGTCGCGCTGGGCGCGCGTTTCGACGATCGCGTGACCGGACGGCTGGACGCGTTCGCGCCCCACGCGCGCAAGATCCACGTCGATATCGATCGGTCGTCGATCAACAAGATCGTGACGGCCGAACTCGGCATCGTCGCCGATTGCGGTCGCGCGATCGAGGCGATGGTCGCCCTGTGGAAGGAACGCGGCCATGCGCCGCAGGACCTCGCCAACTGGTATGGGCGGATCGAGGGATGGCGGGCGATGCGCTGCCTCGACTTCCCGGACTCCAGCCGGGAGATCATG
>NZ_JBMDXG010000150.1:0-9177 GCF_048594985.1 Sphingomonas sp. | reverse complement strand
CGCCTTGAGCGTGCTGAGGAAGCGCGGATCGTCGGGCTGGAGGAAGCGCAGGTCGAGCAACTGGATCAGGCTGGCGTCGAGATCGTCGCCGGTGAAAGTGGCGGACAGGCGCTGCGTGTCCTCGCGCCAGGCCGACTGCTCGATCGTCGCGCGGATCGTGTCGGCGCGGTCTTGCCACACGGCGCGGCGATCCTCGCGGCCGAGGACATGGGCGGCATTGGCCAGGCGGTCGCACGCCGCCCAGCACATCGCGACCGAATAGGTGTGGATCGACTGCCGCGTGCGAAGCTCCCACAGCCCGGCGTCGGCCTTGTCGTGCACCTGCCAGGCAAGCTCGCCCACGCGTTCGAGCGCGTCGAAATCCTCATGCCCTGCCATCCGGAACAGGCGCTGGTCGAAGAAAGCCTGGACGTTGGACAGGACGATCTGGCCATAGGCGTCGTGCTGGATCTGCTCATAAGCCTGGTTGCCGACGCGGACCGGCCCCATCCCGCGATAGCCGGCCAGCGCCGATGCCTCACGTTCCTCCAACGTGGGTTCGCCGAGCACGCCGTAGAGCGGTTGGATGTGGCCGCCCGACGACGCATCGACGATGTTGCGGAGATAGGCGAGATACCCCTCCAGCACGTCGAGCGCGCCGAGCCGGTTGAGTGCCTGCACGGTGTAGTAAGCGTCGCGGATCCAGCAGTAGCGATAATCCCAGTTGCGCTGCGACCCGGCATGTTCGGGGATCGAGGTGGTGAGCGCGGCGACGATCGCACCCGTCTCCTCATGCTGGCACAGCTTGAGCGTGATGGCCGCGCGGATCACCGCCTCCTGCCATTCCAGCGGGGTGGCGAGGCCGCGCACCCATTCGCGCCATTCCTGCGTCGTATCCGCCAGCATCTGCCCAACGGTCACCGCCAGATCGCCGACGAAGCTTTCGTCCGGCCCGAGGAAGAAGCATAGTTCCTGTTCGAGCCGGAAGGTGCGCTCCCCCTGCACCAGCCCGATCGCCGCGTTGGTGGTCAGGCGCAGCGGCTGCGGATTGAGCAGGTAGCGGATATGGTTGGAACCGCTGGTGGTGGCCGGTGTCTTGCCGCTCCATCCACACGACGGACGCATGCGGATCGTGACCCGCGGTGCGCCCGCCACCGGCCGGACGATCCGCGCGAATGCCACCGGGCGGTAGGCGCGGTTGTAGCGGCGCAGGCGGGGGCAGAAATCGATCACCTCGATCGCGTTGCCGCTGTCATCGCTGTGGCGGCTGACGAGGATGGGGGTGTTGCGCAGATAGGATTGCGTGACGCTGGTACAGCCTTCGAGGTCGATCGACCACAGGCCGCGCTCGCCCTCCGTATCGGGCGGGCTGTCGACCAGCGCGGAGAAGACGGGCTCGCCGTCGACGCGCGGCGCGCAGGCCCAGACGAACCGGCCGGCGCGGTCGATCAGCGCGCTGACCTGGCAATTGCCGATCGGCCAGAGATCGAGGTCTGGGGTCATGCGAGAGCGTCCGCAGCCGCGTCGAGCCAGTCGAGCGTTTCCGCCACGCCTTCCAGCCGATAGCCGGCGGCGGTCTCACGCTCCGGGCCGACAAGGATGCCCGCGCCGCCCAGCGCCGCGGCCGCGCGGAAGCCGGCTTCGTCGGTATGATCGTCGCCGATGAAGATCGGGCGCGTCCCGGCGAACAGTGCATCCTGCATCAGGGCATCGAGCGCGGAGCCTTTGTCCGCGCCGGCGGCCTTGATCTCGAACACCATCTTTCCCGTTTGTAGCGCGAGCCCCGGCAGATCCGCCAGCCGTGCGGCCAGAGCGCGGCTTTCGGCCTCGGCGGTGGGCGCCTGACGATAATGGAGCGCCGCCCCGAACGGTTTCTCCTCGACGATCACGCCCGGATGGATCGCCTGCAACGCGCGCATCTCCTTCACGATGCCATCCATCGCATCGGGCCGGACGGGGCTTTGCAGTCGGCCGTCGGGCCATCGCAGTTCCAGCCCGTGACTTCCCCCTACGGCAAAGCGCCCGCGCGCCAGTAGCCGATCCACCTCGGCCAGCGCGCGCCCGCTGACGATCGCGATGCGACCGTTGAGCACCGCCGCGAGACGGACCATCGACCGATCGAGCCGTTCGTCCACCACGACTGCGTCGGGCCGTTCCGCAATGGCGACGAGCGTACCGTCGAAATCCAGAAACAGGCTCGCCCCATCAAGCAACGTCGGTGGCGGGGCGGGGAGGTGTGATGCTCGATCCGGGCCGTCCTCATCGGACGGGCTCGGGAGCTTATTCTCCGGGCGTAACATATGGTGAATAACTGAACGGGGGCGCTCGCGTTCCGCGCTGCAGCACCGTTCCGGTGCAAAACGGGGTCAGGCGGTGGAGGCCGACCCACGGTGGACAACGGAAATCCCGGCGCAAGGGTGAAAAACAGACGATTCGCCTTACATCGGACGGGTGAGCGAACTCATTGATCAATTCCCTGTCCGCCTGATCCTGCTGCTGGGCCTCATGCTACTCCTGGGGCTCGCACTGCGGCGCGTGCCGGTGCTGGGGACGGCGTTGCGCGTGGCGACCTGGGTGGTCCTGATCGTCGCCGCCGGCGTCGCGATCGACCAGCGCGAGCGGTTCGACCCCTATATCGGGCATGTGATGCGCGCGCTGAAGCTGGAGGATCAGCGGGTGGCGGGCGATGAGGTGCGGGTGAAGATGTCGCCCGACGGCCATTTCTGGGTGCGCGCGACGATCGACGGGGTCGAGCGGCGGATGCTGGTCGACAGTGGCGCGACGATCACCGCGCTGTCGCAAACGACCGCGCAGGCCGCAGGGATCGAAGCGCGCAAGGAGATGTTTCCGGTCCTGCTCCGCACCGCCAACGGCACGGTTTCGGCGCAGACCGGGCGGATGGGCGAACTGCGCTTCGGCACGATCGTCGCGCGCGATCTGCCGGTGGTCGTCTCGCCGGCGTTCGGCAACACCGACGTGCTGGGCATGAACTTCCTGTCGATGCTCAAATCGTGGCGGGTCGAGGGGCGGACGCTGATCCTGCAACCGCATCATCCGCAGGAAGCGCAGACCACCTGACCGGCGAAAGGCGAAAGAAAAGGCCGCCCGGCGAACCGGACGGCCTTTCTTCGTGCCGAGCCTGTCGGACGCGGGCGGGCGTCAGGCCTGCTCGCGATCCTCGGTCGGGGCTTCCGCGGCGATCTCGCCGGGTTCGGCGTTCGGATCATAGTCCTCGGTGAAGCCGCCCTGGTCGCGGCCTTCTTCGAAGACCTGCGCCATGACGTCGACGCCCTGCGCCTGCAGCTCGGCCTCTTCGGGCGAGCGGGCGACGTTGACCTTGATCGTCACCGACACTTCGGGGTGCAGCGCGACGCACACCTCGTTCAGGCCGATCGCCTTGATCGGCCGGTCGAGCACGATCTGGCTCTTGGCGACCTTCACGCCGTCCTCGGCCAGAAGCTCCGACAGGTCACGGGCCGAAACCGAACCATAAAGCAGGCCGGTGTTCGACGCCTGACGGATCAGGGTCAGCGTCTTGCCGTCGATGTCCTTCGACGCCGTTTCCGCATCGGTGCGGCGGGTGGCGTTGTCGGCCTCGATCTGGGCGCGGTTCGCTTCGAAGACCTTCTTGTTGGCCTCGTTGGCGCGCAACGCCTTCTTGTTGGGCAGCAGGTAATTGCGGGCGAAGCCGTTCTTGACGGAGACGACGTCGCCGATGGCGCCGAGCTTCTCGACGCGCTCTAGCAGGATCACGTCCATGTGTCGCGTCTCCTCTTACTTGACGATGTAGGGAAGCAGCCCGAGGTGACGGGCGCGCTTGATCGCCTGGGCGAGTTCGCGCTGCTTCTTGGCGGAAACCGCAGTGATGCGGCTGGGGACGATCTTGCCGCGCTCGGACACGAAGCCCTGCAGCAGGCGGACGTCCTTATAGTCGATCCGGGGCGCGTCCTTCGTGGAGAAGGGGCAGCTCTTGCGACGGCGGAAAAAGGCACGGGCCATATTGTCTGCTCCTCCTTAAGCCGCTGCGTCTTCGCGGTCGTCACGGCGACGCGCGCGATCGCGGTCCCGCTCGCCCCGGCGCATCATCGCCGACGGGCCCTGCTCGTGCGCGGCGACGCGCCCGGTCATTTAGCGGATCACGGCCTCGTTGATGCCGAGCTGACGCTCGAGCTCAGCGACCACGCCGGTCGGCGCGTCGATTTCGAGCATGACGTAATGCGCCTTGCGGTTCTTCGCGATGCGGTAGGCGATCGAACGCAGACCCCAGGTCTCCGTCTTCACGACCTTGCCGTTATTCTCTTCGATGATCTTCGTGGCCGCTTCGGCCAACTGGTCCACCTGCGCCTGTGCCAGATCCTGGCGCGCAAGGAACACATGCTCGTAAAGAGCCATGGTCCATTTCTCCTGCCGATCGCTGACGCCGCCCCATGCGGACGCCCCTCCGGCCGTCGTTCCAACGCAAACCGGGCGCAAGGCACGCGGCCTCCGCCCGGATGTGTGGCCCTATGCCCCAGTGCGTCCGGAAAAGCAAGTCGGCGCCTGCCGGTGGGCGTGTTTCGCTCTGCTTCGTAAAGGGATTGTAGAGAATCATGTCTGCGTGAACCTTATTCAGTCGAAGTCGCTTCCGCCCCGGTTCAGGGATGAAAGGACTCAGAATGAAGAAAGTGATCGCGCTTGCCGCCATTGTCGCGGCGAGCCCCGTTTACGCGCAGGTCGCCGATGGCAGCTGGACCGGTTTCTATGCAGGCGGCCGCGTGGGTTATAGTTTTCAGCCTAGTGACGGCGACGAGCGGCTTGCCTTCGACAACAATCTCGACGGCAATTTCAACGATACGGTCCGTACCGCCGCCGGGGCGGACGCCTTCTCGCCGGGCTTCTGCGGGGGACGGGCGCTGGGCGCCACGCCGGGCGCGGGCTGCGCGTCGGACGAGGATTCGCTCGAATGGGCGCTGCATGCGGGCTTCGACTATGACCTGGGCGGACCGGTGATCGGCGTCGTCGCCGAAGCGGGCATCGGCTATGCCGAGGATCACGTGACCGGGTTCAGCACCACGCCCGCCAGCTATACGCTGACGCGGCGCATGAAGGAGAATGCGAGCCTGCGCGCGCGGGCCGGTTATGCCTTCGGTGCCGAGCGCAATACCCTTGTCTACGGTACGGGCGGCGTCGTGTGGGCCAAGATGGCGAACGAACATTACAGCAGCAACGTCGCCAACAGCTTCACACTGCGCGAGGATGACAGCGCATGGGGCTATCGCGTGGGCGGCGGGGTCGAGCAGCGCGTCGCCCCCAACCTGTCGTTCGGCCTGCAGTATCTGTTCACCAGCCTGAAGGACACGGGCACGCGGGTGTCGGTGACGCGGGGCACCGCGCCGGCGACCAATCCGTTCCTTCTGGTCAACGCGAACGGCACCGACTTCCGGCGGACGCATTCGCGCTTCGCCACCCATAATGTCAGCCTCACGGCCAATTTTCGATTCTGAACAAGCGGGCGGCGGGCGTCGAGAAACCTTGCGCCCGCTGTCTTCGCTTCCTAGTCCGCGTCGCTCATAAAGTGACTGTAGGAGCGGACGTGCGCGCTTTCATATTTCCGGGGCAGGGCAGCCAGGCGGTCGGCATGGGTGCCGATCTGGCTGCCGCGTCAGCGTCGGCCCGGGCGGTGTTCGAGGAGGTGGACGACGCGTTGGGTCAAGCGCTGTCGCGCGTGATGGCGGAGGGGCCGGCCGACGACCTTACCCTGACCGAGAATGCCCAGCCCGCGATCATGGCGAACGCCATCGCGGTGCTGCGCATCCTGGAAGGTGAGGGCGGCATTCGTCTCGCGGACAAGGCGGACTTCGTCGCCGGACACAGCCTTGGCGAATATAGCGCGCTGTGCGCGGCGCAGGCCTTCGACCTCGCCACCACGGCGCGGCTGCTCAAGCTGCGTGGCCGGGCGATGCAGGCGGCGGTGCCGGTGGGCGAAGGGGCGATGGCCGCGCTGCTCGGCGTCGATTTCGCGGCGGCGGAGGCGACCTGCGCCGATGCTGCGGAAGGTGAGGTCTGTCAGGCCGCCAACGACAATGGCGGCGGTCAGGTCGTGATCTCCGGCCACAAGGCGGCGGTCGAACGGGCGATGGCGCTGGCCAAGGAGCGGGGTGCGAAGCGCGCTCTGGCGCTGCCCGTGTCCGCGCCGTTCCATTGCGCGCTGATGCAGCCGGCGGCCGACGCGATGGCCGAAGCCTTGGGGGCGGTCGATCTGCGTGCGCCGCTGGTGCCCGTCTACGCCAACGTCACCGCCACCCCCGCCAGCGATCCCGCCGAAATCCGCGATCTCCTGGTGCGGCAGGTGACCGGCACCGTCCGCTGGCGCGAGAGCGTCGAGGCGATGTGGGCGGCGGGCGTCACCGACTTCGTCGAACTGGGATCGAAGGTGCTGGGCGGCATGGTCAAGCGGATCGCCCCCGACGCCACGGTGGCCAGCGTGGTGACCATGGCTGACGTGGAAGCTTTGGCGGCCCATTTGTAACGTCACCCCAGCGAAGGCTGGGGCCCCTGTCTCTCACGAGAGGGACGGTGCTTGTGGTTAAGAGATAGCCCCGGCCATGGCGCTGGTGGCGACGGAGAATCGGAATGTTCGACCTTACGGGAATGACCGCGCTGGTGACCGGCGCTTCGGGTGGGATCGGATCCGCCATCGCCAAGGCGCTGGCCGCGCAGGGCGCGCGGGTCGCGCTGTCGGGCACGCGTCAGGAGGCGCTCGATTCGGTCAGGGCCGAAATCGGCGGCGACGCGGTGACCGTGACCGCCAATCTATCCGACGCGGACTCGGTCGAGGCGCTGGTGCCTGCGGCGATCGAAGCGCTGGGCGGCAAGGTCGACATCCTCGTCAACAATGCCGGGGTGACGCGCGACAACCTGGCGATGCGGATGAAGGACGACGAATGGGATCAGGTGATCTCGGTCAACCTCGAGGCCGCCTTCCGCCTGATCCGCGCGGCCAGCCGGCCGATGATGAAGGCGCGGTTCGGCCGGATCGTGTCGATCACCTCGGTCGTCGGCTGGACCGGCAATCCGGGGCAGGCCAATTATGCCGCGTCCAAGGGCGGCCTGACCGCGATGACGAAGGCGCTGGCGCAGGAGTTCGCCAGCCGCGGCATCACGGTCAATTGCGTGGCGCCGGGCTTCATCCGATCGGCGATGACCGACGCGCTCAACGACCAGCAGAAGGCGACCATTCTCCAGCGGATCCCGGCGGGCGATCTGGGCGGCGGCGCGGATATCGGCGCGGCGGTCGCCTACCTCGCCAGCCGGGAGGCGGGGTACGTCACCGGCCAGACCGTCCACGTCAACGGCGGCATGGCGATGATCTGACGCCCTCTTGCGGGACGCAATGCGCGAAGCTAGGGCAGCGCCAAATTTCAGAACTAGGGAAGGCACACAGCCATGAGCGATACCCCCGAGCGCGTTAAGAAGATCGTGGTCGAGCATCTCGGCGTCGAAGCCGAGAAGGTGAACGAGGAAGCGAGCTTCATCGATGATCTGGGCGCGGACAGCCTCGACATCGTCGATCTGGTGATGGCGTTCGAGGAAGAATACGGCGTCGAAATCCCCGACGACGCGGCCGAGAAGATCACCACCGTCAAGGACGCGATCAGCTACATCGACAGCCACAAGGGCTGATCCGCCAGCTACCGTTCGCCCTGAGCCGCGTCGATTGGGCCACCGCCCTTCGAACGGGCCGTACGGGTTTCGACAGGCTCAGCCCCCAGCGGGTTGAGCCTGTTCGCATTTCGAGAGGATAAGATTATGCGCCGCGTGGTCGTGACCGGACTGGGGCTCGTGACGCCGGTGGGTGCCGACGTCGAAACGGCGTGGGCCAACATCATCGCCGGCAAATCAGGCGCGGGGCGGATCACCCGCTTCGACCCGTCGGACCAGAAATGCACGATCGCGTGCGAGGTGAAGCCCGCCGACCACCCCTGGGGGTTCGACCCTGGCAAGCGCGTCGATCATAAGGTGCAGCGCCAGGTCGATCCGTTCATCATCTACGGCATCGATGCCGCGGGGCAGGCTTACGAGGATGCCGGGCTCGGCGAGCTGACCTACGAACAGTCGACCCGCATCGGCTGCGTGATCGGCGCGGGCATCGGCGGCCTGCCGGGGATCGAAAGCGAATCGATCGTCCGTCACGAAAAGGGGCCGAGCCGCGTCTCGCCGCATTTTGTGCACGGCCGGCTCATCAACCTGATCTCGGGTCAGGTCTCGATCAAATATGGCCTGCGCGGACCGAATCACGCGGTCGTCACCGCCTGCTCGACCGGCGCGCACGCGATCGGCGACGCCGCGCGGATCATTGCGGCCGACGATGCCGACATCATGCTGGCGGGCGGCGCGGAGGGGGCGATCTGCCCGCTTGGCATTGCCGGCTTCGCGCAGGCGCGCGCCTTGTCGACCGGGTTCAACGACACCCCCGAAAAGGCCAGCCGCCCTTACGACCAGGCGCGCGACGGCTTCGTGATGGGCGAAGGCGCGGGCATCGTCTGCCTGGAGGAATATGAACACGCCAAGGCGCGCGGCGCGAAGATCTATGCCGAGGTGATCGGCTATGGCCTGTCGGGTGACGCCTATCACGTCACCGCGCCCCATCCCGAAGGCGACGGCGCGTTCCGCTCGATGCAGATGGCGCTGCGCAAGGCGGGACTGGAGCCGAAGGACATCGATTATATTAACGCACACGGCACCTCGACCCCGCTCGGCGACGAGCTGGAGCTCGGCGCGGTCCGCCGCCTGTTCGGCGACGCGATCGAGACCGTGTCGATGTCGTCGACCAAGTCGATGATCGGCCACCTCCTCGGCGGGGCCGGTGCGGTCGAATCGATCTTCTGCATCCTCGCCATGCGCGATCAGGTGGTTCCGCCGACCATCAACCTCGAAAATCCCAGCGAAAGCTGCGCGGGCGTCGACCTCGTGCCCAATCAGGCGCGCAAGCGGCAGGTGAAGGCGGTGCTGAACAACAGCTTCGGCTTCGGCGGCACGAATGCCAGCCTGGTGATGCGGACCATTTGAGCAAAGGCGGCTGGGGCTTAGGATAGGTCCGTGGCAAGACGTTCCAGATCGCGCGGCGGGCTTGGCTGTCTGCTGGTCCTCCTCCTCATCGTGGCGGGATCGGGCTGGCTGTTCGTCCACCGCAACTGGTCCGGCCCCGGCCCGGCCGCA
>NZ_JBMDXG010000015.1:0-3308 GCF_048594985.1 Sphingomonas sp. | reverse complement strand
ACCGTCTCAGTGATTTATACCAAAAGATGGCTGAACAGTTCCTGCATGTCTGCCGGCATGTTGCTTTCGAACGACAAAGCAGCACTTGTCACCGGATGGACGAAGCCGAGCCGCGCCGCGTGCAGCGCCTGCCGTTCGAACGTGAAGCCTGGCGAAAGTTCACGGAAGTTTACGCCACCACGGCCGTAAACCGGATCGCCCACCAACGGGTGCCCGATCGAGGCCATGTGGACGCGGACCTGATGCGTGCGGCCGGTTTCCAGCCGGCATTCGACCAGCGTCGCGCCCCTGAGCGGCGCGATCCGGCGATAATGGGTCACCGCATGCTTGCCCTGGCCGGGGCCGACCACCGCCATCTTCTTCCGATCGGCGCTGCTGCGGCCGAGATTGCCCTCGATCCGCCCCACCTGCTGCCGGAGCGCACCCCGCACGATCGCCTTGTAGCGGCGATCGATGGTATGCCTGGCGAACTGCGCGGCGAGGCCGGTATGCGCGCGGTCGGTCTTAGCCGCGACCATCAGCCCCGACGTATCCTTGTCGATCCGATGGACGATGCCCGGCCGTTCGACCCCGCCGATGCCCGACAGCGAACCCCGGCAATGATGCAGGAGCGCGTTGACGAGCGTCCCGTCGAGGTTGCCGCAGGCGGGATGGACCACCAGCCCGGCCGGCTTGTCGATTACGATCAGATGCTCATCCTCGAACACCACCGTGAGCGGAATATCCTGCGCCGCGTTGCCGGCGGGCGCGGGATCGGGCAGGGCGACCTCCGCCGCGTTGCCGCCCGATACCTTCGTCGCCGGATCGCGGAGCAGACGGCCGTCGACCGTGACCGCGCCGCTGGAGATCAGCGCCTTGAGTCGCTCGCGCGACAAGGTCGGGATCGCGGCGGCGAGCGCGCGATCGAGGCGCCAGCCGGCCATTTCGGCCGGCACCGCCGCATGTTTGATCGAGACCCCCGCGTCCACTGGACGCGATATGGGGGCGTGGCGCTGCTTTTCAAGGCGAAGGTGGCTAAAGCCGGGGAGATGGACGCCATCGCCATGCCCCGCCACCTGATTGACCGCATCCGGGCCGAGGAAGCGGCGGCGCCCGGCCGCGAAATATGCGGCCTGTTGTTCGGGGACGGGGACAGGATCGACGCCGCGCAGGCAGCGCCCAATGTCGCCGAACGACCGGCCGACAGTTTCGAGATCGATCCCGCCGCGCTGATCGCGGCGCATCGCGCCGAGCGGGCCGGCGGTGCGCGCATCATCGGCTGTTATCATTCGCATCCCGGCGGCCGGCCGGAGCCGTCGGAGCGCGACCGCGCCGCCGCCGAACCGGGCGGGGTGTGGCTGATCGTCGCCGGAGGGATCGTCCGGGGCTGGCGGGCGGGCGCGGACGGGTTCACGGAAGTTCACCTGGTCCCGGCCTGATCGTTGCGCGGACCCGCGAAGCCCGCCACAACGGCGCGCCAGTTTCCGGAGAGATGCTTTTCATGCCCGACCCCGCCGTCGATTTCGCAAGCCTGCTCTGTTCGCGCCTGTGCCACGATCTGCTCAGCCCGGTCGGCGCGATGGTCAACGGAATCGAACTGCTGGCGGATGAGGACGACCCGGAGATGCGCGCGCGGGTCATCGAGCTGCTGGCGGACAGCGCGCGGGCGTCGGCGGACAAGCTGAAATTCTTTCGGCTGGCCTTCGGCGCGGCCGGCGGCCTTGGCGAGGAATTGGCGGCGGAAGAGGTGCGCGCGGTGCTGGCGGGGC
The DNA here is from genome assembly GCF_048594985.1 of Sphingomonas sp. Classification (GTDB taxonomy): domain Bacteria; phylum Pseudomonadota; class Alphaproteobacteria; order Sphingomonadales; family Sphingomonadaceae; genus Sphingomonas_I. The sequence goes on along the minus strand of NZ_JBMDXG010000015.1, from coordinate 1,560 downwards.
TGGTCGCGTCCAATCCGCGCGTCGAACTGGTCTGGCTGGTCGAGCAGGCGGCGATCCCGCGCGCCACGGCCAAGATCCTGCTGAACCTGGGCATGATCGCGCTCGACGCTTTGGTCCGGGGCGGGCGGCTGATCGCGGCGGTCGAGGATGGCGAGGTGGCGATCCGCGCCGAGGGCGGGCGCATCGTGCTGGACGCCGGCATCTGCGCGGTGCTGGCCGGCGGGGCGGCCGACATGAATTCGCGCACGTCGGCGGCATGGCTGGTGCGCCGCCTTGCCGATTCCGGCGGGCGGCGCGTCCAGCTGGCGGAGGAGGATGGCGTCCTGTTGCTGGCCGCCGCGCCGATCGCGATCGCCGCATCCGCCTGACGCAACGCTTGGCCGCATCCGCCGGATCGAAGCGCCGCCATGGCCCGTTCAAACCGGGCGGCAACGCAATGAGGAGTGGATGCCATGAGCAATAACGACAATCTTGGCGGATCGGATCGCAACCAGCAGCAGGACCGCACCAGCGGCCTTGATCAGCAGCGCAACCAGCAGGGTGGCCAACAAGGCGGCCAGCAGGGCGGCGATCAGGATCGCAGCCAGCAGCAGGACCGCAACACCGGTCTCGACCAGCAGCGCAACGAGCAGGCCGGTCAGCAGGGCGACGCCAATCGCGGCGGTCAGGGATCGGCCGGCAACCAGGCCAATCAGGCGGGCCAGACCGGTCGGGACACCGATCAGGCGGATCGCAACCGCTAACCCCAAGACCCGAAGTCTCGAAGGGCGCGCCGCAGGCATGCGGCGCGCCTTTTTCGTGCGCGGGCGTGTTTAAGCCCTTTTTTACGCTGTCCGTGTGATGCCGCCCGCAGACCTGCCGGGCGATCGACATTGGACGACCTTCTCACCGACTTCATTGCCGAAACGCGCGAGACGCTGGAGGCGCTGGCCGGCGAAATCGTGGCGTGGGAGGCCGACCCCACCGATCGCGCGCGGCTCGACGCGATTTTCCGCTTCGTCCACACGGTCAAGGGGAGCTGCGGCTTCCTCGACCTGCCCCGTTTCCAGCGGCTGAGCCATGCCGCCGAGGACGTACTGGCGGAGGTCAGATCGGGCGCGCGGACGCCCGATGCGTGTCTGGTGAGCGCGGTGCTGGCGATCATCGACCGCATCGGCGAACTGACCGACGCGCTGGAACGGGGCGAAGCCTTGCCGGACGGCGAGGAAGGGGGCCTGATCGAGGCGTTGACACGACCAGCCGGCCCGGTGGCGCCGACACGTCACGCCGAAGCGACGCAGGGCGGGCGTGAGCCGACCCCGCATCCCGGCCAGCCGAGCCGTCCGGTGGCGCGCACGATCCGCCTGCCGATCGAGCTGCTGGACCGGATGATGGCGGGCGTGTCCGATATGGTGCTCGCGCGGAACGAGCTTTCCCGGCTGCTGCGCGCGTCCGATGCCGGCGCCACGACCGATGTCGCATTCGAGCGGCTGTCGCAATGCGTGGCGGAAATGCGCGAGGCGATCACGCGGACGCGGATGACGCGCATCGAGACGCTGTTCGCGATGCTGCCGCGCATGG
>NZ_JBMDXG010000149.1:0-10171 GCF_048594985.1 Sphingomonas sp. | reverse complement strand
GGGCGGCAAGGGCGTCGCCGTCTCGAATCACACCAGCGCCGGGGCGTGGGCCGCGGCGGGCGGCATCGGCACCATCTCCGCGGTCAACGCCGACAGCTATGACGCCGAAGGGCGGATCGTACCGCAGGTGTATCGCGCGCTGACGCGCCGAGACCGGCACGAGGAGCTCGTCCAATATGCCATCGACGGCGCGGTCGAGCAGGTTCGTCGCGCGTGGGAGATTGCGGGCGGCAAGGGCGCGATCAACATCAACGTGCTGTGGGAGATGGGCGGCGCGCAGCGCGTGCTCCACGGCGTGCTGGAGCGCACCAATGGGCTCGTGGCGGGCGTAACCTGCGGCGCGGGCATGCCCTACAAGCTGTCCGAGATCGCCGCCTCCTACGGCGTTTCCTATCTGCCGATCGTGTCGTCGGGCCGCGCGTTCAACGCGCTGTGGAAGCGGGCCTATTCCAAGGCGGCGGAATGGCTGGCGGGCGTGGTCTACGAGGATCCCTGGCTCGCCGGCGGGCATAACGGCCTGTCCAATGCGGAAGATCCGCGCGCGCCGCAGGACCCCTATCCGCGCGTGAAGGCGCTGCGCGAGACGAGGCGCGCCGGCGGCGTGAGCGAGAACGGTCCGATCATCATGGCGGGCGGCGTCTGGCACCTGCGCGACTGGAACGACTGGATCGACAATCCGGAGCTGGGCGCGATCGCCTTTCAGTTCGGCACGCGCCCGCTGCTGACCAAGGAAAGCCCGATTTCCGAGCAGTGGAAGGAACGGCTGCTGACGCTGGACGAGGGCGACATCCTGCTCCACCGCTTCTCGCCGACGGGCTTCTATTCCTCGGCGGTGCGCAATCCGTTTCTTCGCAACCTCGAGGCGCGGAGCGAGCGGCAGATCGCCTTCTCGATGGAGGCGGCGGGCGACCACCAGTTCCAGCTCGACGTGGGCGTCAAGGGCAAGAGCTTCTGGGTTACCCTGGGCGACCTCCATCGCGCGCGCGAATGGGACGCGCTCGGCTACAATGTCGCGCTCAAGACGCCCGACAATACGCTGGTCTTCGTCACCCCCGAGGAGATGAAGGTGATCCGCAAGGATCAGGCGGACTGCATGGGTTGTCTCAGCCAGTGCAGCTTCTCGTCCTGGGCGGATACTGAAGGCAATTCGACCGGGCGGCTGGCCGATCCGCGCAGCTTTTGTATCCAGAAAACGCTGCAGGACATCGCGCATGGCGGCGACGTCGAACAGAACCTGATGTTCGCGGGCCACGCGGCCTATAAGTTCAAGCAGGATCCCTTTTATTCCAACGGCTTCGTACCGACGGTCAAGCAGCTGGTGGATCGCATCCTGACCGGCGACTGAAACTGTGAAGCGCGCGCTGATCGTCCGGCATACGCCCGTCGAGGGGGCGGCGGGGTATCGCCGTCCGATCGAGGACGCAGGCTATGATTTTCACCGGATCGACATCTTCGATCCGGGCTTCCGCACGCTCGACTGGCTGGCCCCCGATCTGATCGTGGTGATGGGCGGCCCGATGGGCGTCTATGAACGCGCGGTCCATCCGTGGATCGACGGCGAGGTGGCGGGGCTTGCCGCGCGAATCGCGGCCGGACGTCCGACCGTCGGCGTGTGTCTCGGCAGCCAGATGATCGCGGCGGCGCTGGGCGCGCCGGTCTATCCGGGCCCGGTCAAGGAAGTCGGATTCGCGCCGTTGCGTCTCACCGCCGCCGGATCCGCCTCCCCATTGCGCCACCTCAGCGGGGTCGACGTGCTGCATTGGCATGGAGACACGTTCGATCTGCCCCAGGGCGCCGAATTGCTGGCGGGATCGGACCTGTACGCGCATCAGGGCTTCCGCATCGGCGACAGCCTGCTCGCGCTGCAATTCCATGCTGAAATGGGCGAGGATCCGCGCTTCGCCGAATGGCTCGAAGACGTCGATTATATCGTCGACGCGGGCACCAATCCCGACGCGCTCGATGCGGCGCATGCACGGCTTGGCGGGGCGGCGGTCGCGGCAGGACGGGCGATGATCACCGAGTGGCTCGGCCGCCTGCCGTCGTCCCGATGACAAGAAGCCCCGGGATCGCTCCCGGGGCTCTCTTCACAGCGTTCGTGCGGGCTTACTTGTAGCGGCGGTTGCCGTTCTTATCGACCCAATACTTCCGGCCGCGGCTGTCACGATAATATTTCTTGTTCTTCTTCAGCGCGGTGTAGGCGGCGCCGCCGGCCGCGCCGATCAGCGCGCCATTGCCGGTCGAAACGCCGGGCAGGATCGCGCCGGCGAGCGCGCCGCCGCCCGCACCGATGGCGGTGCCTTTCAGCATCTGCTCCGCGCTCTGCGCATAGACGGGCGAGGCAAGGCCCACCGAAATGGCGGTGAGGCCGGCGATGAGAGACTTGCGGGTCATTACGGTATCCTTCTCCATCCGAGAACCTGGATTGGAACGGGGGACTACGGCCCTGGTTCCTTCATTTCGGGTTCAGCAACTATTGGAACGCCGCGCCATGCCGATAGTTATGCAGTCCACAAATCCCTGAAACGGTTTGGATTTTTTCATGGCCACATTGCCGGCCGCGCATGGCGCCCGCCCCTCGCAATTTTTGACCGACAGTTTTCAGCGGGGCCTAGCCCACTGGAATCGCGAGCGGCTGGCCCCCGGCTTTCCGCAGGCGGACTGGCAGAAAATCCTGGAACGCGACCTGCGCATGAGCCGCCTGGAAGGCGGGTTCATCGAGGAATTGCGGGAGGAGGTGGCGGATGCCGCCGCTCGGGCGCCGACCGACCCCGACGGTTTCATCGCCTGGTTCGAAGATCTGAAGCGGATCGGGCCGGGTCAGGGAGACCCGCTCTTCCCCTGGCTGGCCGAGCAGGCGAATGAGGACCAGCTTCGATGGTTCTTCGAGCAGGAAGCCGCCGGGGAAGCGGGGTTCGACGATCTCGTCGCGTTCACCCAGGTCAAGCTGCCCGTATCCGCCAAGCTGGAGCTTGCGCGGAACTATTGGGACGAAATGGGCCGTGGGCAGCAGGCGGGCATGCACGGGCCGATGCTCGACGCGCTGGTCGAAACGCTGCGCGTCGCCCCGACGATCGAACGCACGGTGTGGGAAAGCCTCGCTCTTGCCAACGCGATGACGGCGATGGCGACGAACCGACGCTATGCGTGGCATTCGATCGGCGCGCTGGGCGTTATCGAACTGACCGCGCCGGGCCGATCGGCACTGGTCGCGAAGGGCTTGAAGCGGATCGGGCTTTCGAACCGCGAGCGCCGCTATTTCGATCTCCACGCGGTACTCGACGTCAAGCACAGCGAGGACTGGAATCGCGAGGCGCTGCGCCCGTTGGTGGCAGAGGACCCCCGCCGCGCCACGGCGATCGCCGAGGGCGCGCTGATCCGGCTGGCGTGCGGCGAACGCTGTTTCGACCGCTACCGCGCCGAATTGTGGGGCTGAGCCGCGCGTAGGGCACGTGCGGCAAGCAGGAAATGCGCCGCCGCCCAGAAATAGAGCAGCACGTCGAGCCGGAGCGCCGTCGCTAGGCCGTAAGCTGGGTCCGCCGGCTTGGCGAAATGGTCGCTCAGCGCACCGACGGCGAGGGGGCCGAGCCCGAGCCCGATCGCGTTCATCAGCATCAGCAACACGGCGATCGCGGTCGCGCGCGCGCGCGCGGGCACGCTGTTGACCGTCAGCGCATAGGTCGGCCCGAAATAGAAATGCGCGCCCATCAGCGGCAGGAATGCGCTCCACGCGAAGGTCCAGGGGTCGGCTGCGGTCAGCGCCGCCGAGAAGAGCAGGCCCGCGACAAGCGCCCCGCCCGCCGCCACGCGCCCCGCGCCGCCCCCGCCCGGCCGCCCGTCCGACAGCCAGCCGCCGGCCGCGATCCCGACCCCGATCGCCACGCCCGCCAGCAGCCCATAAAGACTCGCCGCCGCACTGAGTTCGAGCGCGTATCGGCGCATCAGGAAGGGCACGGTGAAGCTGGTCAGGCCATAGCCGGCAAAGGAGGCGATCGATGCACCCGCCGCCATGTGTGCGAAGCCAGGCGCGCGCCACAATATCGCGAGTACGGTGGGGAAGGGCGGTGGGGTTGTTTCGCCCTGCTCTCTGTCCAATGCGCCGCGCTGCGGTTCGCGCAAGGTCAGCGCCAGCACGAGGGCGAGCAGCAAGCCCGGCGCGCCCAGCACGAGGAACGCCATGCGCCAGCCGAAGACCTGCCCGATCCACCCCCCGGCGAGCGCGCCGACGAGCATACCGAGCGGAATCCCGAGCGAGAAAATCGCGAGCGCCGTTGCTCGCCGCTCGGGGCGGACGAGGTCGGCGATCAGCGACTGCGCGGCGGGGGCATAGCCCGCCTCGCCCAGACCGACCCCCAGCCGGGCGAGGATAAGATGGGGCAGGGTCCTCGCCAGACCGCATAAGGCGGTCATCGCCGACCAGAATGCGAGCGAGAGGGCGATCACGCCAACCCGGCTGCGCCGCTCCGCCAGCCGCGCGATCGGCAGGCCGAGCGAGGTGTCGAACAGCGCACAGGCAACGCCCGTCAGCAGCCCCAGCGCGCGATCGGACAGGCCAAGTTCCGCCTTGATCGGCTGGGCAAGGATGCCGACCAGCTGGCGATCCACGAAGTTGAGGACGTAGACGAGCGTGAGGAGCAGGAGGGGCCAGGTGCCGGTCATTGGTTCTTGCCCCCTGCCGTATCAGAAGCGGGTTCGCATCGTGAGGCCCCAGGAACGCGGCTCGCCCCGGAAGGCGCCGAACAATTGGGTCGAGCTGGAGCCGAATGCGCGCACGGAGGCGACCGATCCCGGTACGCCACCAGTCCCGCCACCCTGCAGCGGCATCGAAAAACCGGTCTGGATATAATTGGTATCCAACAGGTTTTGTGCCCATAGCTCGACGGCCCAGCGATCGTCGGCGCTGCCGATCCCGATCCTGGCGTTGACCAGCGCAAACCCGGCCTGATCCTTTTCAGGCAGCAGGTCGGATCCGGTATGGATCGCGCTCATATAGCGGATGTCGCCATAGGCCAGTGCGCGCAGCCGCGTCGTGAGCGCGGGCGTCCACGTGGCCGAGCCGGTGGCGACATGACGAGGAGCGTTGGAGAGGCGGCTCCCGGGCAACAGGAACAGCGCCGGCTGGAGCGAATTGTCGCCGGTGGTCGCATCGGGCGTGCCCACCAGATCGCGCCGATAGCGGGTATCGGCATAGGTATAGCCCGCCGTGAGGGTGAGCCCGCGCGCCGGCCGGAGCGTGGTCTCCAACTCGACACCCTTGGCCGTGACGCCGCTGCGGGTATTCGCGCACGGGGAGTTGCCGGCGATGGCGTCGCTGTCGCTCGCGCCGAGGCGATCGCGGCAACCCTGGATGTTGGAGACGAAAAAATTGAGCCCGTTGTATGTGTTGAGCTGGAAATTGGAGAAACGGTCGTAAAAGACTGCGGCGGCGAGATCGATCGTCCTCCCGCCATATTTCGCGCCCAATTCCCACGAGTCGACCGTCTCGGGATCGAATTGCAGGCTCGCGAACGGTTGCTGCGCCAGCGTCGCGCTGTTGAACAAGGCCGCGCGATCGAGATTGAAGCCGCCCGCCTTATAGCCGCGCGCGAAGCTGGCGTAGGTCATGAGGCGCGGCACAGGCCGCCAGCTAAGAACCGCCGTCCCGGTCCATTCGCGTTCGTGGCGGCGGTCGGACGAGGTTTCGTTCACGCCGTTCACCACGCAGGCGAAGCCGACATAAGGTGCCAGTTGCCCGGCGAGCGCGGCGGCGATTCCGGCGGTCGCTGCGTCGGCGCCGCCGGCGGCCAGCGTGCGCAGGCTTGCGATATTGGCGGCGTAAACGCCGCATCCTGACGAGGATGTCAGGTCGGCATCCAGCGTCTTGCGGTCGTCGGTGTAGCGTGCGCCCAGCGTGAGCGAGAGGCGGTCCGTCACGTGCAGGATATCGTGCGTGAACAGCGCCAGATTGCGGTCATGCTGGCGGAATATGTCGCGCTCGCTTGTGCCATCGAGCGCCACGTTGCCGACGCGGCTGGCGACGGCCTCGATCACGGCGGGATCGGCGGTGCGCGCCGCCGCGAAAGCGCGCGCGAAGCCGTTGAGGTTGGTGAAGCCGTAGCGCGGAAAATCTGCCAGGGCGCCACCCCCCGCGGCCATCCGCGTTGCGGCGAAGGATTCGAAGTCCCCCCCAAATCCCTGATTATCGATATATTTCAGATGCTCGTCGGCGAAGTAACCGCCCACCATCCAGTCGAGCCGGTCGCCCCAGGCGCGACCCTGCAGGCGCAATTCCTGCGTCAGCGTGCGAAACCGCGCGAAGCCGCTGCCGTCGCTCTCCCGGACAAGCAGGTCCAGCGTCGAGAAATCGCCGTCCTGCCCCTTGATGAAGCGATTGCCGCGCCAGGCGGTGATCGATGTCAACCGCGCATTGCCAAGGTCCAGATCAAGCTGCGCCGAAATGCCCCCGTCGCGCACGTCCTGCCGGAAGCGGCGGCCGGACGTCAGCGCGACCTGTCGTGCGAACGTGTCCTCCAGCACCTGTCCGTTGCCGGTGCCGGGCACCGTCGAGGTCGTCGCTCGGATCAAGGCTGCGATCGACGAGGGCGAGTAGACCGGCGTGCCGCCAGGTCGACCGGGGGTCGAGCTCGCGACGTTTGCCGCAGGAAGGTAGACGCCGCCGCAGCATTCCTCGTTACGGCGCGAGTAATCGGCGGCGAACAGGAGCGAGACCCCGTCGCGGGGGGCGAACAGAAGCTTGCCGCGCACGAGCCAGCGATCGCGGTTCTGGAGATGGCGCCCCGACACCACATCCTCGACGAAGCCACGCCGCTCGTTCCACACGCCGTCGAGGCGGTAGGCGATCATTGGGCTGGCAGGGCCGGTGAGCCCGGCCGCGAGCCGGCGGGAGGCGTAATTGCCGATTCCGGCCTCGGCATAGCCCTGCTGTTCGAAACGGGGATTGGCGGTGACGATGTTGATCAGCCCCGCCGACGCATTGCGCCCGAACAAAGTCCCCTGCGGCCCGCGCAGAACCTCGACCCGTTCGAGCGGGCCCAATTCGGTGAGCGCGATGCCCGATCGGTTGCGATAGACCCCGTCGACGAAGGTCGCGACCGAGCTTTCGAGCCCGACATTGTCGCCGACCGTGCCGATCCCACGGATGCGCGCGCCGCCACCGCCGGCCTCGGACGAGGTCGATGAGACCAGCAGCGAGGGCGCAAGCTGGTTGAGTTGACGAATGTCGGTGGCGCCGCTCCGCTCCATCTGGAGCGCCGATACGGCCGTGATCGCGATCGGCACCTCGGCAAGCGGGCTGACGCGCTTGGTCGCCGTGACGACGACATCGGGAGCATCCTCGGCCGCCGCCGTCGATTGTGCCAGCGCCGCCGCAGCGGAAGCGTTGGCCGCCGTCGTGACGAGCAGATAGCCGATCGCGCGCATTCGTCCCCCCATCCGCCACCGGATAGGCGGCAGGGGCGGCCCGCTAGCGCCGATCCGCGCGGCGCTCAACCGTGATGAGACGGGCCGCTTGGGACGGCGCAAGCTATTCTAGCTGGCGCTCGGGCCCGGTCGGTTGCATGGAATGCCGACGCTGCTTATTGCGCGCCATTCTCATTTTACCGAGGTTTTCCACCGCTCATGTCCGCACATGCCGTGATCGCGCCGCTCGAACCGACGAACAGTCTGTCGGTCGAGAAGGTTCTCAGCGTGAAGCATTGGAACGAACATCTGTTCAGCTTCACCATCTCGCGGCCGGCCAGCTTCCGCTTCCGTTCGGGCGAGTTCGTGATGATCGGGCTGCAGGGCGACAACGGCAAGCCGCTGCTGCGTGCTTATTCGGTCGCCTCGCCGGCCTATGCCGAGGAGCTGGAATTCCTGTCGATCAAGGTCGAGGACGGGCCGCTCACCTCGAAGCTGCAGCAGATCAAGGAAGGCGACGACATCTATCTCGGCCGCAAGCCGACCGGGACGCTCGTCACCGACGCGCTCAAGCCCGGCCGGCGGCTGTTCCTGCTCGGCACGGGCACGGGGCTGGCGCCGTGGATGTCGATCATCCGCGATCCCGACGTGTACGACCTGTTCAATCAGATTGTGGTGGTCCATTCGGTCCGCCGCGTCAGCGACCTGGCCTATCGTGAATGGCTGGAGGCGAAGCTGGCCGAGGATCCGCTGGTCGACAGCGTCGCCGCCGATCAGCTCAGCTACGTGCCGACCGTGACGCGTGAGGATTTCCATACGCGGGACCGGATCAACGTCCTCATCCAGGACGGGCGGCTGTTCAAGGACGGCGCGGCCGAGCCGCCGCGCTTCGACCCCGAGCATGACCGCGTGATGCTGTGCGGATCGATGGCGATGATCAAGGAGACGGCCGAACTGCTCGAGGAGCTCGGCTTCACCGAAGGCTCGAACGCGCAGCCCGGCGACTATGTGATCGAGCGCGCCTTCGTCGGCTAGGGCGGCTGTCGCCGGCCAGCCACGCCCTGAACAGCGTGTTGGCGATGGCGTAATCGGGGGGTGGGAGGAACACTGCGCCCTCCTCCAGCGCGAGGGCGGCGGCAACCTCGTCGCGAGTGACCCATTTCGCATCCTCCAGTTCGTGCGGATCGATGCGGATATGGTCGTCGGTCGCCGTGCCGAAACAGGCGATCATCAATTGCGAGGGAAAGGGCCAGGGCTGGCTCGCGACGTAGCGGACGGCGCCGACGGGCACGCCCGTTTCCTCGCTCACCTCGCGCCGCACCGCTTCCTCGATCGCTTCGCCCACCTCGATGAAGCCAGCCAGTGCCGAATAGCGGCCGGGCGGAAAGGCCGCCTGCCGCCCGACCAGAACGCGGCCGTCATGTTCGATCAGCATGATCGCGACCGGATCGGTGCGCGGATAATGCTCGGCCGCGCAGGCCGGGCAGGATCGGGCCCAGCCCGCGTGGGTGGGGGCGGTGGCATGGCCGCAATTGGCGCAGAAGCGATGGCGCGCATGCCAGTCGGTCACCGACCGGGCGACCGCGTAGGTCGCGGCCTCCGCCGTGGTCAGCGAGCCCAGCAGCGTCATCAGCTCGGGCGTGCGGCGCGCGCCCCGCGCCGCCGGGTCGAGTTGGGCGAAGCGTGGGCGCCCGTCGATCAGGCCGAGCAGCACCAGTTCGCCCGTTGGGAGCGGGGGCAAGGGCGACCAGTCGAGCGCCGCACCCTCCATCGCGGGCGTGTAATCGGCGGCCGAAAGCCGCAGCAGCATCGCGCCGGGATCGGCCGCCAGGCGCGCGACGAGCGCGGGGTCGCGCCGCGCCGGCTCGCACCGGTCCAGGGGAGAGCCGACGAAGCCGGGCGTGATGGTCATGCATGAATCCTTGCAGCAAGCGCGATCTGCGCGGCGCGCGCGAACAATGTGGGAAGCCCGGCCGTGTCGAGCGCGTCGATCGGCCACCACTGACCTTCCGCATCTCCTGTCGCGGCGACGACGCGATAGCTGAGCGCGAAGTGGGTGAAGACGTGGCGGCCCGTCCCGACTTCGCGCCAATGGGCCGCCAGCGGCGCATCGGCGAGGCCGGCATCGGAATCGCCCCACGGGCCGGTCGGCAGCGCGCGCATGCCGCCGAGCAGGCCCGGGGCGGGACGGCGCACGAGCAGCACCTCTTCCCCCCGCTCCAGCCAGAAGATCGTGCCGCGCCGTTCGGGTTTGGCTCGCTTCGCGGCCTTTCGCGGGAAATCCTCCTGCCGCCCCTTTGCGCGGGCGCGGCAATTCTCGGCCAGCGGGCAGAGTGCGCAGGCAGGCGCGCGGGGCGTGCAGATCGTCGCGCCGAGATCCATCATCGCCTGCGCGAAGTCGCCGGCGCGCCGCGCGGGCGTCAGCGTGTCGGTCAGCCGGTAGAGTTCGGGCCGGGCGGCGGGCAGCGGCGTTTCGACCGCGAACAGGCGCGCGACCACGCGTTCGACATTGGCGTCGACCACCACCGCGCGCCGGCCGAACGCGATCGCGGCGACCGCCGCCGCCGTGTAGCGACCGACACCGGGGAGCGCGCGCAGCCCGTCCTCCGTATCGGGAAAGTCGCCTTCGCTGGCCACCTGCCGCGCGCAGGCGACGAGATTGCGTGCCCGCGCATAATAACCGAGCCCCGCCCAGGCGGCCATGACATCGGCATCGGGCGCCGCCGCCAGCGCCGCCACCGTCGGCCAGCGGCGGGTGAATTCGGCGAAATAG
>NZ_JBMDXG010000148.1:0-7153 GCF_048594985.1 Sphingomonas sp. | reverse complement strand
ACCGCGCGCGGGCACGGCGCGCGCGCGGCTCATGCCCGCGCCTCGTCGATGATCGCCTGGACCAGCGCCTCGTAGCTCATGCCGACCAGCTTCGCCTGCTCGGGCACGAGGCTCAACGGCGTCATGCCGGGCTGAGTGTTGACCTCCAGCAGGTAGAGCCCCGCCTCGCCCGCTTCCTCGTCCCAGCGGAAATCCGCGCGCGACGTGCCCTTGCAGCCGAGCAGGCGGTGCGCGTCGAGCGCCATCCGCATGCACGCGTCCGCGATGTCGGCGGGGATCTGCGCCGGGCAAACATGCGTGGTCAGCCCGTCCGTATATTTCGCGTCATAATCGTAGAAGCCCGACTGCGGTACGAGTTCGGTCACGCCCAATGCGCGATCGCCCAGCACGGCGGTGGTCAGTTCGCGCCCCTTGATGAATGGCTCGGCCAGCAAGGTGTCGAAATGGCGCCATGGGCCGTCCGCGTCGCGCCCGATCGGGTTGCCGTGATTGCCTGCGTCGGTGACGATCGCGACGCCGACCGAGGAGCCTTCGTTCACGGGTTTCAGCACATAAGGGCGCGGCAGCGGATCGCCCTCGAACAGGCTGGCGGAGGAAACGACGCGCCCTTCGGGCATGCGGATGCCATGCGGCACGAGCTGCTGCTTGGTCAGTTCCTTGTCGATCGCGATGACCGAGGTGGCGAGCCCCGAATGGGTGTAGCGCAATCCCATCAGGTCGAGCAGACCCTGTACCGTCCCATCCTCGCCCGGTGTACCGTGGAGCGCGTTGAACACCAGGTCAGGCTTCGCCGCGTGCAGGCGCAGCGCGACTTCCCGGTCCATGTCGATCCGCGTGACGCGATGACCCAGCCGCTCGCACGCGACGGCGATCCCCTCGCCCGAGATGAGGCTGACCGCGCGTTCGGAGGACCAGCCGCCCATCAGAACGGCGACATGCAGCGGCGCGGTCACTTGCCCACCCCCACGCGCTGGATCTCCCATTCGAGGTCGATGCCGCTGTCGGCCTTCACCCGGCGGCGAACCTCCTCGCCCAGCTCCTCGATCTCGGCCGCGCTGGCACCGCCCAGGTTGAGCAGGAAATTGGTGTGCTTTTCGGACACCTGCGCGTCGCCGATGCGCAGGCCCCGGCAGCCGGCGCGATCGACCAGCTCCCATGCCTTATGGCCGGGCGGATTCTTGAAGGTCGATCCGCCCGTGCGGCTGCGCAGCGGCTGCGATGCCTCGCGCGCGGCGGCGATGCGGTCCATCTCGGCCTGAATCGCCGCCGGATCGCCCGCTTCGCCCCGGAAGGTCGCCGACACGACGATCGCGCCCTCCGGCAAGGCGCTGTGGCGGTAGCTGTAGCCGAGTTCGTCGAGCGTCAGTGTGCGCCGCGTGCCCGAACGCAGCACGACATCGCATTCGACCAGCACATCCTTGACCTCGCGGCCATAGGCACCGCCGTTCATCCGTACGAAGCCGCCGACCGTGCCGGGGATCGATCGCAGGAATTCGACGCCCGAAATGCCCGCGTCGCGCGCGGTCGAGGACACCAGAATCCCGCTCGCCCCGCCGCCGCAGCGAAGCGTGAGCGGATCGAGCCGGTCGACCGTCGCGAACGCCTTGCCCAGCCGCACGACCACCCCCGGCACCCCGCCGTCGCGCACGATCAGGTTCGATCCCAGCCCGAGCCCCATCACCGGCACCGCCGGATCGAGGTCGGATAGGAAGCCCGCGAGATCGTCCACATCTTTCGGTTCAAACAGCCATTCGGCCGCCCCTCCCGCCTTGAACCAGACGAGCGGAGCGAGCGGCGCACGCGCGGTCAGGCGGCCGGCGACCCTGGGCAGCAGCATCGCGTCGGTCATCGCGTCCCCGTGTGAGGGGCGACGAACGCGCTCATTCGCGCGGGCCCCACAAAGCGAGCCACTTCTCCCACGCCTCGATCTGCTGGTCGGCGACGTCGCGCGCCGCCTTGGTCGCGCCTTCGAAGCCGGCGTCGTTCATCTGCCGGAACAACGTGTCGATATTCTTGCGATGCGCGTCGAGCATCTGCTTCTGCATCGCGATGAAGGGGGTGAAGAAATCGCTCATCATGCCTTCTCCTTGGCCATGGCGTCCGCCAGCCCCGCCGCCCACTTCGTGATATCGCCCGCGCCGAGGCAAATGACCATATCGCCCGGCTGCGCCACCGCCGCCAGTTCGGTCGCCAGCGCCTCCGCGCCGTCGATCGTCTGCGCCGCGCGATGCCCGCGCATCTTCAGGCCGGAGACGAGCGCCGCCGCATCGACCCCCTCGATCGGCTGTTCGCCGGCGGCATAGACGGGCGCGACATAGACGATGTCGGCGTCATTGAACGCGGTCTGGAACTCTTCCATCAGGTCGCGCAGGCGCGTGTAGCGATGCGGCTGCGCGACCGCGATCACGCGGCCTTCGGCGCCCTCGCGCGCGGCGGACAGGACTGCGCGGATCTCGACCGGATGATGCCCGTAATCGTCGATGATCGTGACGCCCCCGCCATTCATCGGCACTTCCCCGACCTTGGTGAAGCGCCGTTTGACCCCGCCGAACTTGGCAAAGCCGGTGCGGATCACGTCGTCAGGCACGCCCAGCTCCAGCGCGACGCCGATCGCGGCCAGGCTGTTCTGGACATTGTGGCGGCCTGGCATCGGCAGCTCGATATTCTCGATCGAACGGGTCGTGCCGTCGCGGTTGCGGATGATCGCTTCGAACCGGTTGCCGCCGGGCACCGGCGTGACGTTGACCCCGCGCACGTCGGCCTGCGCCGAAAAGCCGTAGGTGACGACGCGCCGGTCGCGCACGCGCGGGATAATCGCCTGCACCTCCGGATGGTCGAGACAGAGTAAGGCCGCGCCATAGAAGGGCACGTTCTCGACGAACTCGACGAAGGCGTCCTTCACCTTCTCGAACGAGCCGTAATGGTCGAGATGCTCGGGATCGATGTTGGTGACGATCGCATAGGTGCCGTCGAGGCGCAGGAAGCTGCCGTCGCTCTCGTCCGCCTCGACCACCATCCAGTCCGACGCGCCCAGCCGCGCGTTCGATCCGTAACTGTTGATGATCCCGCCGTTGATAACGGTCGGATCGACCCCGCCCGCATCGAGCAAAGCCGCGACCATCGACGTGGTGGTGGTCTTGCCGTGCGTGCCCGCGACCGCGACGGTCGATTTGAGCCGCATCAATTCGGCCAGCATCTCGGCGCGGCGCACCACGGGGACGCGTGTTTCCAGCGCCAGCTCGACCTCCGGATTGCCGCGCTTGATCGCGGTCGAGGTCACCACCACCGCCGCGTCGCCCAGATTGGCGGCGTCGTGGCCGATCATCACCTTGATGCCGCGCTTGCGCAGCCCCTCGATCACATAGCCTTCGGCCACGTCGGAGCCCTGCACGCGGTAGCCGAGATTGTGCATCACCTCGGCGATGCCGGACATGCCGATCCCGCCGATGCCGATGAAGTGGATCGTGCCGATGTCGGTCGCAACACCTTTCATCAGATGCCTCCGATGAAAAGCGTTGCCCGTCCTGAGCTTGTCGAAGGGCCCTTCATGCCTTGGCGCTCCCGACGGCGAGGCCAGCTTTCGCGGGCGCGCCCACGCCGCGCCGGTCGTCGCCGATCGCGTCCATCACCGGCGGGCGGCCGAACCCTTCGACCAGATCGGCCAGATCCTCGGTCGCGTTGGGGCGGCCGCACGCCTTGGCGCGCGCCGCCGCCGCGATCAGCGCGTCGGGGTCGGCGGCGAAACCCTCGATCTCCGCCGCGACTCGCTCGGGCGTGAACAGGTGCTGCGCGATCGCGTGCGCGCCGCCTTCCTCCGCCATTTCGCGCGCATTGGCGGTCTGGTGGTCGTCCATCGCGCTCGGCAGCGGCACCAGGATGGCGGGGCGGCCGGCGACGGTCAGTTCGGCGATGGTCGATGCGCCCGCGCGGGCGATGACGAGATGCGATTGGGCAAGCACGGTCGGCAGGTCTTCCAGGTAAGCGGACAGTTGGGCGCTTATGCCCAGCCGATCATAATCGGCGCGCACGCGATCGAGGTCTTCGGGTCGGCATTGCTGCACCAGCCGCAGCCGCGCGCGCAAAGCGGGCGGCAGCAGCGCAAGGCCTGCGGGCACTGCGGTCGACAGGATGGTCGCGCCCTGGCTGCCGCCGGTGACGAGAATATGGAACGGGCCGTCGACCGCGAAGTCGGGAAAGCGCTCGCGTCCGATCGCCTTCACCACCTCGCGCACCGGATTTCCGACGAGGTGCGCCTTGGCGGCGAATTTGGGCTTGAGGCGCTCCACGGTCGGATAGGCGGTCGCGATCGCGTCGACGCGCCGCGCGAGCAGGCGGTTGACCCGGCCGAGCACGGCATTCTGTTCATGCACCGCCGTCGCGACGCCCGCGTCGAGCGCGGCGAGCAAGGCGGGCAGCGCGGGATAGCCGCCGAAGCCGATCACGGCGGTCGGGCGGAAGCTGCGGTACAGCCGGCGCGCCATCCGCCGCCCGGCACGGATGCCGCTCCACGCCTTGAGCCAGCCGAGCGGCCCGCCCTGCACGCGCCCGGCGGGCATGACATGGACCTCGACCTCATCGAACAGGCCGGGAATGCGCTTGCCCCGCTCGTCGGTGATCAACGCGACGCGATGCCCCCGCCGTATCAGTTCCTCGGCCAGCGCATGCGCGGGCATCATATGCCCGCCGGTCCCGCCGGCGGCGAGCACGAAGTGGCGCGACACGGTCATCGCCCGCCCGCCTGCGCGCCAAGCTGCGACCCCCACGTCACGACGTAGGGTGAGCGCTTGAGGTACGGATTGGCGCGGGTGAAGGCGAGCAGCAGCCCGAAGCCAACCGACAGCGCGATCATCGACGAGCCGCCGTAGGAGATGAAAGGCAACGTCATGCCCTTTGACGGGGCGAGGTGGACGTTGACCAGCATGTTGATCAGCGCCTGCAGCCCGAACTGCGTGGCAAGGCCGGCGGCGGCGAGCATCAGGAAATTATCCTCCTCTCGCAGCAGCTTCATGAACACGCGCACCACGATCGCGAGGTAGATGGCGGCGACGGCGAGGCACGCGACCAGCCCGAATTCCTCGCCGATCACCGAGAAGATATAATCGGTGTGCGGCTCGGGCAGCTTGAACTTCATCGTCCCCGCGCCCGGCCCGCGCCCGATCAGCCCGCCATTGGTGATCGTGTTGTAGGCCGAGACCATCTGGTAATCGTCGACCTGCTTCGACGCGTCGCCGATCTTCAGGAACGCATTGATGCGCATCGTCGCGACCGGATACCACAGGTAGGCGCCGACGATCGCCGCCAGCCCCGCCCCGCCCAGCGCCGCGAGCCATTTCATCGCCACGCCCGACAGGGTGATCAGCAGCAGCCAGACCGAGACGAAGATCACCGTCTGTCCGAAATCGGGCTGTTTCATCAGGAATGCCGCGATGATGCCGAGCAGGCCGAAGCTCAGCGCCTCGACCGGCAGCTTCTTGTCCTTGGCCTTGAGCGAGAGCAGCCAGGACACCGCGACCACGAACAGGGGCTTCAGGAAT
Organism: Sphingomonas sp.; assembly: GCF_048594985.1. Taxonomy (GTDB): domain Bacteria; phylum Pseudomonadota; class Alphaproteobacteria; order Sphingomonadales; family Sphingomonadaceae; genus Sphingomonas_I. The sequence goes on along the minus strand of NZ_JBMDXG010000148.1, from coordinate 1,619 downwards.
TCGGACGGCTGAAGCTGGAGCGGCCCGATGAAAATCCAGCGCTGCGCGCCGTTCTTCTCCGCGCCGCCCAGCACGGGCACGAGCACGAGCAGCAGCAGGAACAGGGCCGCGCCCGCCAGCGCGAAACGCCGGGCGGTCGCCTTGGGCAGCATCGACACCGCGATCATCACCGGCACCGCCGCGCAGGTCCAGATGAGCTGGCGCCAGAAGTAATAATGCGACGCCATCGTATAGTGGCTGTCCGAATAGCGCACCGCCGCCGCCGGCGCCGCCGCCGCCACCGCGATCAGGCCGATGCCGATCAGCAAAGTCACGAGCAGCAGCAGAACGCGGTCGATCTCCCAGAACCAGCGGCCGACCGCGCTCATGTCGCCGCGCCCGAAGCGCTCGCCACGCCGCCGCGCCAGGGCACGCCGCCGCAGTTCGGATTGCGCCAGACGTGGTGCCGTCGTCGCCATCAGAGCGCCTCCACCGCCGCGCGGAACGCCTCGCCCCGCGCCTCGTAATCCGTGAACTGGTCGAAGCTGGCGCAGGCGGGCGACAGCATCACCACCTCGCCCGGCTTCGCCGCCGCCGCCGCGTCGCGCACCGCTTGGCGCAGCGTACCGCTTTCCGTGACAGTCTTGCCGGCGTCCTTCAGGATTCGCGCGAACATCGGCCCCGCCTCTCCGATCGTGTATCCCGCCACTACATGATCGAAGTGGGGCGCGCAGTCGTCGAGATCGTCGGTCTTGGGCCGTCCCCCAAGAATCCAGTGGATAAGTGGGTAGGCCGCGAGCGCGGGCGCCGTTGCGGTCGCATTGGTCGCCTTGCTGTCGTTGACGAACAGCACGCCGTCCTTTTCGGCCACGCGCTCCATCCGGTGCGGCAGGCCGGGATAGGTGCGCAGGCCCTGTTCGATCGCATCATCTTCAAGCCCGAGGATGCGGCAGGTCGCGATCGCGCAGGCGGCGTTCTGGCGATTGTGCGGCCCCTGAAGGGCGGGCCAGTTTTCCTGCCCTTCGACGGGCACGTCATCGAGGAACAGGCACCCCAGCCCATCGGGCGCCATGTCGAGCACGGCATGGTCCGCCTCGGCCTGGAAGTCGACCAGCGCGACATGATCGGGCGACTGCATCGCGAACAGCCGCGCCTTGCTCGCGGCGTAGCCCTCCAGCCCGTCATACCGATCGAGATGGTCCGGCGTGATGTTGGTCAGCACCGCGACGTCGCAGTCGAGGCTGAAGGTCAGGTCGATCTGATAGCTCGACAGTTCCAGCACATAGACCCCGCCCTCGGGCAGCGGGTCCCGCGACAGGATCGGCAGGCCAATATTGCCGCCCATCAGGGTCGGCACGCCCGCCGTCTTCAGGATGTGGTGGATCAGCGCAGTCGTGGTCGACTTGCCGTTGGTCCCGGTGATCCCGACGACCTTGTGCGCCGGCAACTCGCTCCGCGCCTGTGCGAACAGCTCGATATCGCCGATCACGGGCACGCCCGCCGCGCGCGCGTGCGCCGCGATCGGGTGGCGGTTGAGCGGCACGCCCGGCGACACGATCACGCCGTCATAACCGGCGAGGTCGATCTCCAGCGGATCGGCGAACGCGAGATCCTCCCCGGCACGGGGAGGGGGACCAGCC
>NZ_JBMDXG010000147.1:0-2019 GCF_048594985.1 Sphingomonas sp. | reverse complement strand
GGTTTCGATATTCGCGGCATCGGCCCGCGCGTGCTCCGCATCCCCTATGATGCCACCGGCAACCTCGTGACCGATCGCAGCCAGATGAGCGACGACTCACTGGGCGGCCGGGCCTATTATTTCGGTAAGTTGGAGGTGCTGCTCCCGCTCGGCAATGCGGCGCGCGAGCTGGGCATCCGGCCGTCGCTGTTCGCCAATGTCGGCTCGGTGTTCGGGCTGAAAAGCCCGGTGCTGACGAATATCCCGGCCGGCGGCCAGTTCCGCGAGGTGCTCGACGCCAGCGGCCAGCGGCTGTGCGTCGATGCCAATCCCAGCGACGGCACCAGCCTTCCGTCGCAGACGGTCGCGCCTGGCGTGACCTGCGCCACGGGCCTTACCCCGTTCGGATCGGTGATCCCCGGCTTCCAGGAACGCTACCTTGGCGACACGTGGAAACCTCGTGTATCGGTGGGCATCGGCGTGAACTGGAACTCGCCCTTCGGTCCATTCCGGATCGATATCGCCAAGGCGTTGGTAACCCGCGAGGGCGATGATCCAAAGCTCTTCACTTTCAATGTAGGAACCCAATTCTGATGCGTACGATCCTGAAGCTTTCGGCAGCCGCCGCGCTGCTCGCCGCGACGCCCGCCTTCGCCGAAGGCGTGGTCGTGGTCGACGTCTCCCGCGTTCTGGGCGAGTCCGCCGCGGGCAAGAGCGGCACCGCGCAGCTCAAGGCGAAGTATGATGCGCAGATCACCCAGCGCAATCAGGCGTTCAACACCGCCGTGCAGGCCTATCAGACCGCCGCGAACGCCGCGCAGGCGGTGAAGGCGCCGGCCCAGCCGACTCCGGCACAGGTCACCGCCGCGCAGCAGGCCGGCCAGCGCGCGCAGCAGGCGCAGGAGCAGCTCCAGGCGCTGGCGCAGGAGGTTCGCGCGACCGAGGATTTCGTTCGCCAGCAGATCATCGAGCGCGTCGGCCCGATCGCCGAGCAGGTCCGTGCCGAGCGCAAGGCCGATGTCGTGATCCCGAAGGGTTCGGTGTTCGCCGCGGACAGCACCAAGGATGTGACCTCGGTGGTGATCCAGCGTCTCGACGCCGCCTTCCCGACGCCGAGCATCGCGCTGCCGCAACAGCAGCAGCAGGGCGCGGCCGCCCCGGCGCAACCGTCGCAGCAGCCGACCCAGGGCCGTTAATGGCCGAGGGGGAGGGCGCCGCGAGCGCCGGCATGGGCCCGCTCGATATCGCGCGGGTCATGGCGGCGCTGCCGCATCGCTATCCGATGCTGCTGGTCGATCGGGTCGAGGAACTCGGCCCCGACCAGCGCATCGCCGCGATCAAGGCGGTGACGATCAACGAAGGCTTCTTTCAAGGGCATTTCCCCGGCCGCCCGATCATGCCGGGCGTCCTGATCGTCGAGGCGCTGGCGCAGGCGGCCGGCGTGCTCGCGGTGGAAAGCCTCGGCCTCGCCGGGTCGGGCAAGCTCGTCTACTTCATGGCGATCGACGAGGCGAAGTTCCGCAGCCCGGTCGAACCGGGCGTGCTGCTTCGCCTGGAGGTCGAATTCGTCCAGAAGCGCGCCACCGTCTGCAAGTTCGCCGGACGCGCGCTGATCGACGGCAAGGTCGCGGCGCAAGCGAACTTCACCGCGATGATCGCCGATCCGCCCAAGGCGGCCTAGGCGCTTTCCTTTTCGTCGCCCTGTCGCTATGGGCGCCGCTTCCTTCCGGGCTGGTCGGTAACCAGCCAATCATGGGACGTACGTCATGAAGAAGAACATCCACCCCGATTATCACGCCATCAAGGTCCAGATGACCGATGGCACCGTGTTCGAGACGCGCTCCACCTGGGGCGCCGAGGGCGACACGCTGCAGCTCGACATCGATCCGCTCGCCCACCCGGCGTGGACCGGCGGACGCAGCCAGCTGCTCGATCAGGGCGGCCAGGTCGCGCGCTTCAACAAGCGCTTCGGCGGCCTCACGCTCGGCAAGAAGTAGCATCGCGCGGCGTCGGCGGCCCTGGGCCACGACGCCGCAATCT
>NZ_JBMDXG010000146.1:0-4171 GCF_048594985.1 Sphingomonas sp. | reverse complement strand
AAGATCAGCGAGATCACCCTGTCCTACACCTTCTTCCCGGTAGCGTCGGGCAAAACCACGCGCTAAGGGCCGAAATTCACATAATCATGCCTTCAGGGAAGTGACGCGCATGGCCGGAGCCAAGAGCCACGATTATCATATCCTGCCCCCCAGCCCGTGGCCCCTGATCGGGTCGATGGCGGCGCTGGTGATGGCGGCGGGCGCGATCATGTGGATGCACAGCGCGGCATTCGGCGGCTGGGTGTTCTTCGCGGGACTGGGCGGCGTGCTCTTCACCATGTATTCGTGGTGGTCGGACGTGATCCGCGAGGCGCATGCCGGCGATCACACGCCAGTGGTGGGCCTGCACCTGCGCTACGGCATGATCCTGTTCATCGCGTCCGAAGTGATGTTCTTCGTCGGCTGGTTCTGGGCGTGGTTCGACTTTTCGCTCTTCCCCTCGACCGTCGATGCGGTCGGCGGCACGTGGCCGCCGAAGGGGATCGAGGTGATCGATCCCTTCGCCTTTCCGTTGCTCAACACGCTGATCCTGCTCTGCTCGGGCACGACGATCACCTGGGCGCACCATGCGCTGCTGCATGGCGACCGCGACGGGCTGAAGAATGGGCTGTGGGCGACGATCCTGCTCGGCCTCGTCTTCTCGTGCATCCAGGCCTATGAATACATGCACGCGCCGTTCGCCTTCAAAGGGCTGAACTATGGCGCCGCCTTCTTCATGGCGACGGGGTTCCACGGCTTCCACGTCATCGTCGGCACGATCTTCCTGATCGTGAACCTGATCCGTGCCTATCGCGGCGACTTCACGCCCAAGCAGCATTTCGGGTTCGAGGCGGCGGCCTGGTACTGGCATTTCGTCGACGTGGTGTGGCTGTTCCTGTTCATCTCGATCTACATCTGGGGATCGGCCGGGGCGACGATCCACGCCGGCTGATCCGCACGGCGCGGGCGGAGCGTCGATGATCCGGCGCGTGCCGCCCGTTGCCACTTTGCTCGTCCTCGCGGCGGCGGCGGCGATGGTCTGGCTCGGCCTGTGGCAGCTCGATCGCCGCGCCGAAAAGGATGCGTTGATCGCGCGCTACGCGGCCAATGCCGGCCGGCCGCCGCTGCCCTTCTCCGCCCTCTGGCCGATCGATGCCGCCGATCTGTACCGTCGGGCGACCGCGACCTGCCTCGACGTCGCGGGCTGGCGCACCGCCGCCGGGCGCGACGCGACGGGCGCTACGGGCTGGCGTCATATCGCGCAGTGCCGCACCGGCGCCGAAGGGCCGGGCATCATGGTCGACATGGGCGTGTCGGCCTCGCCCGATGCGCCGCCTTGGCGCGGCGGCGCGGTCGACGGCCGGATCGTCTGGGCGCCGGATGAAACGCCGCTCGCCGTCCGCCTCTCCGGCCGTGCGCCGCCGTCCACTCCGATGATCGTCAGCGCCGCCGCCGCGCCCGGGTTGCGCCCGACCGCCACGCCCGCCCCGGCTGACCTGCCCAACAACCATCTCGCCTACGCCGTGCAATGGTTCGCCTTCGCCACGGTCGCGGTTGCGATCTATGTCATCGCCTTGTGGCGACGCGGCCGCGCGGTTGCGCCGGGGGGGCTGCACCGGTAAGTCGCGCGCCATGCGCTATGTCAGCACGCGGGGGAATGCGCCCGCGCTCGATTTCACCGGCGTCACCCTTGCCGGGCTCGCCGCCGATGGCGGCCTCTACGTGCCGGAGACGTGGCCGGCCTTCACGCGCGAGCAGATCGCCGCGCTCGCCGGCCTGTCCTATGTGGATACGGCTGTGGCGGTGCTCACGCCCTTCGTCGGTGACGCGCTCGACGAAGGCGAACTGCGCGCGCTGTGCGAGAAGGCCTATGGCGGCTTCGCGCACGATGCGGTGACCCCGCTCGTGCAGCTCGACGGGCGCAACTGGCTGCTCGAACTGTTCCATGGCCCCACGCTCGCGTTCAAGGACGTGGCGCTCCAGCTGCTGGGCCTGCTGTTCGAACGCTTCCTGTCGGGCCGCGACACGCACCTGACCGTGGTCGGCGCGACCTCGGGCGACACCGGCTCGGCCGCGATCGACGCGCTGGCGAATCGCGCCAAGGTCGACCTGTTCATGCTTCACCCGCAGGGCCGCGTGTCCGACGTGCAGCGGCGGCAGATGACGACCGTGCTCGCGCCCAACATCCACAACATCGCGCTCGACGGCGGCAGCTTCGACGATGCGCAGGCGATGGTGAAGGCGCTGTTCGCCGACCAGGATTTTGCCGGCCGCTTCACGCTGTCGGCGGTCAATTCGATCAACTGGGCGCGGCTCGCGGCGCAGATCGTCTATTATTTCTACGCCGCCGTGCGCCTCGGCGCGCCCGATCGCCCGATCGCCTTTTCGGTCCCGACCGGCAATTTCGGGGACGTCTTCGCGGGCTATGTCGCGGCGCGGATGGGGCTGCCCGTGGCGAAGCTGATCGTCGCCACCAACGTCAACGACATCCTCCACCGCGCGCTCAGCGCGGGCGACTATTCGGTGGGCACGGTCACTCCCACCGCCGCGCCGTCGATGGACATTCAGGTCAGCTCGAACTTCGAACGCCTGCTGTTCGACCTGCATGGCCGCGATGGCATGGCGCTGGCGGGCGCGATGCGTGGGTTCGACGCGAATCGCGTGATGGCGCTGACGCCCGCAATGCGGACGGAAGCGGGCGCATTGTTCGCGAGCGCGCGGATCGATGGGGAGACGATGGCGCGGACGATGCGCGCCGCCTGCAATCGTGCGGCAATGCTGATCGATCCGCACACCGCGATCGGCCTTGCCGCCGCGCACGCCGCCGATCTGCCGCGCGAAGTGCCGATCGTCACGCTCGCCACGGCGCACCCGGCCAAATTCCCCGATGCGGTCGCGCAGGCGACCGGGCTGACTCCCACGCTGCCGCCGCGCGTCGGCGACCTGTTCGAGCGCGAGGAACGCTACGACGTGCTGCCCAACGACCTCGCTACGGTCCGCGCCTATATCGCGGAGCGGGCGACCACCGCGTGAGCGCGCGCGCGCATCTTCTGTCCAACGGCCTGACCGTCGCGGTCGAGCCGATGGCGGGGGTCGAGACGGTCGCGGTCGGCCTCTATGCCGATGCCGGCGCGCGGTCCGAGCCCGCCGGCCTGTCCGGCCTCGCGCACATGGTCGAACATATGGTGTTCAAGGGCACCGCCACCCGCACGGCGCGCCAGATCGCGGAGGCGATCGAGGACAAGGGCGGCGCGCTCAACGCCTGGACCGCGCGCGACCATACCGTGTTTCAGGCGCGCGCGCTCGCCGACGACCTGACGCTCGGCAGCGAGCTGATCGCTGACCTGATCCGCAACGCGAGCTTCGACGGCGAGGAACTGGAGCGCGAGCGTCACGTCGTGCTAGCCGAACTGGGCGAGGCGCGCGACACGCCCGACGACATCATCTTCGACCAGCTTCAGGCGGCCGCCTTCCCCGGCCAGCAGCTGGGCGAGGCGGTGCTGGGCGACGAGGACAGTATCGCCGCGATCGACGTGACCGCGCTCCGCCGCTGGGTCGCCGGACAATATCGGCCCGACGGCCTCGTCTTCGCGGCGGCGGGCAAGGTGGACGAGGATGCATTGCTGCGGCTGGCCGAGCGGCTGTTCGGCGACATGATGCCCGGCGCGCCCCCCGCGCCGCCGCCCGCGCGCTTCGTCGGCGGCACGCACCATGATCGCCGCCGCTTCGATCAGCTCCACGTCGCGCTCGCCTTTCCGGGCGTCGGCCATGCGCATGCCGACATGCACGCGCTCGGCCTGTTCGGCAGCGCGGCCGGCGGCGGCATGTCCTCGCGCCTTTTCCAGCAGGTGCGCGAGGAGCGCGGGCTCGCTTATTCGATCTACAGCTGGGCGCAGCCTTACGCCGATACCGGGCTGTTCGGCGTCTATTGCGCGGCGGCGCGGGGGGACGCGGCCGAGGCGCTGGCGCTGACCCGGCGCGTGCTGGCAGAGACCGCCGAGACGCTCGACCAGGACGAGCTCGACCGCGCACGCGCGCAGGCCAAGGCCGGGCTGCTCATGGGCCTCGAATCGTTCGCGGGACGCGCCGATCATCTCGCGCGCCAGATGCAGCTTCACGGCCGGATCGTTCCGCCGGCCGAGACGGTGGCGCAGCTCGACGCGGTTACCTTGGCCCAGGCACGCGCCGCCGG
>NZ_JBMDXG010000145.1:0-1707 GCF_048594985.1 Sphingomonas sp. | reverse complement strand
GACCATCGGCGATAGGCTGAGCCGACCGGGCGGCGCAATCGCGCCGCCCGACGACCCGTCGCCGGCCCTTCACCGGGACGGGTTGAACCGCCGCATCCATTCCGTGACCTCGGCATCAGGGTGCCGGTCGAGAATGTTGCGGTACACTGCCTCCCCTTCGTCCTGGCCCAGCTTGAAGCGCCCGTCGACGTCGGTCACGGTGGCGCGAAAGCCGATGATTGCCTGCGCCATCCCGGCATAGCGGTGCATGATCGCGTCCCGCGTCCAGGGCGCATCGCGGCCAACCTCCATGGCCTGTATCAGTGTGTCCAGCGCCTCGTCTGTCAGCCCGGCATCCACCGTCACGTCGACCGTGATCCGCAGATTGGCGTGGTTCCATGTGGGCGCCCAGTCGCGCAGGCCGGCGTGCTCGGGCGAGACATAGGCCGCAGGTCCGCTGAACAGCACGGTCGCCGTGCCGCTGCGGCGCAACCGGTCGCATAGCGGGTTGCGCCGGCCCAGGTGCCCGACCAGTGCCCGCAGGCGGCCATCGTCCTCATATTCCCCAATGAGTGGCAGTTGCGCGGCCTCCATCGGCGTGTCACCGGTCGAGCAGACCCATGCCAACGGATAGTGTTCGATCAGCGCTTTCACGTCGGCCGAGGTGAAGGTCGCGAAGGTATCGGTCATCGGTCGCGCTGTCTCCTCAGGCCCACCACACCTCTGCTACAAGGCGGCTGCGGGTTCCGAATGTCGGACCTGCGCTTGCCAGTTGGCCCGTTCAAGGGCCAAGACCGACCCAAAGCGCAGGACCAATGCCAACACCGGTCTGATAGCCGAGACTCAAATAAGGACATCCGAACGATGTTGCGCCCGCTGCCACTTGCACTGTCGGACCGCATATCCGTCGATAGGGATGTTCCGCTGTATGTTCAGGTGATCCGGGCGATCCTGCGCGATATTAAGCGGGGCCGGTTGACGGCGGGCATGTACCTGCCGAGCAGCCGGCAACTGGCATCCGAGCTGGGCGTGAACCGGAAAACGGTGGTCATCGCCTATGAGGAACTGATCGCACAAGGCTGGCTTGCCTCGGCCGGGACCCGGGGCACGATCGTATCACCGGCCGTGCCGCCGCAAGCGCCGAAGGGGCCGCCGGCCGACCACATGCCCGATGGCGATGTGGTCCCTTATTACCGCTTCCTGCCGCCCCCTGCGCGCCCCCTCGCGCTGCCCGGCGGATCGGGACTGAAACTGGACGAGGGCGCGCCGGACGGGCGGCTGTTTCCGGCTGATACATTGGCGCGGGCCTATCGCAACGCCGTGATGCAGGCGGCCGGCGCCAACCGCCTGCAATATCGTGATCCGCTAGGTTCCATCCGCCTGCGCACCGCCATTGCCGAAATGCTGCAAAACCAGCGGGCGCTATCCGTCACGGCGGAGGAGATCTGCATCACCCGCGGCAGCCAGAACGCCCTGTTCTTGGCGACTCAGGTCCTGCTGCGGCCGGGCGACGTCGTCCTGGTCGAGGCATTGACCTACGAGCCGGCCATGGCCGCTTTCCGCTCCGCAGGTGCACGGATCGTGGCGGTGCCACTGGATGGCGCCGGCATGGATGTCGACGCGGTGGAGGACGCCTGTCGGCAGCATCCCGTGCGCGCGGTGTTCCTGACGCCGCACCACCAGTTTCCGACCACAGTGGCGCTGCGGCCGGAGCGGCGCCTGCGGATG
>NZ_JBMDXG010000144.1:0-10105 GCF_048594985.1 Sphingomonas sp. | reverse complement strand
CAGGTTGCGGATCCAGCCGTAGATGTTGAAGCCCGCATCGTTGCGCACGCCCACGCGCAGATTCTGCACCGAATAGCCGTTGATGTCGGTGTAGATCGAGCGCGAGGCGTTGCTCGAGAATTTCGAACGGTAGCTGCCGTCCCAGCCGATATAGGCCTCACCACCGCCTAGGATCGCGACCGGTGCGTTGAACTCGACGCCGTAGGCGAAGGCCCATTTGGAGATGCCGGGCAGCCACTGGCCCGACACGTCGCACACGGCCGGGCTGAGCGCACCCGGCACGCCCGGCGCCCCCGGCGTCTGCCCCGGACCCGCGATGGTGCCGCCCGAAAGCTCCGGCGGGCATGGCGCGTTGTCGAACCGCACATATTCGGCATCGGTGTACGTGCCGTTGACATACGCATTGATCCGCTGCGTCGGTCGGATCGAGAATTCGGCCTCGATCCCGCGCGAGCGTACGCGATCGGCATTGGCGAGATAACCGCGCAGCACCGACGTCTGGCCGTTATTCACCAGTGCCTGATAGTCGCGGATGTCGGTCCAGAAGCCGGTCAGGTTGAAGGTCGCGCGCCGATCGAGGAACTGGGTCTTCAACCCGACCTCGAAATGGTCGACCTTCTCGGGATCGACCTGCGCGACCTGCGTCTGCGGTACGCCGTTGGCGTCGTTCGGCACGCCGTTCAGGTTGACGCCGCCCGACTTGAACGCGCGCGAATAGGTCGCATAGCCGAGGATGTCGGCACTGACCTCATAGGAGGCGGTGACGTCGTAGGACAGGTTCCAGTCGCTGAAATTGGTGCGGAAGGTCTGCGGCGCCTGCACGCCGCGCTGCGCCACGATCCAGGGATCGGTGCTGACGAAGTCGACGATCTGGCGAACACCGGTCGATGCCGTGCCCGTCACGACCGAATCGTAAAGCCCCTTCTTTCGATCGTAATTGACGCGGAAGCCCGGCGCGATGCTGAAGGCGTCGGTCAGCTTGAAGGTCAGCTTGCCGAACGCCGCGGCGCTGGTGTTGTCGAGGCGGATGTCGTTATTCGCCTCCAGCCCGTCCAGCACGGCGGGATTGCGCGAAAGCGCGCTCGACGGGGCGAGCAGCCACAGGCTGGCATCGCGCCCGTAGGTCTGGATGCCGCGCGTGCGGATCGTCTGGTGGAAGCCGAACAGGCCGGCGACGAAGTCGATCCGCTCGCCTTCGTGGGCATAGCGGAACTCCTGCGTATACTGCTTCTGGTCGGTAGGATTGTTGACCTTGGGATTGACCTGCAATCCGGTGAAGTCGCGGTCGTTCGCGGGATCCCAATCCCAGTAGCGATAGGCGCTGACCGAGGTCAGCGTATCGTCCCCGATGTCCCACACCGCGCGCAGCGACACGCCGCCATGCTCGTTGCGCGCGCGGATCTGCGCATCGAGATCGGTCACGCGATCGAAAGCATTGGTGCTCGGCACGGCATAAGGCCGGGTCGGGTTGGCGGCGTTATAGGCGGCGACCAGCGCGGCATACTGACGGTTAGCGGCGCGCTGTGTAGGCCCGTTGCGCACGTAGATCTGCACGCAGCAGAGCGGATCCTGCACGTTATAGTCGCCCGAAAGGAAGACGCGAAGCGTCTCGGTGGGCTTCCACAACAACGTTCCGCGTAGGCCCAGATTATCCTGCGCGTTCAGGTTCTGACCGGTCACGACATTGTGGATCGTGCCCTTGCGATCGGTCGCCGACACGCTGATCCGCCCGGCCAAAGTCTCGCTCAGCGGGCCAGACACCGACGCCTTGGCCTGCTTGAAATCATAATTGCCGACGCTGACCTCGGCGCGCCCTTCCAATTCGAAGCTCGGTTCGCGCGTGGTGACGTTGATCGCGCCGGCGGTCGTGTTCTTGCCGTACAGCGTGCCCTGCGGCCCGCGCAGCACCTCGACCCGGTCGACATCGACGAAGTCGAGCGTCGCCGACGCGATGCGATTATAATAGACCTCGTCGATATAGATGCCGACGCCCTGCTCGATCCCGTCATTGGTCAGGCCGAGCGGCACGCCGAGCCCGCGAATGTTGAGCGTCGAATTGCGGGGGTTGGTCGAGAAGAACTGCACCGTCGGCAGGATCTGCTGCAGCCGGTTGATGTTGTAGCTGCCGGTTCGGTCGAGCGCTTCGCCGCCGACGACCGAGATCGCGACCGGCACGTCCTGCACCGATTCACTCCGGCGGCGCGCGGTGACGAGGATTTCGTCCTGCGCATTCACTCCGCGCGCGGCGGCCGGAGTGGCACGCGGCGCACCGGCCGCCCCGTCGGCTTCCTGATTCGAACCGGACTGCGCGGTTGCCGCCTGGGCGGCGAACAGCAGGGCAAGCGTCAACGACATTATGGATTCCCTCCCTTTACCGGGGAATCCCTATTTCAATATGGGGTATTAGGATAATCAGACTTGGTTGACCGGAGGCAAGCTCAGCTTCTTGTCGTGTCGGATGTCTCCGCCCGCGCGCGACCGGTCCGGCCGAGCACGGCCAGCAGGTCATCGACCGCGTAGGGCTTTTGAAGCAGCTCGAAGCCGTGGCTGCCCTCCTCCGCCAACACATGGCTGTAACCGCTGGTGAGGATCACCGGGAGGCCGGGCCAGCGGCGACGTATCTCCTCGCCCAGTTCGACGCCGTTCATCCCCGGCATCACCACGTCCGAGAAGACGAGGTCGAAGACCGCGGAGGATTGTTCCAGCTGCCTGAGCGCATCTTCCGCGCCGCTCGCCCAGGTGACGTCCTGCCCCAGTTCCTCAAACAGGCCGCGCGAAAAGCCGCCGACCACCTCGTTGTCCTCGACCAGCAGGATGTGTCGCCGCACGGGGGGCAGGGATACGGGACGTGGCTTCGAATCGGCCGGGGCTGTGACCGATGGTCGTATGCGCGGCAGGAAAAGCGTGAAGCGACTCCCCGCGCCCAACTCGCTCTCGACCCCGATCTCGCCGCCCGACTGCTTGACGAAGCCGTAGACCTGGCTGAGCCCCAGGCCGGTGCCTTTGTTGACCCCCTTGGTGGTGAAGAAGGGCTCGAAAATGCGCTCAAGCGTCCCGGCGTCGATGCCCGAACCGCTATCCTCGATCGAAATCGCGGCGAACGATCCTGTCACGGCGGCATGGCGGCGAAGCGCGGGGACACCGTCGACCGGGCGGACGGAAATCACCAGCCGCCCGCCCGCCGGCATCGCGTCGCGCGCGTTGATGACCATGTTGAGGATCGCGGTTTCGAACTGGTTGGGGTCCGCATTCACTGCCCCGGCATCATCGGCGATGTCATAATGCAGCTCGACCGGCGAGCCGAGCGTGGTGCGAATGATGTGCTCCATGCCCCGGATGCGATCGCCCGCGACGAAGCGCTCGGGGCGCAGCGGCTGGCGCCGCGAGAAAGCGAGGAGCTGGCTGGTCAGCTGGGCCGCGCGCTCGGCGGTATCCGCGATCGATTCGATGTAGCGCCGCTGCTTCTCCGGCGGCAGCTCCCCCCGCCGCAGTAAATCGGCGGAGGCGCGGATCACCGTCAGGAGGTTGTTGAAATCGTGCGCGACGCCGCCTGTCAGGCGACCGATCGCCTCCATCTTCTGCGCCTGCGCCAGCGCCTCGCGCGCCTCCTGCATTTCGCTCTGCTGGCGGAGCCGTTCGGTCAGGTCGCGCGTGATCTTGGCGAAGCCCAGCAACGAGCCATGTTCGTCATGGACGGGCTGAATGAGCACGCCGGCGCGGAAACGGCTTCCGTCTTTCCGGACCCGCCACGCTTCGGTTTCGTAGCGTCCTTCGGCAAGCGCGGTGGCCAGCGCGCGATCCGGCTCGCCCGCCGCGCGATCCTCCTCGGTATAGAAGCGCGAGAAATGGTCACCCACAACTTCGGTGGCGGAATAGCCCTTGATGAGCGCCGCGCCCGCATTCCAGTTTGTCACCCGGCCCTGCGGGTCGAGCATGTAGATCGCATAATCCTGCACGCTTTCGACCAGCAGACGGAAACGTTGCTCGCTCTCGCGAAGCGCCTGCTGCGCCTCGCGCCGGTCGGTGATGTCGCGCGTCACCTTGGCGAAGCCGATTAGCTCGCCCGTCGGTGTGCGCACCGGATCGATGACCACGCTCGTCCAGAAGCGGGTTCCGTTCTTGCGGACGCGCCACCCCTCCTGCTCGAACTTGCCCTCTTGCGCTGCGATGCGCAGCGCGCGTGCGGGCAGATCCACCGCCCGGTCCTCTTCGGTGTAGAAGACGCTGAAATGCCGCCCGATGATCTCGTCGGCGCTGTAGCCCTTGAACCGTTCGGCGCCGGCGTTCCAGCTCGCGACGTGGCCCTCCGCGTCCAGCAGATAGATCGCATAGTCGACGACCGCGCCGACCAGCAGCTCAAACCGCCGGTTTCCTCCGAAAGCGTCAAACTGTCCGCTACGCTGCGCCTCGGCCATACCGTCTTCTAGCGCCGCGCTTGCCCGAAGGCGAGCAAGCTATTCGCTCCCCATGTAAAACAGCAGCGAGAGGAAAAGAGTGGTCGAAATCGTGACGATCAGCAGGAGAGCGAACGTCCGCCACCCGGCCCCGAACCGGCCGAGCCGATAAGTGCCGCGCAGATGCTTGTACATGTGGAGCGGGGGGATGGTCAGCGCCGCGATGGCCAGCAGCCCCGTGGGCACGCCGATCCTGGACAGCACGACCAGACTGACGACGCCAAGCGACATGAAGGCGAGCGAATAGATCGCGAAAATGGCATGGTCGTACAGGCCTACATCCCGCCGAAATGCGAACAACAGCCAGATGAAGGGGAGCGAGATCGGGATCAGCGCCCAGCTGAACTTATAGCCGTTGCTTTTCATCTTGTAGAGCAGAAGGTCGGGGTTGGCGGCGGCGTGCGCGACCGCTTCGTTCAGCCAGCGCCAGCCGAGATCGACCTGGACCGTCGCCGGACGGGACGCGTGCGCGGGCACGGCGCGGATCGCGCCGGTCTCCATCGCCCGGTCGATCGCCGCAACCTCCCGCTTCGCCTCGGCGATGCGCCTGTCGAGTGTGGCCTGCTGCACGGCCGACCTGGTCCCGGCCCTCTGCGCCTCCAGCGTCGCGAGGGTGGTGCGCGCCTCGGCCAGCTCGGCGCCCGTGCGGATCGCGGTGCCGATCTCCGACTTGCCGCCGCCCGCCAGGTTCGAAACCACCGCGAACATCAGGAAGACCGTGAACAGGAACAGCGCCATTGGCGACACGAACTTGACGCGTTCGCCTTCGATATAGCGGCGGGTCAGTTCACCCGGCCTGCGGACCAGAAGCGGCAGCGTCCGCCAGATCTTGCCCTCGAAATGAAACACTCCGTGCGCGAGGTCGTGCAACAAGGTGTGCAAGTCGCGATGGACATGCCCCGATTGCCCGCAGGTCTGACAATAAGGCCCGACCCGGATCGTCCCGCAATTGGCGCACGGTTCCGCATCCGCGTGTCCGATGGCGGGCGCGCCCGTCCGCGCACGCTCGATCTCCTCCCGCCACGCCTCGCGCTGCGCTCCATCCCCCGTCATGCCCGCAATGTCGCTTAAGCCGGCCCGCGCGTCGAGAGGCTTCGCGCACTCCCAAGCATGGCGAAACATGCTAGGCGCGCATGATGACCGATGCGTCCCCATCCGATCCCGTCGCGCTGATCGCTGCCATGGGCCGGCGCGCGCGCGATGCGGCGACCCTGCTCGCGCTGGCCCCGACCGAGATGAAGGCGTCAGCCCTGCGCGCCGCCGCGCAGGCGATGCGCGCGCGGGCGGACACGATCCTTGCCGCCAATGCCGACGATCTGGCGCGCGCGCAGGCGGCAGGCCTGTCCAGCGCGATGCTCGACCGGCTCGCGCTCACGCCGGACCGGATCGAGGGCATCGCCGGGGGGCTCGATGCGGTTGCGGGCCTGCCCGATCCGGTCGGCTGTCCGATCGACGAGGCCGAACGGCCCAACGGGCTGCGTCTGCGCCGTGTGCGCGTGCCGCTGGGCGTGGTCGGGATCATCTACGAAAGCCGCCCCAACGTCACGGCGGACGCGGGCGCGCTGGCGCTGATGGCGGGCAATGCCGCGATCCTGCGCGGTGGGAGCGAGGCGCGCGCGAGCAATCACGCGATCCACGCCTGCCTGCGCGACGGGCTCGACGCGGCGGGCCTGCCGGGGGACGCGATCCAGCTCGTCCCCGTATCGGATCGCGCGGCGGTGGGCGCGATGCTGACGGCGGCGGGCCTGATCGACATCATCATCCCGCGCGGCGGCAAGAGCCTGGTCGCACGCGTCCAGACCGAGGCGCGGGTGCCGGTACTCGCGCACCTCGACGGTATCAACCACCTCTATATTGACCGCGCCGCCGATCCGGCGATGGCGCGGACGATCGCGCTCAACGCCAAGCTGCGGCGCACGGGCATTTGCGGCGCCACCGAAACATTGCTGATCGATCGCGCCTACGCCGATCCGGCCCCCATTCTCGCCGCGCTGATCGATGCGGGATGCGAGGTGCGCGGCACCGATGCCGTCCGCGCGATCGAACCCCGCGTCGCGGCTGTCGACGATGCGGACTGGGACACCGAATATCTCGACGCGATCCTGTCGGTCGCATTGGTCGATGGGGTCGAGGGCGCGATGGGCCACATTGCCGCGCACGGATCGCACCATACCGACGCGATCGTGACCGAGGACGCCGCCACGGCCGAGCGGTTCCTGGCGCAGGTCGACAGCGCGATCGTGATGTGGAACGCCTCCACCCAGTTCGCCGCTGGCGGCGACTTCGGGCTGGGGGCGGAGATCGGCATCGCGACCGGCCGGCTCCACGCACGCGGTCCCGTCGCGCTCGAAGGGCTCACCACCTACAAATGGCAGGTCCGGGGCGCGGGGCAGGTCCGGCCTTGAAGCGGACGGGCCTGCTCGGCGGTTCGTTCAATCCCGCGCATCGCGGCCACCGCCGGATCAGCCTCGCCGCGATCGAGGCGCTGGCGCTCGACGATCTCTGGTGGCTGGTTTCGCCCGGAAACCCGCTGAAGGAGGCCGCGCCCGACATGGCGCCCCTCGCCGCGCGCCTCGCCTCCGCGCGGGCGATGGCCCGGCATAGCCGGATCGTGCCGACCGCGAT
Organism: Sphingomonas sp.; assembly: GCF_048594985.1. GTDB lineage: Bacteria > Pseudomonadota > Alphaproteobacteria > Sphingomonadales > Sphingomonadaceae > Sphingomonas_I. The sequence goes on along the minus strand of NZ_JBMDXG010000144.1, from coordinate 3,026 downwards.
CGAGCAGGAATTGGGCACGCGCTACACGGCCGAAACGCTCGCCAAGCTCGTGCGCCGCTTTCCCGACCGGCGCTTCATCTGGCTGATGGGCGCCGACAATCTCGCGCAGCTGCATCGCTGGCGCCATTGGCGAAGGATCGCCCGCACCGTCTCCATTGCGGTCATCGCGCGTCCGGGATATGATGGCGCCGCCCGATACGCACCCGCGATGGGATGGCTCAGGCGTTTCGTCCGCCGCCCGGGTCACGCCAGACACTGGACGATGTGGAGTCCGCCGGCGCTCGTGCTGCTGCGCTTCCGTCCCGATCCGTCTTCCGCGACGCGGGTGCGCGCCCTTGAGCCCGACTGGCCGTCATCCCTCGCAACAATGGGCCTGCGCGACCGCGTTTCGCGCCGGCTGATCCCCTAGGAGGTTCCTTGCCCGCCATCGCTTCGCAATCCGTCGAGCCCCCCGCCGATCCGGCCGACAGTATTGACGCGCTCCATCGCATGATCCTCGACTCGCTCGATGACGACCAGGCGATCGAGACGGTGTCGATCCCCCTCGCGGGGAAATCGTCGATCGCCGATTACATGATCGTCGCGTCGGGCCGGTCGAGCCGCCAGGTGGGATCAATGGCGGCCAAGCTGGCCGAGAAGATCAAGGCGGCGACCGGGCGCAGCCCGCGCGTCGAAGGCATGCCGACCGCCGACTGGGTGCTGATCGACGCGGGCGACGTGATCGTCCACCTGTTCCGTCCCGAGGTGCGCAGCTTCTACAATCTTGAGCGCATGTGGGCGTTCGGCGATTCGCCGCGTCCCGCCAGCGGGACCGCCGGCGCGGCCTGAGTGCTGCTCCATATCGTCGCGCGCGGTCGCATCGGGCGCGGTCCGGAGGCGGACCTCGTCCAGCGCTATCTCGGCCGCATCGCCTGGCCAACGCGGATCACCGAACTGCCCGACCGGGGCGGCCGCGTCCCTGCGATGAACCCGGGCACCGTCACGATCCTGCTCGACGAAAAGGGCAAGACGTTGCCTTCGCTCGCCTTTGCAGAGCGTCTCGGCCGCTGGCGCGACGGCGGGGTGCGCGAGGCGCGCTTCCTGATCGGCGCAGCCGACGGCTTCGGCGACGCGGAGCGCGCGGAGGCGGACCTGCTGCTCAATTTCGGAGTCATGACCTGGCCGCATCTGCTCGCCCGCGCGATGCTGGCCGAGCAATTGTGGCGTGCCACGTCGATCCTGGCTGGCCACCCTTATCACCGCGAGGGCTGATGGCGCTTGCTTTCGCCCTGGCGCTCGCGGCGGCGACGCCGGAGGCGCAACTCGCGGCGGTCGAGGCACAGGCGCGCGTCCAGGAGCGGCGTCTGGCGACCGCGCAGGCCCCGCTCGCCGCCCTCCTCGCGCGCGTCGAGCGGATCGTACGGCGGCCTACGCTGCTGGCCCTGCTCGACGGCGGGGCAAGCGATCTCATCCGCAGCCGCGCGCTTCTCGCCTCGCTGCGGCCGATGCTCGGAGCACGCATTGCCGCGCTCCAGCGGCAGCGTATCACGACGGAAGCGGCGCGCGCGCAGCTGGCCCAGCACGTGGCCGAACGCGCCGAGACCCGCGCGCGCTTCGGCAGCCTCGACCGCGCGGCGCTGAACCGCCGGCTGGCCGTGCTGCCGGGCCCGGTCGGCACCGTTAGCGCTCCTGCGGGCAAGCCGGTCTATCGCCTGCCCGCCGTGGGGCGGGTGGTAATCGGCACGGGCGACCGAACCGACGACGGTCTGCCGTCCAGCGGCCTGACGCTGGCGACCGCGCCCGGAACCGCAGTGATCGCCCCGGCCGCCGGCCGCATCGCCTATGCCGGCCCATTTCGCGGCTATGGCGACATCGTCCTGCTGGATCATGGCGGAGGCTGGGCGACCCTGCTCGCCGGGCTCGCGCTCGCAACGGTCGGTGTGGGGGAGACGGTGCCGCAGGGCGCACCGCTCGGCCGAATGGGCCCATCGCCCCGCCTGACGATCGAGCTGCGCCACCATGGCCGGCCGGTCGATGTCGCCGGCATGGCGGCACAACGTCGCTAAGGACGGCGTTCAGCCCTCCGCAAGGCCGTTTCGCGTTACCTTGCGACGCGCTACAGCCATCCGATGAGAAAGCCGGCATCGATGCGTAAAGTTCTTCTTCGTGGCGCGGGTCTGGCCGGCGCGATGGCGCTGTTGCCGGCCATTTCCGCCGGCCTCGCCCAGACCGAGACCGATACCTATCGCGAACTCGACCAGTTCATGGCGGTGATGGAACGGATCAAGGCCGACTATGTCGAGAAGGTCGACGACAAGACGCTGATCAAGGGCGCGATCGACGGCATGCTCGCCAGCCTGGATCCGCATTCGTCCTACCTGGACGAGCGCGACTTCAAGAACATGCAGACCACCACCGACGGCAATTATGGCGGGCTCGGCCTGACCGTGCAGCTCGACGAGGGCGCGGTGAAGGTGGTCGCGGCGAGCGAGGATACGCCGGCGTGGAAGGCCGGCATCAAGCCCGGCGACTATATCACCAACATCGACGGCAAGCTGATCTACGGCGATTCGCTGGACATCTCGGTCGACAAGATGCGCGGCACGCCCGGCACGCAGGTCCGCCTGACGATCGTCCGCCCCGGCCGCGACAAGCCGTTCGACGTCACGCTGACCCGCCAGATCATCGAGATCAAGCTGGTCAAGTGGGAGGTGAAGGACAATGTCGGCATCATCAATGTCAACGGCTTCTCCAAGCCGACCGGCCCGGGCGTCGAGAAGGCGATTGCCGACATCGACCGGCAGACCGGAGGGCGCGTGCTGGGCTACGTGCTCGACCTGCGCAACAATCCGGGCGGGCTGCTCGACCAGGCGATCGAGGTGTCGGACGTCTTCCTCGATCATGGCGAGATCGTCTCGCAGCGCGGCCGCGAGAAAACCGACATCCAGCGTTATTTCGCCGAGCGCGCGGTGAAGGGCGATCTGGCGAAGGGGCGGCCGATCGTCGTGCTGGTCGACGCCGGCTCCGCCTCCGCCGCCGAGATCGTG
>NZ_JBMDXG010000143.1:0-3780 GCF_048594985.1 Sphingomonas sp. | reverse complement strand
CTGCCGGCGATCGTTGGCCCCAGCCTCAACCGGGCGATTTCGAGCCGGCCGATATGGATGTCGAACCCCGGCAGGATCGGCGAACCAGGCCGGCTGTGCAGGCGCGGCAGGCGGTCGAGCGCGATGAGCGGCGACGCCAGCCGGTCGATCGACAGCAGGTTGTGCGTCCAGCGCAACGGGTGCCAGTCGAGTGCGATCTCGGGCGATTCAAGGAACCGGCCATCGAGATCATAGAGTTGCACGTCACGCAGCGTCGCCCGGTTCCAGATCGATCCGTCGATCCGCCCGACGCGGATGCGCAGCCCGCTCGACGGTCGCAGCGCGCCGATCCGGTCGGCGATCAGGCGATGGCCCGGCCCTGTGTCGATCGCCCACAAAGCCGCGAGCAGCAGCATCGCCAGACCGAGCAGTGAAAACGTCACACCGCGCAACACCCGCCACCGGCGGCCCGGCTTCGTCGCCGACGCGGTCTCCTCTTCCTCCATCAGAATGCCTGGCCGAGCGACACGTAGACCGCGACCCGCGATTCCCCGGTGCGGCGATCGAGCGGAGTGCCGACGTCCACGCGGATCGGCCCGAAGCTGGAATAATAACGAACGCCGATGCCCGTGCCGTAACGCAGGTCGCTGAAGCGCGGCGTGCTTGACGCATAGAGGTTGCCCGCGTCGAGGAAGGGCACCACCCCGAACGCGCCGAAGCGGACGCGCGCCTCGACCGCGAATTCGGTCAGCGCGCGTCCGCCCACCGGATCGCCATCGACGTCGACCGGCCCGATCCGTTGATAGCCGTAGCCGCGCACCGATCCGCCGCCGCCGGCATAGAAGCGGCGGGATGGCGCGATCTGTTCGCGCGGCACGCCCTGGATCGATCCGAAGCGCAGCCGCCCGGCGAACACCACGCGATCGCCCACCGGCTGGTACCCGCTCGCATCGAGCTGCAGCTTCACATAGGCGTCCGCCTCGCCCTGAAGCGAGACTTCGGGCGAAACACGCGTGGCGATGCGGTGGCCGCGCGTCGGGTTGAGCAGATCATCAGACCCGTCATAATTCAGGCCCACCGGCGCCGCCGCGACCAGAAAGGTTCGCCGCCGCGAATCGCCGGTAGCACGCACCGTGTCGCGCTCGTCGGTCGCCACCAACTCCGCTCCGAACGACCAGCTCCACGTTTTCTGCCAGATGATGTTGGTCTGCCGCTCGAGACTCGCGCCCACCGTGAACGTGCGCGCGTCATAAGCGTTGAAGTTGCTGTGCGAGGCGACGACCTGCGCGTTGAGGATACGGTCGCGCCTGCGGAAATTGCCCTGGCGCAGCGACGCGCCGAGCGCCTGCTCGCGCGTGCCAAGGACACCGCGGAACGTGACCGCGCCCTCCGGCTTGATCAGGTTGCGGTGTTGCCAGGATACTTCGGCGCGGGTGCCTTCGCCCGTGCCATAGCCGAGCTCGCCCGCGATCGTACGGGGCGGTGCGCGATCGATCGCGACGCGCGTGTCGACCACGCCCGGATCGCTCGTCGCGACCGGCGTGATCGTGGCGGTGGAGACCAAGCCGGTCGCGATCAGCGCGCGGCGGAAATCCTCCAGCCGCGCGGCATCGAACTCATCGCCGGGATCGAACCGCGCGATCTCGTTCAGGTGGCGCTCGTCGAACAGGGGGCGGCGGCCTGGCGGTGCGGTGGGCACGATCCGCCCGAAGCGCGCTTTCGCGCCCGGCGATACGTCGAGCGTCAGCGTCGCCTGGTTGGTGTCGTGGTCGATGCCGACCTGCGGCTCCCCTACCTTCGCGAAGGGATAGCCTTCACGTCCCAGGGCGGTGCGAAAGGTCGTGGTGGCGGCCAGTACGGCATCGGCGTCGACGCGGTCGCCCTCCTTGACCGCAAACTGGCGGCGGAGCGTGGGGGCGGCATCCCCCGCCGCCTCCAGACCGGCCAGATCGATCTTCGAGAAGGTGAACGCCTCACGCGGGTCGATGCGGATGCGGACGATGGTGTTGCCGCCCTCGGTCGTGACAGCGGTGGCGAGCCGGGCGTCGTAATGGCCGGCCGCGTTGAGCAATTCGCGCAGCAACTCCTCATCGTCGCGGATGCGGCGGTCGATCTGCGCCGCGTTCGCGCTGCTCCCTTGATTGGCGACCAGCGCCGACAGTTCGTTGAAGCGCGCGCGGAACGTGTCGCCCAGCGGGTCCGCACCTTCCAGCCGCACCTGATATTGCTGCAGCGTCGCCGCGGTCGGCCCCGCCGGGGTCGCGGTTTCGCCCGGGGCCGAATCGATCACTGCGGGGTCCGGCCAGTCGACGCCGAGGTCGGGCAGCGGCGCGAGGTCGCCCACCGGATCGGCCGAATCGAGCGGAGGCGACGCCGGCGCAGGAGCCTGGCCGGACGCGACGTCGCAACTCATCACCAGGACCGCCGCGGCGAAGCCGCGCATCGCCGGCCCCGACCATATCCGGACCATGGCCGCTCCCTAGAGGAGCGCCTTGCAACCCGCCAGCCTGCGCGCGAAGCGGGCTGGCGCGCCGGCCCACGCGGTGGCAAGCGCGCAACATGCAGCGCGAACCTTCCAGCATGGCCGGCGGCATCTTCGTTGCGATCGGGGTGATCGCGGGGGTGGTGATCGGCAACCATTACGGCCAGGCCTCGGTCGGCTTCCTCGGCGGGCTGGCGGCGGGGATCGTCGCGGCCGTGGCGCTCTGGCTGGTGGATCGCAACCGCGTCGGCGATTAGCTTCAGCGCAGCTTTCGCCCTGCCCAGATCACGCGGCCGACGATCTCGACATCCGCCACGTCGACGTTGCTCCAGCTGCCGCCGCTCGGATTGTCGCTGCGTATGTCGATCCCGCCGGCGGGGTTGGGATCGATCCGCTTGACGATCAGGGCGTCATCGCGGCGGAGGACGTAGATGCCGGACCGCAATCGCGTGCCCGCATCGTCGCGGTCGACGAGGATATCGTCGCCCGGCCCCAAAGTCGGCTGCATCGAATCGCCTTCGACCCGCACCAGCGAAAGCGCGGCGGGCCGTCCGACACCCAGTTCGCGCAACAGCGCGGCCGGTAGGCACAGTTCGTCGAGTGCGCGCTCCTCGCCAGGAAGCGCGCCCGGGCCAGCGGCGACGCCGACGTCGACTCGACGGATCGCCACCAATCCGTCGGCAACGCGCGCCGCGCTCCCCGCCGCGACGATCCGCCCACCACGGTCGGGTGGCCCGCCGAGCAGGCTTTCAGGCACCCCGAAATAATCGGCTAGCATCCGGCGGTCACCCTCGGCGAGCCGCCGCGGGGTCCCGCGCTTCACATATTGCTGCACATAAGCGGAATTGCGCCCGATCAGCCGCGACAGCCCGGCATAATCCTCGCGCCTTTCCGCGATCAGCGCCGCCAGCGCTGCCCGAGCCTGGGTATCGTCCATCAACGCAATCGGTACAGCATAGGAATTTTCCTAGACAAGTAGGATTTATCCGATGATCTAGAACATATCAGGAACGGAGGCGAGTCGTGAATATGCTTTTCGTGGTCGAGCGGCATCTGCGTCGGACGGGCGAACCCCCGACGGTGCTCGGCCGCCGGGCCGTGGGCGATCCTAATCTCGTCAAGACCTTGCGCAATGGCCGCGAGCTCCGCCCGGCGACGGAGAAACGGCTGCACGCCTATCTTCTCGCGGCGGGGGCGCGCGTCCAATGAGCGATCCGCACGATCGCCTGGAGCGCGCGCTGCTCGCGCAATGTGACGGGCTTGCGAGAGTGCTCCGTGGCGCCTCGCGGCCTTGGGCGAGCGTCACGTTCGTGGGTGCA
>NZ_JBMDXG010000142.1:0-2458 GCF_048594985.1 Sphingomonas sp. | reverse complement strand
GCGGATGGCGAGGCCGTCATAGTCGCCGATGATCGCCTTCAGCTCGTCGGGCGTCTTGCCCGTAATCTCGTCCACCTCGACCCCGCGCTCGCGGAAGATCTGGGCGGCGCGCGGGTCCATCTTGTCGGAAATCAGTACCTTGGGCATGGAGATAGTCCTTGTTCTTGGACGTCATGTCAGCGCAGGCTGGCATCCATGTCTCTCGCGGGTCATCGACCAGTCGGGAGAGAGATAGGCCCCGGCCTCCGCCGGGGCGACGGATAGGAATTAAGCCGCGCGGGCGGTCTGGAAGGCCCAGTCGAGCCACGGCCCGAGCGCCTCGACATCCGCCGCATCGACGGTGGCGCCGCACCAGATGCGCAGGCCCGGGGGCGCGTCGCGATAGCCCGCCACGTCATAGGCGGCGTCCTCCGCCTCCAGCAGCGCCGCCATCTTCTTGACGAGCGCGAGCTTGCCCGCATCGTCCAGCCCGGCGACCGCGCTGTCCGCGAACTTCAGGCAGACGCTGGTGTTGGATCGCGTCGCGGGATCGGCGGCGAGATGCTCGATCCAGTCGGTCCGCTGGACCCACGCGTCGAGTGCTGCGGCATTTGCGTCGGCGCGGCCGATCAAAGCGGTCAGGCCGCCCTGCCCCAGCGCCCATTCCAGGCTCCAGATCACGTCCTCGACCGCCAGCAGCGACGGCGTGTTGATCGTGTCGCCCTTGAAGATCGTGTCGTTGAGCTTGCCGCCTTTCGTCATGCGGAAGATCTTCGGCAGCGGCCAGGCGGGCGTATAGCTTTCCAGCCGCTCGACCGCGCGCGGGCCGAGGATCAGCACGCCGTGCGCGCCCTCCCCGCCCAGCACCTTCTGCCAGGAGAAGGTGACGACATCGAGCTTGTCCCACGGCAGGTCGGCCGCGAACACGCCGCTGGTCGCGTCGCAGATGGCGAGGCCCTGACGGTCGTCGGCGATCCAGTCGCCGTTCGGCACGCGCACACCGCTGGTCGTGCCGTTCCAGGTGAAGACCACGTCGGTCGACCAGTCGACCGCGTTCAGATCGGGCAGCTCGCCATAGGGCGCCTTCATCACCGTGGCGTCGATCTTCAGCTGCTTGACGACGTCGGTCACCCAGCCCTCGCCGAAGCTCTCCCACGCCAGCATCGTCGCCGGGCGCGCGCCCAGCATCGACCACAGGCACATCTCGACCGCGCCGGTGTCCGACGCGGGAACGATGCCGATGCGGTGCGTGTCGGGCAGCTTCAGCATGTGGCGCGTCATGTCCATCGCGTGGACAATGCGGCTCTTGCCGAGCTTGGAGCGGTGCGACCGGCCGAGGCTGGCGGTGGCGAGCTGCTCGGCGCTCCAGCCCGGAGGCTTGGCGCAGGGACCCGAAGAAAAATGGGGGCGAGCCGGCTTGGCCGCCGGCTTGGGGAAGTCCGTCAATGTATCTCTCCTCGCAGAGAGCACGCGCCGCGTTGGGACGGCGTGGCCCGCCGACGGCCCTAGCGTCGCGGGGCAGAGAGTCAACGGGAATGCGGGGAGTCCAAGCACCTAACCGGTGATCTCTCACATCGGTCGTGCTGAAGAAGGTCGAGCACCCTCGACCGACCTCGCCATTCTGAACCTTAGAGATTAGATGATACCGCAGTCCCAAAGAAGGAACGCCACAGGTGCCGAGATGGCTGTAGACAGAACGTTATGGGCAGCCACCTTTTCGGACGACCTGCCGCATTGGCAATGCCCGACCTGTAGGAAAGGATTTCTCTCGATCAGCGCAGACAAGCTAATGATCAAAGAGACTGGCCCGTCCAAGGCGGTACATGCCCATGACGCGTGGGAGCCAGATTGGATAGTCAACAGATTCGTCGGATTTCTCGAATGCAGCGTACCGGCTTGCAAGGAGTTGGTTACGGTGAGCGGTACGTCTAGCATATCACATGATCAGGTCGATTTTGACGAGTATGTCACGACGCGATATTTCAACGTCGAGATGCTATCGCCTACGCCCATAGCAATCTCATATCCCGAGCAGACGCCGCAGCCCATTATTGACGCCATTGCGAAGGCATCGGCTTTGATTTGGTCCAGCCCAGAATCTGCAGCAAATCATATTCGTCAATCTGTCGAAATTCTAATGGATGATGCAGCAATCCCTGAACGAACTGCCGATGGAGAGTTCATTAGTCTACATAAGCGGATAAAAACATTTCAAATGTCGGACAGTGAGAACGGCGACGTTCTTCTTGCGACAAAGTGGCTTGGAAATGGCGGCAGCCATGTAGGCGGCGTCAGTCGTGACGATCTACTGGATGCCTTCGATATGATCGAATTCGTTTTAGAGTCCGTTTCAGAACTCACGCTGAGCGAGCGATGCGCCTGACGAGCACCATCGCCGCGGCAGCGTAGAGGAAGGCAGTGGCGGAGCCTATCGTGGCTTCGAAGTCCTTGGCCAGTCGCCGGTTGCGACCGAGCCATG
>NZ_JBMDXG010000141.1:0-6038 GCF_048594985.1 Sphingomonas sp. | reverse complement strand
GAAGTGCATGACGTGGGTGTCAGGCGGGCGAGTCTGGTCGCCCGCGAGCGCCAGGCTCGAGATCAGGGTGCCTCGGCGGACCTTGCGGTCTGCGTCGACATAGGGGATCTCGCGCATCACAAGGAATCCGCCCACCACGTGAACGAAGTAGCCTTCATCGCGGAGCTTCGCGAGGTCGGCGTTAAGACTGAACAGTGCGCGTGACATTGAAGATGGTTCCCTGCTTGATGGTGACGACGCCGTGGGCGCCCAACTCGCCCGCGTGCGGGACCGAGGCCGCTTTGCGATAGGTCATCGAGAAGACGACGTTCGGCGCGTGCGGGCCGGGGAACGCCAGCTCGACAATCTGCTCGAAGGTCACCGTCGGGCCAGGCACGAGGCGCGGGCGTGTGTTGACGACGATTTCGATATCAATCTCGACCGGCGGGCGTGGGGCGGTGAAGAAGCGCTCGACGCCCGGCATGCCGAGGTCGATGAGCATAGTCGGCTCGACGAGCACGTCGGTGCCGCCGCGCACCTCGAGGAATACCACTTCGTTGGGGCCGGGCATCGCAAGCGCCGCCAGTACCTGTCCGCTGATCGCGGGCTTCCCCCAGCGCTCCTCACGCGAGTTCACCTCGAACTTGAAGTCGCGGTCGGTGAGGAAGGCGACGAAGCGCTCGGCGCCGGCGCCGCGCAGATCGAACGGCTCATCGAGCCGGACGTCCTCGAAGTCGCCGTTCTCGACGATCGCGAACAGGCTGTAGCCGCGCTCCGGTTCGAGGCCGGCGGCCTCCAGAATCTGGCGACCAAGAGGAATGGGATCGGCGACCGCGAGCGGGCGGAAGTCGATGCTCTCCAGCGCGAACAGAATGCGGTACTCGTTGGCCGGACGCAGCGCGCGGCCCTCGCGGATCGCTTCGCCGAGGTCGTCGAATGCTAAGGTTTCCATGGATAATTCCTTCTCGCTAGGCCGGCTTGTTCCCGGCTACGGAAGGACAATCGGTGCGTCAGCGGCTGACCGGAAAGGCGTCAGTACTTCTTTCGCAGGGTGCCGGCGGGGACAGGACCACAGACGAAGAATGCCGGGCAGCGCGGGCAGACGCGCTGAGTGGGATCAGTCGGGAAGTCGCCGGCGCGCACCCGTTGGATCGCGGCGTTAAGCGCCTCGCGGCGGCGGTCAAGCACCGTTTTCGACATGCCGAGCATCGAGATGCTGCCGCTCGTCAGATGCACCACCTCGGCTGTCGCGCCCGGCGCGTTGGCGTCAATCGCGAGCAACGCCGCCGCGACTGAGAGGTCTTCCGCGTCCGACTTGCGGAATATACCCGTCCGAACCCGGCGGTAGATGAGCTTGCCCCGATCGTCGACGAGCATGTCGTCGGCTCCGTAGTGGACCTCGTCGCCGCCGAAGCGGAGGACCAGCGCCTTGGGGGGCCGTGGTGTGTGTGATCCACGCGTGCGGATGAAGGTGGTGACGAGCGCGATTGCTGCTGCGCGGAGCTCAGCGAAGCTTCCGAGCCCGTCGAGGCCGTGTTCGTCGCACGCCAGACTGACGGCTGCGGCAAGACGGATATCGTTCGAGACGTCGAGCCCGTCGAACACGATCGCTCTAACGACAGAGCGCGCCGCCTCATGCATGCGCATGTAGTCAGTCTCGGTCCGGCGGCCGCCGATGCCGAGCACATGGGTGTAGAAGAAGCGCCGTCGGCACTTCTCCTTGTCGAGCATGGCGATCTGCGAATCGCGCAGCCGAACAGGTCCGTCGATCTCGACGGGGATAGGCTCGGCCTCGGGGGCTGGCGGGAGCGTGTGAGCGAGGGCGGGTGTGCTTCTGACTACGCCGGGGCCGAGGCGCGGCAGGAAGTCGGACAGCGGCCGGGTCCTTTCGCCTGACTGTGTCGCAGCATAGAGCACGAGGCGGTCGCGCGCGCGGGATGTCGCGACGTAAAACAGGCACTCGCGCTCTTCCATGTCGCCGGCGCGTAGCGCGTCCTTAACGTCGCCCGTTATGCCAGCGATGACGCCATCCGGCGCCAGGCACTGGGGCACCTTGGGGGTGCCTGGAAGGGTGTCCTGGTTGAGGCCGGGAAGGTGGACGCAGCTGAATTCGAGGCCCTTGGCGCCGTGGATCGTCATAAGGCGCACGGCGTCGATACCCTGCGCGGCCTGCGGCAGTTGCCGGAGGTCGCGGTCGTCGCCGATCGCGACCAACCTGCGGATTCGATCCAGAAGTCGCGGGACGGCACGGCCTTGCTCGCGCGGCTGAACCCGAAGGAAATTCATCAACTGCCAGATCGCGATTCCTTGGCTTCGCTCGGCGACCGAGCTTGCCTCCCCGATCCGCGCTGCGAAGCGCGTGCGGTCTACAACAATCGCAGCGAGGGTCCGCCATGGGGGCGATTCGCCGTCGAAGCCCGCGAGGACAGCTGCGAGCTGGTCGAGCGCGAGATGTCCTTCTGGCGATATCGGCAGGGTTCCGCGCCTCGCTAACCATTCGAGCGGCTCGTGCTCTTCGTCCCGCAACGACTCCAATACTATACCCACGTCGCCGAGCGCCATCTCGAGACCCGGCATGCAGGCAGTTCGGATCAGCCCCATCGCGCGGCGGTCAGCGAGCAGCGAGAGGATGGAGAGCAGATCCTTGACTTCGCCTCGCTCGAACAGGCTGCCGAGGAAGAGCACGGGGATGCCCATGCGTTCAAGATCGCGCGCAATCTCGCCCAGCCGCTCGTTGCCGGTGCACAACACAGCCTGGTCGCGGTAGGCGATACCCGAGCGGAACAACTCGTCGATACTGTCGGCAATCGCGACGGGCTGTTCCTCTTTGCTCGCGCGCAGCCGGAGCTCGATAGGCGCGCCGCGAGGTCCGCGCTCAGCCCGGAGCGCGGCATCTTGGCCGCCCGCTGTCATCTGCACGGCGAAAGTAGAATAGGCGCTCACGATCTCCTCGACGGAGCGATAGTTCACCTCCAGCCTGCCCGACGTCGCGCCCCGGAAATCCGACGAGGCGAACCTGGACATACTGATCGGGGATGCACCCCGGAAGCGGTAGATTGACTGCCGCGCATCGCCGACCACCCACAAGTTGTCGCCCGTCGGCCGTAGCGCTTTCAGAAGTCGAACGCTGGCGCGGTTCACGTCTTGGTATTCGTCGACGAGAATGTGGTCGTAAAGCTGGCCGAGTTGGGCGGCGATTTCGTGCCGCTTCTCGAGGAGCTCGACGGGGAGCGAGACGAGGTCGCCGAAGTCGATCGCCCGACGGTCCTGCTTCAGTCTTTCGTAGACGGAGTATATCCGCGCGACCTCGGCCGCTTTCAGCGCGTTCGTGTGTTGCGGCTCCTCACTGCCTGCGGCGATCCGCATCTCCTCAGCGCGCAGAGCGTATTCGTCAGGGCCGACAACCTCGTCCTTCGCCCGAGATATGGCGGCCAGGATGTCGCCGATGAGGCGCGTGGGGTCATAGAGGTCCTGGTAGTGCTCAAGCGCGAGCCTGGGGAACTCCGCTTCCAGCAGTTCGACCGCCTCGACACGGTCCATCAGCCTGGGGTCGCTCGGCAGCGAGAACTCCGGGCCGAGCCGGCGGATGAGGTCGAGGCCAAAGGCGTGGAACGTTCCGATCCACATCGCAGCGGCCTCTTCGGGACGTTTGTCGGCGATCCGCTCCGCCATCTCGCCCGCCGCTTTGTTCGAGTAGGTGAGAACGAGGAGCCGGCGCGGGTCCACGCCCTCGTCGATGAGCTGAACGACCCTGGCGGTAAGCGTCTGTGTTTTCCCGGTTCCAGGGCCGGCCTCTAGGATGTAGGGGCCGCCCCGATGCGCCGCGGCGGCGGCTTGAGCGGCGTTGAGCGGCTTATCCACTCGCACCCGATCGTCAGGCTCGATCACGGGAAGCAGGAGCGCATCGAACAATTGCTGCGCGACGGCGTCGAAGGGGGCGTTCATCCGGTCCGCAATCTGCGACCCAGTCAGGCCTTCTTCGATATGCAGGCGCCGCACCAGCGCCCGCGGGATGAGGAGTTCGCGGCCGAACAGGTCCATCTGAACCTCGCGCCGCTGGCGCCGGCCGTAGTCCACGACGCGGTCGATGCCGGTGGGCGACGGCTCAGACGCGCGGACTGGATCGGCCTCGAACACGGTTGGCGACGCGGTTGCGTCGCCGAGCTCGTGATGGCCGATCTCGTGAGCGACGAGAAATGCCTGCTCGAACGGTGACCCAACGTTCTCGTGGACGATAAGGTCGTCCTCCGGCACGAGCGTCGCGCGTCCGTTGTCGAGGACCGCGGCGCCCGGATTTGCTGGGTTAACCTCGAGGCCCCGGTGCTTGGCGACGGCGACGACGAAGGCGTAGGGATCTGTCGGATCAAGCCCGCGCGCCACGGCAGCGGCATGCAGCTCCGCGGCGCGTCGGCGTCCGAGCTCAATCGCGTCCATGAGTCAGTCGCCTTCGGCAAGGAGGCGCTTACGGTCGGCCTCCGGGACGCCCGCCTCGATCAGCACCTGCTCAAAGGAGACCTGTGCCGCTGTGCTCGGTTTCCCGTCTGCCTTAAAGCGTCTGCCAGATGCGAGCGTCGGGGCCTGCCGCATCGCCGCGAACACGTACGGCTCTGGGATCTCCAGCGCCTCGCCCAACGCTGTGAGTATCGGACGCGGCGTCCTCGATGGATCGACTTTTCGCTCCCGCAGGCAAGTGACGACTTGGCGAGGGACGCCCAGCGCCCCCGCCAGCGCCTTGCCCCGTTCACCCGCCAGCGCGTCGAGTGGGTTAGGGCCTCCCTTAAGCTCGAGCCCGGCCGCCTTATGGACGATCCAGGCGGCATCGATGCGCGATTGGTCGATGGCGGAGAGGGGAGCGTCATCGTCGAGCTCTGGTGTTGCCATCAGCCTCGAGAGATCAATGAGCTGGAGCGCGAACTCCGGGTGCGCCTCGACATAGCGCGCGAGGACGTCACCATTATGAGCCTCCTCCATCTGGAAGAGGTCCAGCACATCCTCTAGGGCGAGGGGCGTAGCGTTGGTGGTCATTGGTCGTCCCCAGGATTAAATAGGGCCACGAGCGTATTCAGCGCGCGCTCACGATAGTTGCGAACCGACCGGTCCGAGCAGCCGAGTGCCTTGGCGATCGTCATAACCGTAGGGTCGTTCGAATGGATCGGCCATCCGAGCATCAGCAGATGCATGGTCCTGCTTTGTTCCGGCGGCAGGTTGTCAATCGCCAGATACACGCGATCCCGGAAACGCGGATCGGAAATAATGTTCGCCTCAAACGGATATTCCGCCCCTGCAGCGCCGGCCTCACCTTCTGAGACGTCGGTATCGGCGTCCAAGGGATCGCTACGCTCTTCCTCGCGCCATGCACGCCCCTGTGCGTCGAGGCGTAGCCGCTTGATGGCCAGATCGAACCTGACCTCAAAGAAGTCGAGCCTCTCGTCAGGTTCATTGCGGTCCTTCGCCAGGAGCTCGACGAACCGGTCGGAGACGGCATTGCGGATCTTTTCCTTGAGCAGGGAGGCGGTGTTCCCTGAAGCTTCCGCGCGCGGAAGCGCACGAAGGACACGCTCAAGGAAGATTCTGTAGAGCTTCTCGAACCACGCGTCCGAATTATCCCTTCGGCTTGCCCTGACGAAATAGAGGAGGCATTCCGTCGGAACGTAGAGCGGATCCTTGCGGTCGCGGATAGCGGCCCGCTCAAGAAGCTCGTCACGCGGCAGGTCTGCCAGCGCCTGCAGGAGCGCCTCGATATTGTCGGGACGCAGGTAGGGCGTGCCGTCCTTCCTGCGCTTCGTGAGCGGAATGATCAACCTTCTCCTCCCTATTCGGAGCGCGAACATAGGTGCTTCCGAGGGGAAATCGCCACGGAAAATGCAACCGGAACGAAGCGGTTAATTATTCAAAGTCCGATCGCTTCGGCCCAAAGGCTGCTTCCGATTTAGCAGATCGCCTGCTTCTGCGATGGGGGGGGCGGGACCGGACTAGTTAGACTTTACCTTGTCGCCTCGAATTCTAGCGGCGGCTTTCCGACGAGCGCTTCCTACAAGCGGACCGTCCGGAGACGGCCC
>NZ_JBMDXG010000140.1:0-1845 GCF_048594985.1 Sphingomonas sp. | reverse complement strand
GGGGCGCGCCGTTCCTCCTCGACTATGCCCCGCACGAGGGCAGCTTCGCCAGCCGGGGCGGGCGGATCGAACAGATCGCCTATGCCGCCGACCAGGGCTTTCGGGCGTGGGAGGACAATGAGGCGGCGGGGCGCAGCGTCGCAGAGCAGGCCGCGATGGCGCGCGCGCTGCAACAGCGAAACATGCGGATGGGCGTGCTCGTCGCGTCGATGCCGCGCTGGGGTGACTTTCGCCCGGTGCTGGGCGGCGACGACGATGCCGAGCGGCAGGGTTTCCTCGCCGACATCCGCCGGTCGGTCGAGGTGGCGAAGCGGCTAAATGCCAGGTGGATGACGATCGTCCCCGGCTTCGTCGATCCACGGCTGCCGATGGACGTGCAGGGCGCACGTATCGTCGACACGATCCGGCGTGCCGCCGACATCGTCGAACCGGCGGGGCTGGTGCTGGTGATGGAGCCGCTCAACACGCTGGTCGACCATCCCAACGTCTTCCTGCGGACTTTCACGCAAGGGTTCGCAATGGCGCGAGCGATCGACCGGCCTTCGGTCAAGGTGCTCGCCGACCTTTATCATCAGCAGATTCAGGCGGGTAACCTGATCCGCAGCCTGGAGAGCTGCTGGAGCGAGATCGCCTATATCCAGTTCGGCGACAATCCCGGCCGGCGCGAGCCCGGGACGGGCGAGATCAATTACGGTCACGTCGTCAGATGGCTCAAGGCAAAGGGCTATGACGGCGTCATCGGCATGGAACATGGCAATTCGGGCAAGGGCCCGGCGGGCGAGGCGGCGTTGATCGCCGCCTATCGCGCCGCGGACCACGCCGCACGAGGAGGGAAGGCATGATTATCGATCGAAGGCAGGCCGTTTCGGGGATCGCGGCGATGTTCGGGGCGGGGCTGTTCGCGCCGATCGCGCGGGCGGCGGGCGTGCAGGCGTTCACGCCCGAGGCAATGCCCGAAATCAGTGATGGGGCGCCGACCAAGGCGGTGTTCACCGACGCGCAGCGCAAGCTGGTCAGTGCATTGTCCGAACGTGTGCTGCCGACCACCGACACCCCCGGCGCGATCGCGGCGGGTGTGCCCGAGTTCATCGAGAAGCTGTTGGCCGACTGGTCCTATCCCAAGGATCGCGAACCGATCATCGCCGGCCTGACCGCGATCGAGGCGCAGGCGCAAAGCCGGTACAAGAAGGCCGCGACCGCGCTGACCCCCGCGCAGCACGACGCGCTGTTGACCGCGGCGATGAACGACCAGTTCCCCGGCGGCAAGGCGTTCTTCGAGCCGTTCCGCCAGATGGTGATTGCGGGCTACTACACCTCCGAGATCGGCATCACGCAGGAGCGCGAGTACCTGCCCGTGCCGGGCCGCTACGACGGCGCCTATCGCTAGACCGAGGTGAACAAGGTGTTCTCGTCATGATCGATCGGCGTTCGCTCATCGCCGGGGCCGCGGCGCTTGCGGCCGCGCCCGCGTTCGCCGGACAGCGCCGCCGCCGGACGGGCGCGCGCCCGATCGGCATCCAGCTCTATACGCTGCGCGAACTGTTCCAGAAGGATCCGGCGGCGACGCTCGCCACCCTGGCGCGCATCGGGTACCGCGAGATCGAATATGGCGGCGGCGGATACGACCAGATGGACGCCGCCATGCTGCGGCGGACCGCCGACAAGCTGGGGCTGAAGGCACCGTCCGCGCACATCGCCTATGAGGCGCTGTCGGCCGATTTCGCGGGCTCAGTCCGGCGCGCCAAGACGCTGGGCATCGACACCGTCGTCATCCCCTACCTGATCGATCCGCTGCGCAACGAAACCGCGTTCGCGAAGGTCGTCGCCGACATGAACGCCTGGGCA
>NZ_JBMDXG010000014.1:0-8510 GCF_048594985.1 Sphingomonas sp. | reverse complement strand
GCACCTATTGGGGCGCGGTGCGCGGCATTGGCGAGCCGGTGGGCCTCAATGGCAAGACCAGCGGGATCATCCCCTTCGTCCGCGTGATGGACAGCCTGACGCTGGCCATTTCGCAGGGCTCGCTGCGCCGCGGGTCGGCCGCCGTCTACCTCGACGTCTCCCACCCGGAGATCGA
This sequence comes from Sphingomonas sp., assembly GCF_048594985.1. Lineage (GTDB taxonomy): Bacteria > Pseudomonadota > Alphaproteobacteria > Sphingomonadales > Sphingomonadaceae > Sphingomonas_I. The sequence continues at coordinate 8,335 of NZ_JBMDXG010000014.1, read as the reverse complement.
GGAGTTCCTGGAAATCCGCAAACCGTCGGGCGACTTCAACCGCAAGGCGCTGAACCTCCACCACGGCGTCCTCATCACCGACGAATTCCTGGAAGCGGTGCGCGACGGCCGCGAAGTCAACCTCCGCTCGCCCAAGGACCAGAGCGTCCGCGGCACCGTCGACGCGCGCTCGCTCTTCCAGAAGCTCGTCGAAACGCGCCTCGCGACCGGCGAGCCCTACATCATCTTCATCGACCAGGTGAACCGGTCGATGCCCAAGCATCACCGCGACCTCGGGCTCAAGGTCACCACGTCGAACCTGTGCAGCGAGATCACGCTCCCGACCGGCCGCGACCACCTCGGCGCTGATCGCACCGCGGTGTGCTGCCTGTCCTCGCTCAACCTTGAGACCTGGGACGAATGGAGCAAGGACAAGCGCTTCATCGAGGACGTGATGCGCTTCCTCGACAATGTGCTGCAGGATTATATCGACCGCGCCGAGCCCGGCATGGAGCGCGCCAAATATTCGGCGGCGCGCGAACGCTCGGTCGGCCTCGGCGTGATGGGCTTCCACTCCTTCCTCCAGGCGCGCGGCCTGCCGTTCGAAGGTGCGATGGCGAAGTCGTGGAACCTCCGCATCTTCAGGCATATCGCGGCGCAGGTGAACGAGGCGTCGATGACGCTGGCGGTCGAGCGCGGGCCGTGCCCCGATGCCGCCGACATGGGCGTGATGGAGCGGTTCAGCTGCAAGACCGCGATCGCGCCGACCGCGTCGATCAGCATCATCTGCGGCGGGACGAGCGCGTGCATCGAGCCGATCCCGGCCAACATCTACACGCACAAGACGCTGTCGGGCAGCTTCTCGATCCGCAATCCGTATCTCGAAAAGCTGCTGATCGAAAAGTCGAAGAACAGCGACGCGGTGTGGAACTCGATCCTCGAACAGGGCGGTTCGGTCCAGCATCTCGACTTCCTCAGCCAGGACGAGAAGGACTGCTACAAGACCAGCTTCGAGATCGATCAGCGCTGGCTGCTCGAACTGGCGGGCGATCGGACGCCCTATATCGATCAGGCGCAGTCGCTGAACCTGTTCATCCCGGCCGACGTCGAGAAGTGGGACCTGCTGATGCTCCACTTCCGCGCGTGGGAGCTCGGCATCAAGTCGCTTTACTATCTCCGCTCCAAGTCGATCCAGCGCGCGGGCTTCGCCGGCGGGGTGGAGGCCGACAATACCCCCCAGCTTCGCCAGATCGAGGTCGAGGCGAAGGATTATGACGAGTGCTTAGCCTGCCAGTGATCCCCCGGATCACCGGCATGGTCTCGGCACTCTCGCCTGTCAGTGATCCCCCGGATCACCGACCTGGTCGCGGCACTCTCGCCTGCCGGTAATCCCTCGGATCATTGACAGGGTCGCGGCACTCCAGCCTGCCGGTGACCCGCGGATCACCGGCACGGCCCCTGCGTGCCCGTGATCCTGTGAGGGCCGATCTGGCCGGCAGGTGACGAAGCCGCCAGCGCGGCGCTAGGCGCGCATCCGGAACAATGCGGAGCCATGCGCTGGGAGCGACGTGGCAACGCGATCGGTGACCGGGCCGAGATCGCGCCCAGACCACAGATCGCGCAGCGCGGAGGCGGCGGGCAGGCCCAGATCGCGGAGCGGGATGGCGATGTCGCGCGGCTTGTCGGCGGTGTTGAAGATGGCGAGGTAGCGATCCTCCGACCCCTCGGCGCGCGCCGACCAGACGGGCGTGTCGTCCATCACGAAATGCGGGCGATTGTCGCGGCTCGCCTGATTGACGGCGATCACCTCGCGATTGGTGAGCAGCGCCAGCGTCGGCGCGTCGAGATGGCGCAGGTCGCCGCCCATGATCAGCGGCGAGCGCGCGATCGACCAGAGCGTCATCACGGTGCGCTGTTCGTCGGGGGTGAATTTGGTGTCGCGCTTGCCGAGCGCGAGCCGGCCGAGCGGGAGCATGTCCGCATCGGGCCAAGCGCCGGGCCGGCGATGCGGCGTCCAGTTTTCCAGCCGGACGAACTGTGCCTTCAGCATCGGCCATTCGTCCCAGAAATCGTCGCTGATCCGCCACATCTGCGCATGGCGCGCGACATGGTCGCCGCGCGTGACGGGCGTCTCGCCCGGCGACAGGCTGAGCATCATCGGGCGGCCGGAGGCGAGGATGGCCTTGTGCGCCGCCTCGATCTCAGGTGCGTGCGCGTCGTAGGGGCGGCTCATGTCGTCCATCTTGATGAAATCGACGCCCCACGAGGCGTAGAGCGCGAACACGCCGTCATAATAAGCCTGCGCGCCGGGCTTGCGCATGTCGACGCCGTACATGTCGGGATTCCACGGGCAGGTGCTGCCGGTGTCGACAATGTCGCGCGCGCGATAGCTGGTGCCGAAAACCGGAAGGTTGCGCTCGACCGCCAGGCGCGGGATGCCGCGCATCAGGTGGATGCCGAACTTCATCCCCATCCCATGCACGTCGGCGGCGAGGCGGGTGAAGCCGGTCGAGCCGGTGGCCGAAGGGAAGCGGTTGGGCGCGGGCAGCAGCCGGCCGTAGCCGTCCATGTGCGGCACCGGCTTGCGGCTATATTCGTAGCTGGAGGCGTTCGGTTCGTACCATTGGATGTCGACCGTGAAGATGTCGTAGCCGAAGGGCAGCAGCGTGCGCGCCATGATCGCGGCGGTTTCGCGCGCCTGCGCCTCGTTGATGGTGGTGGCGAAGCTGTTCCAGCTGTTCCAGCCCATCGGCGGGCGGGCGGCGAGCAGCGCGCCGCCGCGACGGCCGCGACCGGCGGCCTGCGCGGTCGCGGCGGCGGCCAGCGTGCCGGCCATGCCCGCGACGAGCGCGCCGCGGCGGTTGAGGATGGGGCCTGTCATATTTTTCCCTTCAGTGCTTCATGCCGGTGCGGAGGGGCGCGTCCGCATCGCGATCGTGGCGGCCAATGCCACGCCGATCATCGCGGTCACGTACCAGAAATAGAGGCTTTCATGCCCCGCCTGCTTGAGCGACAGCGCGACCGTTTCGGCCGAGCCGCCGAAGATCGACTGGCTGATGGCATAAGGCAGGCCGACGCCCAGCACGCGGACGTGCGGCGGGAACAGTTCGGCCTTGACGATCGCGTTGGTCGCGGTCGCGCCCGACAGGATGGCGAGCGCGGCGAGGACGAGCGCGAACAGGGTCAGCGGATCGTGCGTCCGGCCGATCGCGGTCATCAACGGCACGGTGCCCACGATCTCGCCGAACGCGAACCAGTAGAGCAGCGGCCTGCGCCCGACCCGGTCGCTGAGCGCGCCGAGCGCGGGCTGGAGCAGGATCGCGGTGAAGGTGGCGGCGGCCATGATCTGGCTGGCGAGCGGCTTCGACAGGCCCGACGTCACCACGAGATATTTCTGCATGTAGGTGGTGTAGGTGTAGAAGGCGACGTTGCTGCCCACCGCCAGTCCGAAGGCGATCAGCACGGAGCGGCGATGGTTTCGCCACAGCTCCCCCACGCCCCCGCCGCGCCGCTTCTCATCGGTGGCGGCGAACTCCTCGGTCTCCGCCATGTTGCGGCGGAGCAGGAAGACGGCGAGCGCGAGGCACGCGCCCATCACGAAGGCCAGCCGCCAGCCCCAGTGCGTCAGCGCGTCGTCGTCCAGCCCCGCGCCCTGCATGCCGAGCAGCAGAGCGAGCGCGAGCAACTGCCCGCCATAGAGCGTGACGTACTGGAAGCTGGACCACAGGCCGCGCCAGCGCGGCGGGGCGACTTCGCTGAGGTAGGTCGCGGCCGCGCCATATTCGCCGCCCAGGCTGAGGCCCTGAACGATCCGCGCGAGCATCAGCATGATGGGCGCGGCGATGCCCGCCTGGGCATAGGTCGGCGCGCAGGCGAGGAGGAGCGAGCCGCCGCCCATCAGCCCGACGCTCCACGCCAGCGCGGTGCGGCGGCCATGCCGGTCGCCGATCCGCCCAAGCAGCCAGCCGCCGACGGGGCGCATCAGGAAACCGATCCAGAAGATGCCGCTGGTCGCGAGGAACTGCGCGGTCTGGTCGGTGCCGGGAAAGAAGGCCTTGGCGAAATAAAGCGAGAAGGCCGAATAGACGTACCAGTCGAACCATTCGACCAGATTGCCGGCCGAGCCGCCGGCGATCGAGCGGGCGGCGGTGCGGTTCACTTGGCGCCGAACAGGCCGAGCGCGTCGATCTCCTCGGCGGTCAGCTGGATGCCGAACAGCAGGCCGAGACGGATGCGGTAGACGCGCGGATCGTCGATGTCGCTTTCGGTCGTCTCCTCCGCATTGGCGCGCTTGTAGCGGCGGTTGAGGATCTGCGCGAAGCCGTGCGGCAACGGCGCATTGACCACCAGCCGGTTGGCGAAATTGCTGAGCGGCGAGGTCTGCACGAAATGGTTGCTCATCGCGAGATCGGACGGGAAGACCGGGTCGAGCGTGAAGGCGAACTGGTCCTGCCAGCCGCTCGCGTCGCCGCGCCCGTCGGTCGTTTCCTTGCGGCCGTTGCGGCTGAGCATCCAGCCGTGGAGCGGATCGCGCGCGAGGCGGTAGAGCGCGCCGTCGGGCGCCTCGGCCGTCTCCCCCTCGGCCAGCGGCATCGGCGGGCTATACGAGCCGCCGAAGCCGGGATCGGCGATCCACCGCGTCTCGTTCCCCGCATCGTCGCGGAAGGTGACGAGGCTGATCGTGTGCGTCCGGGCCGGGACCGGCTCCGCGCCGGACAGCACGACGCGCGCGAGCAGCGGCCGCGCGTCGAACCCCAAGGCGGCGAGCGCGTCGAGGAACAGGCGGTTCTGTTCGAAGCAATAACCGCCCCGGTTGCGCGTCACGAGCTTGTCGAACACCGCGTCACCGTCGATCGCGATCGGGCGGCCGAGCGCCATGTCGAGATTTTCGAACGGGATGGCGAGGCGGTGCGCGCGCTGGAGCTGGCGCAGCCCGTCGGGATCGGGCGACGGCATCACGTCCTTGAGCGCGACGCGCTGGAGATAGGCGGCGAGATCGAAGGCCATGCGCTCAATCCACCTTCGCGCCGGGCTTGAGCAGGTCGAGCGCGGCAGCGGTGGTCGCGATCGTGCCGGTAATGACGACGGGCTCGGGCGTGATCTTGAACAAGGGGGAATGGTGCGAGGGGACGGGCGGGCCGCCCGCCTTGGCGGCGTCGAACGCCGCCTGCGGCGTGCCGCCGACCGCGAAATAATAGCCCTTCACGCCGGTATCGGGCTGGACGAAGGCGGCGAAATCCTCCGCCCCCATCCCCATCTGAACGAACGGGATGACGCGATCGGCGCCGAGCGTCGTCGCCATCACGGCGTTGAGGCGGCGGGCGAGGGGCGCGTCGTTGATCGTGGTCGGCGTCCCTTCGATCACGGTCACGCGCGGCATCTTGTCCTCGGCCATGCCGTTGAGCTCGCCTACGCCGCGCGCGACGCGGCGGATGCCGTCGAGCAGCTGCTTGCGCGTCTCCTCGTCATTGGCGCGGACGGTGACCTGGAGCTTGGCCTCGTCGGTGATGATGTTGTGCTTCAGCCCGCTATGGAACGAGCCGACGGTGATGACGCCGGGCGCCAGCGGCGAGCGTTCGCGGCTGATGAGCCCCTGGAGCGCGATGACCATCTGCGATCCCATATAGACCGGATCCTTGCCGGTGTTGGGCGAGGCGCCGTGCGCGCCGATGCCGGGGATGACGATGTCGACGCTGTCGGACGAGCTGTACTGGATCCCCTCCGACGCGGAGACGGTGCCCGCAACCTCCTGGCTGGTGACGTGGAAGGCCAGCGCGTAATCTGGCTTGGGAAAGCGGGTATAGAGGCCGTCCTCCAGCATCGCCTTGGCGCCGCCGTTGCGCTCCTCGGCCGGCTGGACGATGAAGACGATTGTGCCCTTCCACCGGTCGCGCAGCGCCGACAGGCGGCGCGCGGTGCCGACGAGGCTGGTGATGTGCGTGTCGTGGCCGCAGGCGTGCATCACTGGTGCCTCGACCCCGTCGACGCCGACCTGGCGGACCTTCGACGCGTTGGGCAGCCCCGATTTCTCCTCGACCGGCAGCCCGTCCATGTCGGCGCGGATCAGGACGGTCGGGCCCGCGCCATTCTTCAGCACGCCGACCACGCCGGTGCCGCCGACCTTCTCGGTCACGGTCACGCCGGCCACCGCGCGCAGCAGCGAGGCCATCTTCGCGGCGGTGCGCGTCTCCTTGAACGACAATTCGGGGTTGCGGTGGAAGTCGTCCCAGATCGCGCCGAGATCCCTGGCGTAGTCGGCGCGGACGGCGGCGGCGTAATCCGGCTCGGCCAGCGCGGGCGCGGCGGAGGCGAGCAGGGCGGCGGCGAGACAGGTGTGCAGGCGCATGGAAATCCCCTTTGTCGTCCTCCTGTTATCGGCCCGTTGCGCCGAGCGCGAGGGAAGAGTGAGGGGACAAGCGCGGGCGAGGGATAGGACCGGGCCGCCTTGCGTTGAGGCCGCCGATGATCGCACGCCTCCTCTTCCTCCCCCTCGTCCTGGCGGCATTCGCCGCGCCCGCATCGGCGCAGGAGGCGCTCCGCGATCTGTGCACCGCGCGGCCGAGCCTCGGCACGAGCGCCTGCATCGTCGACCAGGGGCATGCGCTGCTCGAATTCGGGGCGCTCGACTGGCAGCGCACGAGCGACGGCGGGGAGCGCGAGGACGTGCTGCAAACGGGCAACGTGCTGCTCCGCTATGGCATCGCGGATCACGCCGAGGTCCAGCTGGGGTGGACCGCGTTCGGCCGGGCACGGCTGCGCGACGCGGAGGCCGGCACGCGCGAGCGCCGCACGGGGGCGGGTGACGTGACGCTGGCGCTGCGCCGCAACCTGCGCAATCCCGACGGGTCGGGCACCTCCTACGGCGTGCAAGGGGTCGTCACGCTGCCGACCGGACGCACGCCGATCGGCGCGGGGACATGGGGCGCGGGCGCGATCGTGCCGGTGAGCTTCGAACTGCGCGACGGGCTGACGCTGGTGCTCAATCCCGAAGGCGATGCCGAGCCGGACGAGGATGGGAATGGCCGGCATCTGCGCTACGGCAATGTCGCGGGGCTCGACATCGATCTGAGCGACGCGGTGACCACGACGCTGGAAATCTCCGCCTTTCGTGACCGCGATCCGGAACAGCATGTCACCGAGCTGCTCGCCGCGCTGAGCGCGACTTGGGCGACGAGCCGCAACCTCCAGTTCGACGCGGGCGCGATCGCAGGCCTCAACCATCACAGCCCCGACGTGCGGCTGCTCACGGGCGTTTCGGCGCGCTTCTGAGCGCATAGCCGCCGCCGCCACGCCGCCCCATATTCCGTCCGAGGGCGATCCAGATCCGCACCACCCTCGACGAGCCGGAGACCGGCCAGTCGTTCGTCCCGCACCGCCCCGAACGCCCCGAGAAAAGCCAGGGCGGCAAGGCGTTCCGCCTCGTGTCGGACTATGCGCCCGCCGGCGACCAGCCGACCGCGATCGCCGAACTGGTCGCGCAGGCGCGCGAGGGCGAGCGCGACCAGGTGCTGCTGGGCGTCACCGGATCGGGCAAGACCTTCACGATGGCCAAGGTGGTGGAGGAGTTGCAGCGGCCGGCGCTGGTGCTCGCGCCCAACAAGATCCTCGCGGCGCAGCTCTATGGCGAGTTCAAGAGCTTCTTCCCCGACAATGCGGTCGAGTTCTTCGTCAGCTATTACGATTACTACCAGCCGGAAGCCTATGTCCCGCGATCGGACACGTACATCGAGAAGGAAAGCTCGATCAACGAGGCGATCGACCGGATGCGCCATTCCGCCACCCGCTCGCTGCTCGAACGCGACGACGTGCTGATCGTGGCTTCGGTGTCGTGCCTGTACGGCATCGGTTCGGTCGAGACCTATTCGGCGATGATCTTCGACCTGAAGAAGGGCCAGACGGTCGACCAGCGCGAGATCATCCGCAAGCTGGTCGCGCTGCAGTACAAGCGCAACGACCAGGCGTTCGCGCGCGGCAATTTCCGCGTGCGCGGCGACAATCTGGAGATCTTCCCGTCGCACTATGAGGACAGCGCGTGGCGCATATCCTTCTTCGGCGACGAGATCGAGAGCATCACCGAATTCGATCCGCTGACCGGCAAGACCTCGGCCAGCATGAAGGAGGTGCGGGTCTACGCCAACAGCCACTATGTGACGCCGGGGCCGACCATGAAGCAGGCGGCCGAGGCGATCCGCTTCGAACTGTCCGAGCGGCTCAAGGAATTGCAGGCCGAGGGCAAGCTGCTGGAGGCGCAGCGGCTGGAGCAGCGTACCAACTTCGACCTGGAGATGATTGCCGCGACCGGCTCGTGCGCAGGCATCGAGAACTACAGCCGCTTCCTCACCGGCCGCCTGCCGGG
>NZ_JBMDXG010000139.1:0-19612 GCF_048594985.1 Sphingomonas sp. | reverse complement strand
GTACTGATCACCTCCGCACCGGCCGAGGTGTTCTTACCGAACAGGGTGCCCTGCGGACCGCGCAGGATCTCGACCCGATCGAGATCGACCAGGTCGAACACGGTCTGGCCGGGACGGGCGAGATAGACCTGATCGAGATAGACGCCGACCGCCGGCTCGAGCCCGTCATTATAGACCGACACGTTGTTGCCGAGCCCGCGGATGTTGATGCTCGTGTTGCGCGGGTTGGTCACGGTGACCACCAGGCTGGGGGCCAGCTGCTGCACGTCGCGCAAGTTGAAGGTGCGGGTGGCCTCGAGCTGGTTGCCGCCGAATGCGCTGATCGCGACCGGCACGTCCTGGCTGCGTTCCTGGCGGCGGCGGGCGGTGACGAGCACGTCACCCGTGGACCCGCTGTCCGCATCGGCGCGCTCCCGAGCAGCCCCCGCGACCGAGGCCGGCGCGGTGATCGCCAGATTGGCTTCCTGCGCCTGCGCCGTCGTCGCAACCATCGGCAGCGCCGACCAGAGCAACCATTGAACCTTCGAAGTCATGAGCCCTCCCTGCGCCGCATCCCGACGGCCGGTGCGCTGGCTAGGAAGGAAGGTGCGCGTGACGCCAACAAGATTTCCTACTGATATAGTAGGGAATCTCTTTCTTGTTCGAAGCGGGGTGTCGGCCCCTTATCGTGCGTCCGCACACGGGAGGGATTTCACCTTGGGCAAGAAGATCACGACGTTCGCCTTGGCCGCCACGATGCTGGCCGGCACCGTTTCGACCGGGGCTGAGGCACGGACCAAAGACGACGCCTCGCAGCGTCCGAACATCCTGCTGATTGTTGCCGACGATCTCGGCTGGTCCGATCTCGGCGCATTCGGCGGAGAGGTGGACACGCCCAACCTCGACAAGCTGGCGCTGGCGGGCGTGCGCTTCACCGGCTTCCACACCGCACCGACCTGTTCGCCGACGCGCGCCATGCTGATGAGCGGGGTCGATAACCATCAATCCGGCTTGGGCACGATGGCGGAGATGCTGACGCCGGCCGAGCGAGGGCGACCGGGCTACGAAGGCTATCTCAACGATCGCGTAGCCAGCGTGGCCGAAGTGCTGCGTGGTGGCGGCTACCGCACGCTAATGGCGGGCAAGTGGCACCTTGGCCTGACCGAGGAGCGTTCACCCGCGGCCCGCGGCTTCGATCGCTCATTCGCGTTGCTGCAGGGCCTGGGTAATTACTTCGGGGCGGACCAGAACGATGCCTGGGGCAAGGTTCAACGCGCCAGCTATCGCGAAGGGCTGCAGAGCGTGCCCTATCCGGAGGGCCGCTACTCGACCGACCTCTTCGCCGACAAGCTGATCGGCTATCTGAAGGACACGCGCGGGCAGAAGAAGCCGTTCTTCGCCTACCTCGCTTTCTCCGCCCCGCACTGGCCGCTGATGGCGCCTGATGCCGACATCGCGAAGTATAAGGGGCGCTATGATGCGGGGTACGACGTGCTGCGCGAACAAAGGCTGGCGCGGCAAAAGGCGCTCGGCCTGATTCCCGCAGATGCCCGTCCGCACCCCTTGGTCGGTGCCAAGCCGTGGGCCGAGCTGACCGCAGCGGAACGGGCCGACCAGGCACGCCGGATGGAGGTCTACGCGGCGATGGTCGACCGGCTAGATCGCAACGTCGGACGCGTGCTCGACCAGCTGCGCAAAACCGGCGAACTCGACAACACGCTGATCCTGTTCACCTCCGACAATGGTCCCGAGGGCAACGTGATCAACGCGCCAACCGGCGGCGTTGCCAACCATCCTCCAGAGGTGATCGCCGCATTGGGGATCGACAACAGCGTCACCAACATCGGGCGTGGCAACTCCTACGTCGGCTATGGGCCGGGCTGGGCGCAGGCCAACTCCACGCCGTCGTGGCTGGTGAAGGGATACACGACCGAGGGCGGGATCCGCGCGGTCGCGTTCGCGAGCGGCAAGGGTGTGACCGGCGGGCGCATCTCGAACGCCTTGCTGCACATCACTGACTTCGCGCCGACCATCGCGGAAGAAGCGGCCGTGACGCAGCCGACCGAAGTCGCCGGTCATTCCGTTCTCCCATACCAAGGCAAAAGCCTGGTTCCTCTGCTGAACGCTTCGGTGGAAAGCGTGCGCACCGATGCTGAAACCGTATCGTGGGAGCTGTTCTACGGTCGCGCGATCCGCCGCGGCAGCTGGAAGGCGGTGTGGCTGTCGCTGCTACGCTCACGCTATCTGCGCAGCCAGTCCGAAGCAGGACGCTGGCAGCTGTTCGATCTGTCGCGCGATCCCGGCGAGACCACCGACCTTGCCAGCGCACAGCCTGACGTCCTGCGCCAGCTGACCGATTCCTGGAATCGCTATGCCGCCGAAAAGGGTGTGGCGCTGCCCGCAGCGGCGACGGCGGCGGCGACGGGCCAGCCGTGAGGCGTCATCGATCGGCCTTCCTCGCATTGTGTGCACTTATTGCGGCGGGCCTGCTCGCCGCCGGAGCGGTACCGCCCGCCGATCCGATCGCGACCATACCCGCGGGCGCCGTCCTGCTCGGGGAGGACGGCGTCGATGCACCCGGGACGAGGACCGACGTGGTTGCGTTCCGGATCGACACGCACGAGGTGACGAATCGGCAATTCGCCCGCTTCGTGGCCGCGACCGGGCATGTCACCCAGGCCGAGCGTGACGGCGCCGCGCCCGTCTTCGTCATGCCCGAGCAGCCGGTATCCTTGTCGGCGCCATCGAGCTGGTGGAGCATGGTTCACGGCGCGGACTGGCGACACCCGACCGGGCCCACCAGCGGCATCGCCGGGCATGAGGACGATCCCGTGGTGCAGGTCAGCTATGACGACGCCTGGGCCTATGCGCGATGGGCCGGCGGAACGCTACCGTCGGCGGAGCAGTGGGAGCGGGCGGCGCGTGCCGAGCAACGCAGCTCGCGCTCGGCGCTCGATTGGATTTTCGGTCCCTCACGACAACCGCTCGCCAACAGCTGGCAAGGGGTGTTCCCGCTCCGCGACACCGGAGAGGACGGCCACGTGGGAATTGCGCCGGTCGCCAGCTATCCGGCGAACGTGTTCGGCGTCTACGACATGGTCGGTAACGTCTGGGAATGGACGAGCGCGCCGACTGCCGGCGGCGGTCGCCTGATCAAGGGCGGATCGTTTCTATGCGCGGCAAATTACTGCGCCAATTACCGCCCCGCCGGCTGGCAGGCCCAGGAGCACGACCTGGGCGCGTCTCATATCGGCTTTCGCGTAGTCTACCAACTTGAGGGCTGATCGGCTTCGCCTACAAGTTTCTGCGCCCGGATCAGACATTCGCCGACGTTATTACGGTTTTCCGTTTCCAGACGATATGACTCCAACGCTGGCGGCCACCTCCGTCGAGGGAGCTCGATTTACATGCTTGGCCCGTTTTCTAACGTCGGCCTTTAGCTTTGGGGGCGGCAGGTTCAACGCGGGCAGGCGTTCTGCGACTATTCGGGATGGCAGCTTTTGTCCCCAATGTTGGTCGGATCGACCGCCGCTCAAAGGCCGAATTAACCAACGGCAGATCTCGGGATCGCGCCGAGCCGGGCGCAGTGACCGCTACGGGGCGCTTAGCTGTCGCCTTGGAAGCCATACTCCCAGCGGTACGGCACGCCAGTTTCTCCGAGCGCCGCCCGCACCAAAGCTGGAAAAGCCCTCTCAATGCGAACGTCGTTGCCGAGAATCAAAACGCATCGGCGGCCACGTTCCAGGCAGACAAGCGTATTCGCCGTCACGTCGTTGTGTCCGCCTTTCAGCCAGCCGGGACCCTGCGGCCCCCTGAAGGCGATTACGCCCAAGGCTGCCCTGGCACTGGTTCGCTCGCCAGGCGGCGCGTCGTCCTGCAGCGTGGGGAACTGCGTCCTTCCGGTGATCACCTGCGTCCCACGCGAGAATTCCGCGCGCCACGCTGCTGGCAAACCATAACCTCGAACCATCGCGGCGGCCATTCGCGCAAGATCGGCGATCGTCGTGTCCATCGATCCGGCTGCGCGGACGCGGCTGCGATCATCATGCCGCTCGACTTTGCCGCTCTCGTCCCATCCGTCGGCGAGGTTCGTTCCGAAACTGTCCTGCCAGACCAGCGAGGTCCGGCTCATGCCAAGCGGATGGAAGAAGCGGCGCTGCAGCTCTTCCTCCACGCTCAGGCCCAAGCCCCTCTCGATGCCAAACTGAAGAAGAGAAATGCCCTCGCCGGAGTAAGCGTAGCGGCTGCCAGGATTGAAGTGAAAGCGCAGCTTCCCGTCGGGTTCGAGCGACGAGAAATTGGCAAACCCGGTGGCATGGTTGAGCGCGTGGCGCGGGGTAACCTGTCTCCACCGTCCGTCGCCCGCCAGATCTCCCCATGCCCCGTAAGCGTCGATGTTGCCGTAAGAAGGGATCGGCTGCGGCAGCAACGATGCGATGGGTCGATCGAGATCAAGCTCTTTCTCGGCTGCCAGCTGCGCGACCAAGTATCCGAATACCGCCTTGGTCAACGAGGCCCCGTACATGGTCGTGTCGGGGGTCAGCGGATCTCCCCTGGCATTCCGTGCGCCATATGCGCGAACGGAGACCACTTTGCCGTTGTCGATAAGCGCCACGGCCACGCCTTTGGCCCCGGTTTTCGCCATGGCGGCGTGGACCGCTGGATCGATATCGCGAGCCATGGGAAAGCTGGCACGTGCTGCTTCGCCGCCCACTAGCGCGGTCAGCCCGAGAAGAGCGAGGCGGCAGCTCATACGCAAGATTTTCCCTTCCGCCTTCGGCAACCCCGAACCGGCAAGTGCTACTGCACAAATCCCAAAACTCTGAAGCTGTCAAACCTCTCCCATCGTGAGCAATATGCGTCGAAAGCATCTGTCCAAAATGAATAGCGTAGCCGAGAACTACTGCTCATCACGGTGTACCGAGCCTCCGCTTTCAGGATCGTGACGGCGCAAATGAACGGCTGTAAGTGGGGCGCCTAGCCGCCGATCGATCCGGACCGGCTCGGATGTCCGCTAAAGCCCCATTAGCTGTCGCTGCCTCGAGCCGCTGCGTCGCTCACATGGGTTTCCAATCCGCTTAGGACCCTCCCCATCTTTTGAGTAGAGGATGCCTCGGGATCGGCTTGCTCGCGCTTTTTCTCTGCTTATGCCTCCCGTTCACGATATGTGTTTCGAAGGTGCAGCTCACGCGAGCTAAGTCGCCTGACAGCACGCTGATCGCTAGCGTGTTTGAGATAAATGGCGGCGCAACAACCGACTTCGCTTATGAACAAAATCAGGCGTAAATGACGCGAGGGCGCCCTGTGGTGGGATGGAGTAGGGTCAGCTTGGCGAGATCAGGGGCGGCAGCCAAGCACCCAGTAGCGGACGCTCCGCATGCTTCTTAGAGAGCGGCAGCTGGAGCCGCGCCGAGTGCGGCTGAGCGGACGCTGTGAGGGCACTAGCGGTCGCATGCTTAACGGATTGGCGGAACTCTAACCCGCTGGGGTGCGGCTTACCGCCAGCTTGCGCCGGCGTTGCTGCCGATACACATTGCCCTCGAGGAGGGTAATTAGTTGTTTAAGTGCAAACCGATGAAATCATTACGCTCGATGTTGCAGTTTGCGTTGCTGGCAGAGTATCGGGGCGCTATGGATTTTCCTGTAGAGAAGGCTGTAAGCGCAATGGCGGTATATTGATCGCGGGCTGGATCGGAATTTGATATTTTTGCTATGCCTCCTCCTTCAAACATCAAAAATAACACGGTACTGTCAATGTATATCTTCTGAACCAAAGTGGGAGCATAATCAGTAGGCTAAGCATGGAGAAGAAATGGATGTGAGCAGGATTGCAAGAGATGAGGTTTTAGAAAATCCGATAGCGATGCGTGCTCTCGATTTGTATGATAAGGGCAAAACCACGATTGCGATAGGCGCGCCTTTTCCCGTTGATAAATCAAACGAAGAGTTTTGGTGTCATTATCAAATTGTTGGAATCGGCAAAGAAAGGATTAAAAAGGGTATAGGGATTGATGCGGTGCAAGCGCTTTGTATGGCCCTCTACAATGCCAGCAATGATTTATACTTTTCGGATGAATACCGAGAGGGCAAGCTGGCGTGGGAAGGCGGTATGACGATCGCAGACCTTGGACTCCCTGTGTCTGACGGTATGCTGGAAGATGTTCGAGAGATTAAATCTCAGGTCGAGGCATCAAAGCAGCAATAGCCAATGAATGGTGCTATGAGTCTCGCGGGTGCTGTCAGTCTAATTCTAACTCGTCTCTGACAGCTGCGGTTGTGGCTTTGTGAGGTGGAGATCAGGCCATGAGGATCTGCCACTCGGCCAAGGCGGCCGAGCGGCGTTCACGGCAGGTCTGGCGGTCGATCAGATGGCGTTCGAGATTGAAGTGGTTGTGGACGTTGGCATGGACGCTCGCGAACTTTTGTAAGGTCTTCATTCGCCTGAAGCGCAGCATCGCCCGCTCCCGTCGTCGGAAGGGCAGGTGCGAGTTCTCGACCCGGTTATTGGCGTGGCGGCCCACCTGTTGTTTGCTGGCATCGCCCAACTCGTCCATCGCCGTTTTGTACGATCGCAGGCCGTCGGTGGTGATCGCCTCGGGCGAGCCGTGCCGCTTAAGCGCCTTCTTCATGAAGCGGAGAGCAGCGCCCTTATCGCGTGTCGTGGTGACGTAGCTCTCGAGCACCTCGCCCTCGTGATCGACCGCGCGCCAGAGATACTTCATCTCGCCGCCGATCTTCACGTACATCTCGTCCAAGTGCCAGCGCCAATGACGGAAGCCCCGCATCCGGCTCACTCGTTGGCGGCGGATGTCGGCCGCGAACAGCGGGCCGAATCTGTTCCACCACAGCCTGACCGTTTCATGGCAAACGTCGATCCCGCGCTCGAACAGCAGGTCCTCGACATTCCGCAGCGACAGCGGGAACCGCACGTACATCATCACCACCAGCCGGATCACCTCAGGGGACGAGTTGAAGTAGCGAAACGGGTTCCCAGCCTTGCTCATGACGGCCCGCTAGCAGGCCTCAGCTCCGCCCCGCCAGTTGCTTTGACAGAGTCCTGCTGGCCGCTCTGCTGGCCTGCGGCCTGCTTCCGCACCTGACCGTGAACCTGCTCGAAATGGCGGGCAGGTGGAGCTATTCGGTTCCGCAAGCGGCTGCTCTGGTCGGGGTCGCCCTTCGCTGCGCAGCTGAATAAGCGTCGGCTTTGAGGAAATCGTGAAGCGGCGTTAAATGACTGCTTGTGGGTCGGTGCTGACGTTGACCTGACCGGTTGCACTAGCATGCGCTGAGGCGCATCCCTCCGCGATGACGCCGTTGCCGCAGCTCGCAATGACTATCCCGATCGTGCAGGCACCCATGGCGGGTGTGTCTACGCCAGAGTTAGCGGCGGCCGTCTCGAACGCTGGAGCGCTAGGCTCGATCAGCATCGGTGCTGTCGACGTCGCGATTGCCCGAACGATGATCGAGGCGACGCGCGCCCGAACTGAGGGTCCGTTCAACGTCAATGTGTTCGTGCACGCGCCCGCCAAGCCTGATCATGGGCGTGAGCAGGCGTGGCTCGACGCACTGCAACCTGTGTTCAAGCGCTTCGGTGCGACTCCGCCTTCAGCGTTGCGGACGATCTACAAGAGCTTCGCCGATGACGACGACGCTTTGTCGATGCTGATCGAGACGGCTCCTCCGGTGGTGAGCTTCCACTTCGGGCTGCCAAGTGCCGACCGCATTGGTGCCTTGAAGCGGGCGGGCTGCGTCCTGCTCGCCTCGGCGACGAGCCTGCATGAAGCACGCGCGGTGGAGGCCGCAGGCATCGACATCATCGTTGCGCAGGGATGGGAAGCGGGAGGGCATCGTGGCGTGTTCGATCCGATCGCACCCGACGATCGGCTGGGCACGATGGCGCTTACCCGCCTCCTGGTGACCCGATCGACGTTGCCTGTCATCGCAGCTGGCGGCATCATGGATGGTGCGGGTATTCGCGCATCGCTCTCGCTGGGCGCGGTTGCAGCCCAGCTCGGCACCGCATTCATCGCCTGTCCGGAGAGCAGCGCCGATGAGGCTTATCGCGCGGCTCTCCGCGGCCCTGGCGCTTATCATACGACAATGACGCGCGTCATATCAGGCCGTCCTGCGCGGTGCATAGCCAATGAGTTCACAGCATGGGGGCTGGCGCGCCGGGCGCGGTGCCCGACTATCCTATCGCCTATGATGCCGGCAAAGCGCTGAACCTAGCCGCAAAGGCGGCCGCGGAATTCGGGTTTGGCGCGCAGTGGGCGGGACAGGGTGCGCCCCTCTACCGGGAACTGCCTGCAGCGGAGCTCGTCGCTGTGCTTTGGAGCGAGGCAATGCAGACGGCCACAACCGCTATGAACGAGTGACCGCTTTCAGCACGCGACCTAATGCCACTGAACGGCCGCTTAGTGGGTCATTGCACATCCCCGACCGTACCATTCGCTTCCCTCTTGAGTGTCTCGTCGAGGTGGCGGAGCTTATCGGGATTACGGACGATGTAGATCGCAGCGATCCGACCATCGCGGACGTCGAGCGCGGTCGTCTGCAGTACGTTACCGCGATCGATGCTGACAAATCCGGGCAGCCCGTCGATGATGGCGGTGTGGAGAAGCATCGGCGGTGCCGCCTGCTTGCGCCGCTGCGCGACGAACAGGCGGAGCGCACGCTCGATGCCGCAAATGACGTTGTGGAAGGCGAGCACCCTGCCGCCGCCATCGGCATGGATCGCGACGTCGTTCGCCAGCATCTCGGACAGCGCGGTGGCGTCGCCGTCACGCGCGGCAGCGAAAAAGGCGCGGGCGATCCGATCGGCTTCGCTCGCAGCGACCGGATAGCGCGGACGCGCATGCTGGACGTGCTTGCGTGCCCGCGCGGCAAGCTGGCGCACCGCCGCCGGCTCGCGGCCGAGGATAGCCGCGACCTCCGTCAGCGGCGTGTCGAACACGTCGTGAAGCAGGAAGGCAGCGCGCTCGAGCGGCGACAGTCGCTCCATCGCCATCATCAGCGTGAGCGTGACGTCGTCGGCGATCGTCTCTTCTGGCTCGCTGGTGCCGATCAGCGGCTCGGGCAGCCAGGCACCGACATAGGTCTCGCGCCGGGCGCGAGCGGACTTCAGCTGGTCGAGGCAGAGACGCGTGACGATGCGGGTCAGATAGGCCGCGGGCGTGTCGACGCTCGCATCATTCCGGGCCCAGCGCAGCCAGGTCTCCTGGACTACGTCCTCCGCCTCGCCCAGCGAACCGAGCATGCGGTAGCCGAG
This sequence comes from Sphingomonas sp., assembly GCF_048594985.1. Lineage (GTDB taxonomy): Bacteria > Pseudomonadota > Alphaproteobacteria > Sphingomonadales > Sphingomonadaceae > Sphingomonas_I. The sequence continues at coordinate 10,365 of NZ_JBMDXG010000139.1, read as the reverse complement.
GCGCAGCAGCCGGGGACGCTGCGCCTCGAAATCGGCAAGACGTTCGTCAGCGTGCGTCACGGACACCCTCCGTGGGACGAGTTTCGCGGATGCCCCGCCGCGCATCCTGCCACGCCCAGAGCGCCAGCGCCGCGGTCAGTATAGCCGGCAGCGTCACCGCCGGGAAATCCTGGACCAGCGCGCTCGTCCCGCAAATGCCGACTGCCACCTCCCACACGTGAAACAAGGCGTGCCCCGCCAGCCACAGCGCGGCCGCGGACCAGAGCGCGACACGCGCCGCCGGGCGGGCGACACCGGCGAGCAGGGCGATGGCGACCAGGATGAAGATCAGCCCGATATCGCGTAGGAAGTGCTGGTTGAACGGACCGGTGGTGGTGACGCCGGGCACTGCGAAATACCAGTTTGCTGGGGACAGCAGCATGAAGATGCCATTGGCGCCAGCCCCGACACCGAGCAGCCCCGCGAGGGCGAGGGAAAGATGCCGGTTCATGCGGCGTGCTCCGGCGTTGTCGCGTGCAGCCATGCTTCGAACCGCGTCGGCATGATCCGCCCGCCGGAACCGGGAACCAGCGTCGCGTCATTCGCGGGAGCACCGAAATAGTTGCGACCGGCAGTGACGATGATGCGGCGTGGATCGTCATGGGCGCCGAGCCAGCTGGCGGTGAACTCGGCAAGCGGCGCGCGCTCGGGCCCGGCGATCTCCACGATCCCGTTGGCCGGAGCAGCCATCGCCACCTCGGCGAGCATAGCCGACACGTCGGCCGCGGCGACGGGCTGAAGCGCGATGTTCGGTAGGGAGACCCCATCGTCGCGCGTGTAGCCGTCCGCGATCGTCGCCAGGAACTCGAAGAACTGGGTCGCGCGCACAATCGTGAACGGAATGCCGGCTGCGGCGATGAGCTGCTCCTGCGCGAGCTTCGCGCGGAAATAGCCTGACGCCTGGAGTCGGTCGGTGCCGACCACAGAAAGCGCGACAATATGGCCCACCCCGGCGTCCCGCGATGCCGCCACGATGTTCGTCGTCGTTCCGCGAAAGAAGGATAGTGCCGCCTCATTCTCGAACGAGGGGGCGTTGCTGACGTCGATCACCACCGACGCGCCGGCCAGCGCCTCTGCAAGGCCGGCGCCGGTGAGTGCGTCGATACCGCCGCTCGGCGATGCAGCGACGACCTCATGGCCCGCCTTGCGCAACAAGCCGACGAGCGGGCGGCCGATCAGGCCGGTGCCACCGATGACGACGATCTTCATGTCCGTGTCTCCCATGCAGTTTCCTACCCACATGACGAGGCGGCCAAGCGGGTGTGACATGGAGGAGCGAAGAAAAAGATGCGCACCAGATGTCACGGCGTGCGGCCGCATCTCGTCACGTCGGCAAGCGCCGGAGGTCGGCGTGGACGACGAGGATACATCATGACCGATATCAAGCGTCTGAACTGGTACGAAGTCGCGCCGGAAGGCGCCAAGACCCTGCTCGGCGTACATCACTACGTGACGAAGAGCACCGACCTTCCCGAAGAGCTCATCCATCTGATCTTCCTGCGCGTCTCACAGATCAATGGGTGCGCGCATTGCATCGACATGCACACCCGCGATCTGCTCAAGACGATGTCGATCGACAAGGTGACACTTGTCCCCGTCTGGGCCGAAGTGCCGCACCTGTTCCCGGATCGATATCGCGCAGCGCTAGCCTGGACCGAGGAGGTGACCAACGTCAGCATTACCCACGCCTCCGACGAGGCCTATGCCGCCGCCGCCGCTGCATTCGCGCCGAAGGATTTTGTCGACCTGACGATTACCATAGCGGCGATGAACGCCTTCAATCGGTTGGGCGCGCCGTTCCGCCTGCCGGTAGCGGCGAAGCCGTGAACTCCGGACAGGGCGCGAGCATGTCTCGCGCTCGCGCTCCGCATTTAGGATGAACAAGCGTCCGAACTTAGGCCAGCGGCACGGGTGAGCGAACGACCGCTTGTGGGTCCCCTCAGACCTCTGTGCGTTCGGCGAGCTCGAGCGCGTCCTCCACATCAACGCCGAGGTAGCGCACCGCGCTGTCGATCTTGGCATGGCCGAGAAGGATCTGAACGGCGCGGAGGTTGCCCGTCGCTTTGTAGATGATCGATGCCCTCGTCCGCCGAAGCGAGTGCGTCCCGTAATCCTGAGCCGGGAGGCCGATGCCGACCACCCACTCGTGCACGAGGCGGGCATATTGCCGTGTATTCAATTGCGCCATGTAGTCGTTTCGGCTGGGGAAGACGAAGTCGTTCAACGTGCCGCCGCGACGCTCCAGCCACGCACGCATCGTCTTCCTATCCGTATCCATCAGCTCAAATTGAACAGGCCGCTTGGTTTTCTGCTGCACGATGACGGCGCGATCACGGACACGCCCGCCTGAAACCAGATCGCCAATGCGTACCCGAACCACATCACAACCGCGGAGTTTGCTGTCGATAGCCAAGTCAAAGAGGGCCCGATCCCGCAACCGCCGGTGTTGATCGAGCCAGAAGCGAATAGCCCAGACCTGCTGCTGTTTGAGCGCTCGCTTCGCGCCGATCAATCGGCCCTCATTCCAAGGTCGAAGTGCATCAAACGCCGGGTCCATTGATGAGTGACCCATCACTCATCTCCTCCGCACCGAATCCGTACAAGTAGAATGACTAACTGCGGTAAACCAAGGTTCCGAAACATAGTGCATGCTCGGCTGGCAGCACGCATGAATGTTTGGTCGGACGTGGGGAGATCGAACGCGCGGCTGGGCGTCGCTTCGGTCAACCAAGTCGCGTCGCGCGTTTAAAGACGTGGCAGTCGCACGAGGGCGTTCAAACCCCGACCTGCGGTAGCGTCGAGAAGTTCAAGCCTGCCTCCGTAAAGGGCGACAATATCACGGGCTACCGCGAGCCCAAGGCCAGCTCCAGGGGCGCTGTCGTCCAGGCGAACCCCCACCTCGAGAACGCGAGTCCGCGCCTGATCCGGAACGCCGGGCCCGTCGTCGGACACCAGTATATCGATCGTGTCGGTGCTACTTGAGGCACTGATCCGCACGGTCGATCTCGCCCACTTGCAGGCATTATCAATCAGATTGGAGAGAATCTCGGCTAAGTCGCCGGGATCGCATGGCACCGAAAGTGCGGGCGGCACCTCGTTGATGATCGACAGCCTGCGTTCGGCGTGGAGTCGGCGGAGCGCTTGTACGATCTGGCCGACGAACAGGCTCAGATCGCCGACTATGCCGGTGCCGCGGGCCCCGGCTGCCGCTGCGCGCTTCATCTGGTAATCGATCTGGCGCTGCATCCGATGGCACTGATCGAGGATGAAACGAGCGGCATCGCCCTTGCCCACCTCGGCAAGCTGCTCGGCCTCACCCGTCACCAGCGCGAGCGGAGTGCGGAGATTGTGAGCCAGATTGCCGGCTTCGATCCGTGCGCGCGAAACGAGCGCGGTCTGCGCCTCTATCAGTTCGTTCAGGCGGCCGACCGTGCCGGCGAACTCGCTCGGCACCATCTCGGGCAGCCGCCGGCGCTCACCCCGGCGTAGCTCGTCAATCCAGCCGGCGAGACGCTCGGTCGGGCGCAGGCCATAGCGAACCTGCAGCGCCGCCCCGGTCAACATCAACGCGGCGAACGCGCCGAGCGACGCTGTGAGGTCAGTTCGAAACGCCGCCAGCTCGGCATCAAGAACCCGACCCGAAGCGGTGATCGAAAGCAGCAGCTTGCCAGCGCCCGGACGATCGATCCGCAGCAGAGATTCACCATGATCGCTCGTCCACACCGGCGCACCGGGTCGATCGGTGCGCGCTGGCGCGAGATGGTGCCCCGCAAGCGACTCCGATACCAGCACCGGGCGACCCCGCCGCTCGATCTGCCAGTAGAAGCCCGAGCGCGGCTCCTGAAAGCGTGGATCGGACAGCGGCCGATCGAGCCTCGGCTGATTGCTTTCGGGATGGAGCGTAAGGGTCGTCAACTCGTCGAGATGATTGGTCAGGTCGCTGACGAAGGTGTGCGTGACGTGGCGGCGGTACAGGCCGCTGATCACGAAGCCCGCGATCAATGTCCCGATGCCGACCCACAGCAGCGACGCGATCGCGAAGCGGAAACGCAGGCTGTGGGCGCGGCCTCTCGTCATGGGATCAGGCGGTAGCCGAAGCCACGCACGGTGGCGATCCGTTGCCGCCCGATCTTGCGACGCAGCCGGCCGACCAGCACCTCCACGGTATTCGGATCACGCTCAGCCTCGAGTGCATAGAGCCGATCGAGAATGGCATCGCGCGACAGCGTGCGCTTCGGCTCCAGCAGGAAGGCGCGGAGCAGGCGGAACTCGTTGGGGGTGAGCTCGATTGGCGTGCCCGCCAGCCACGCCTCTCGCGTCCCGGTATCCAGCGCCAGCGGGCCCTCTTCCAGCCGTGCCACGAGATGTCCGGCGGTGCGACGGGCAAGCGCGTGCAGTCGAGCGATCAATTCCTCGGCACGTACCGGCTTCACCAGGAAATCATCGGCCCCGGCGTTGAGGCCCTCGACCTTCTCCTCCCAGCTGCCCCGCGCGGTGAGGATCAGGATCGGCACCGCCAATCCACGTCGTCGAAGCAGTCGGACAAGGTCGAGCCCGCCCATGCCCGGCAGGCCGAGATCGACGATCACCACGTTGAAGCCCTGTTCGGCAAAGTCCGCGGCATCCTCGGCGTTTGGTAGCCATTCGGCGGTGATGCCGGCGCGGGCGAGGCTGGCGATCGTGCGCCGGGCCAGCTCCGGCTCGTCCTCGATCATCAGGATTCGCATGGCCGGCCACTGACAGCATTTCAGCAGCTTTGCCAGCTAGGGAGGAAGCCGTGCCTTTCCTCCGATCCGCCCGCATATCTGCCTTCCTGCTCGCCGCGGCGCTGACCAGCTGCTCCGGGGGCAACGAGGCCAAGGCGCCCGAACCCACGCCCAGGGCTGCGCCCGGCGCGATCGAGCTGAACGACGAGCAAATCTCGCGGCTCGATATCCGCCTCGTCACGGCTGAGCCGGCGCGCGACGTTCCTGTCGCCGACGTGCCGGCAACGATCGCGCCGCCGCCCAATGCGCGCGTCGCGGTCGCGGCGACTATTCCCGGCGTGGTGACGCGGACGATGGTGGTCGAGGGGCAGCAGGTCCGTGCCGGTCAGGCGCTGGCGGTGGTCGCGAGCCGGGAGGTGCTGACGATGCAGGCATTGCTGGAGCAGGCCTCGGCGCGCGCGGGCGTCTCGCGCGCTGCCGCCCGCCGGCTTGATCAGCTTGCGCGCGAAGGCGTGATCGCCGGCGCACGCGCGGACGAAGCGGCCGCCTCGCGCCGCGAAGCCGAGGCCGAGCTCAATGAGCAGCGCCGCACGCTCGCCTTGATCAATGCCGGGCGCGGGGGCGGCACCTATAGGCTCGTCGCCCCGATCGCCGGCACGATCACCAAGGCCTCGATCCAGACCGGGATGCCGGTCGACGGCGCCAGCGCGCCTTATGTGATCGATGCCGCCGGCCAATATGAATTGACCGCGCAACTGCCCGAACGGCTGATTGGCGCGATCCGGCCCGGTATGTCGGTAATGCTGGAGGGCAGCTCGGGCACCGTCACCAGTGTCGGCTCGACCGTCGACGCCGAGACGCGCTCGGTACCGCTACGCGCGAAAATCCCCGCCGCGCCCGGCCTCGTCGCCGGCCGCGCGACCATGGTCACCCTGACGAAACCGAGCGAGGCGGGTGCGATCGCCGTGCCAACCGACGCCGTGGTGATGATCGAGGGCAAGCCGGTCGTGTTCGTTCGCACGGCCACGGGCTTCATCCGTCGCGCCGTGGACAGTGCGGGCGCTGCCGGCGATCGCACCGTGCTTCTCGCTGGCGTCAAGGCGGGCGAGCAGGTCGCGGTTTCGGGCACGAGCGAACTCAAGGCGCTGGCCAACTGAGATGCTACGCGCGCTTGTCGCCCGGTCGCTTTCCTATCGCCTGCTCGTGCTTGCGCTTGCGCTGGTCACGGCGGGGCTCGGCGCCTGGGCCTTCTCGACGCTGCCGGTCGATGCCTATCCGGATATCGCCCAGACGCAGGTGAAGATCATCCTCAAGGCCCCCGGCATGACGCCCGAGGAGGTCGAAACCCGGATCATCGCCCCGATCGAGCTGGAAATGCTCGGCCTGCCGCGCCAGGCGGTGCTCCGCTCCACAGCCAAGTACGCCATCGCCGACGTCACGATCGATTTCGACGAAGGCACCGACATCTACTGGGCGCGCCAGCAAGTGAGCGAGCGGCTGGCCGGCGTGATGAAGGATATGCCGGAGAGTGTCTCCGGTGGGCTCGCTCCAATTTCGACGCCGCTCTCCGAAGTTTACATGTTCACGATTGAGGGTCCGCTGTCGCTCGCCGAGAAGCGCGAGCTGCTCGACTGGACGATCCGCCCGGCGCTGCGCACCGTGCCGGGCGTCGCTGACGTGAACGTGCTCGGCGGGCATGTCCGGACATACGAGGTCCGCCCCGATCCCGTCCGCCTCGCCGCCGCCGGCCTGACCCTCGAGGAAGTGGCGCAGGCCGTCGAGCGCGGCAACCGCAACGATGGCGCGGGCCGCCTCTCCCGCGGCGACGAAGCGTTGATCGTCCGCGCGGTCGGCGCGGTGCGTGATGCGGGCGATCTGCGCCAGATGGTGATCGTCGCGAAGAACGAGCGGATCGTGCGGCTGGGCGATGTCGCTACGGTCGGCGCCGGCAGCCTCACCCGCTATGGCGGCCTCACCCGCAACGGCAGGGAAACGGTCGAAGGGCTCGTGCTCGCCCTGCGTGGCGCCGATGCGCGCAAGGTCGTCGATGGCGTCGAGGGCCAGCTCGAGACGCTGCGCGCGGGACTGCCGCGCGGCGTGACGCTCGATGTGTTCTACAATCGCTCCGATCTGATCGAGCATGCCGTGGGCACAGTGCAGGAGGCGTTGCTTGAGGCGATCGTCCTGGTCGTCGTGCTGCTCGTCCTCTTCCTCGGCGATTGGCGCGCGGCGGCGATCGTCGCGACCACATTGCCGATGGCGGCGCTGATTACCTTCCTTGCGATGCGCTACATGGGGATGTCGGCGAACCTGATGAGCCTCGGCGGGCTCGCCATCGCGATCGGCATGCTGGTCGATGGCGCCGTGGTGGTGGTCGAGAATGTCGTCGATCGGCTGGCGCATGTGCGCGACGAGACGGTACCGCGCCTCAATATCGTCTTCCGCGCGACGGCCGAGGTGATCGTGCCGGTGTCGGCCGGGCTCGTCATTATCGCGCTCGTCTTCCTGCCACTGCTTTCACTCCAGGGGCTGGAAGGGAAACTGTTCGCGCCGGTCGCGCTCACGATCATGTTCTCGCTCGCTGCAGCGCTGCTGCTCTCGTTAACCCTGGTCCCGGTGCTTGCTTCCTATGGGCTGAAGAGCGGCCAACATGGCACGCCGTGGATCATGCGCCTGCTCGCGCCCCGCTATCATGCACTGCTGGACGGTGCCTTCGCACGCAAGCTGATCGTCTACGCCTTCGCGGGTGCCGGGCTGATGCTCGCGGTGATCGCGTATGGCCGCGTCGGCAAGACGTTCATGCCGACAATGGACGAGGGCGCGGTCGTAATGCAGACGGCCAAGCTGCCCTCGATCGGCCTCACCCGCACGCTCGCGCTGGACGGCAAGGTCGAGGATGCGATCATCGCCGCTGTGCCCGAGGTGGAGCGCATTGTCGCGCGCAACGGCGTGGACGAGATCGGCCTCGACGCGATGGGTCTGAACGAAACCGACATGTTTATGGCGCTGAAACCGCGCGCCGATTGGGGCGGCAGCAAGGAAGACATTGTCGATGCTATCCGCAAGGTGATGGAGAGCATTCCGGGGATCGAGCCGGTCTTCACCCAGCCGATCGAGATGCGCGTGTCCGAAATGTTGACCGGATCGCGCGGCGATCTGGCGATCAAGATCTTCGGGCCCGATCTGGGGACCCTTTCCGGGCTCGCCGGCCGGATCGAGGCGACCTTGCGTGAGGTCCGCGGCGCCTCGGAAGTCGTTACGGCCGCCAACAGCGAGGTCGACTATCTCCAGCTCGATGTCGATCGTGCCGCCGCCGGCCGCTTCGGCATGCCGATCGATACATTCGAGGATACGCTGCGCGCGCAGGTCGAAGGCTTGCCTGCCGGCCAGGTGATTGAGGCACAAAAGCGTATTCCCGTGCTGATCAAGGGCGATGACGTGGTGCGCGGCGATCCCGCCCGCTTCCGCGACATGCAGCTGGTGACGCCGACCGGCACGGTCGCGCGCGTCAGCGATCTGGCGCGGGTGACGGAGACGCGTGGGCCCGTGATCCTAAGCCACGAGAGCGGCGGCCGCTTCGCGCTGGTGCAGGCATTCGTATCCGGTCGCGACCTCGTCGGCTTCGTTGAGGAGGCGAAGGCGAAGGTCGCCGCGGAAGTGACATTGCCCGATGGCTATCGCCTCGTCTGGGGCGGCCAGTTCGAAAACCAGCAGCGCGCCGCGGCGCGGCTGATGCTGGTCGTGCCGGCGGCCTTGCTGATGATCTTCTTCGTGCTGCTCGGCACGCTCAAGTCGCTGCGTGGCGCGCTGCTGATCGTTGCCAACATCCCATTCGCGGCGGTCGGCGGGATCGTGTCGTTGTGGATCTCGGGCGATTTCCTCTCGGTGCCCGCCTCGGTCGGCTTCATCGCCCTGCTCGGCATCGCCGTGCTCAACGGGCTCGTCCTAGTCTCCTACTTCCGCCACCTGCGCGAGGAAGGCGTGTCGCTGGCCGATGCGGTACGGCTGGGGGCCGAGCGGCGGCTGCGGCCGGTTCTAATGACCGCGTCGATCACCGCCTTCGGCCTCGTCCCCTTGCTGTTCGCGACCGGGCCGGGATCGGAAATCCAAAAGCCGCTCGCGATTGTCGTGATCGGCGGGCTCGTCACCTCGACCCTGCTCACGCTTGTGCTGCTGCCGCTGCTGTACGAACGCTTCGGCGAGAGCCAGGCGGAGCGCGCACGATGACCGAGCGAGTGCTGCTCAGCCTCGCCTGCGCCTCGGCGGATGTCGAGCCGATCGTCGACGCGCTCCGTGCCCTGTACTCGGCGCCGATCCATGTACGTGAGGAATCGGTGCGCGGGCTCGACTTCGCCGATGCCGGCACCGCCGAGCGGGTCAGCGGTGCGCTCCGCCGCAGCGCGATCGAACTCACGGTCGATCGGGCGGAGGTGGAGCGGCTGGTCGAGGCCGTGGCCGGATCGCGCCGCCGCCTGCCCGTCCGTTGGGTCGCGCTGCCCGTGCTGCAGGAAGGACGGCTTGCATGAGATCTTGGCTCGCCCTCGCCTTAGTCCTGCCGACGCCGCTGGCCGCGCAGACCGACCTGCCGCCCCCGGAACAGGTCAAGGAAGCGCTCGAACGGGCGCCCTCGGTCGGCGCGGCCGATGCCAGGATCGAGGCCGCGCGCGGTAGCGCCGAGGCGCTCCGGGTCGGCCCCCACGAGGTGATGCTCCAGGGCACGATCTCGCGCCGCCGCGCCGTGCTCGAAGATCGCGACTTCCAGGAGTTCGACGGCACCGTTAGCCGCGCGATCCGGCTACCGGGCAAGGCGCCGCTCGATCGCAAGGCGGGCGCGCTCGGCGTCGAGGTGGCGAACAACCGCGCCGAGGATGCGCGCCATCAGGCAGCCCTGTCGCTGGCCGAGCTCTGGTATCGCTGGCTGGGCGCGAGCGCACGGCAGCGCACCGCCGCGGCTACACTCGTCAATCTGGAGACGGCGGCGCGGGCAGTCGATCGGCGCGTGGCGTTGCGCGATGCCGCCATCCTCGATGCCGATCAGGCGCGCGCGGCAGTAGCGACGGCCGCGCTTCGCGCCGGTGAGGCTGTCGCGGCGCGCGATCGCGCGCGGGCCGAGCTGGCGGCGCCCTTTCCCGATCTGCCGCTCCCACCCAAGGCCCCCGAGATCGTCGTCAATGAACTGCCCGACTCCACGCTGGAGATACTGGCGGAGCAGGCGATCGAGCGCAGCCACGACATCACCGCCGCCAAACGTGAATCCGAACGGCAGAGCATACTCGCCCGTCGCGCGAAGCTCGATCGCATTCCCGATCCCTTGCTCGGCTTTCGTGCCTTTCAGGAACGCGGCGGACAGGAGAAGGGGCTTGGCGTCTATGTCTCGGTCCCGTTCGGGGGCGGCTATCGCAAGGCGCTGGCCGATCAGGCGGCAGGCGAGGCGCGCGCCGCCGTCGCCGAGGTGGCCGCCGTCCGTCGGGAAGTGGAGGCACATTCGGCTGGCGACCTCGCCGAGACCCGCGCCCGCCTCAGCGCCTGGCGCAGCGCGCGCGAGGCTGTAACCCGCGCCGAGGCCGCGGCCGCCAAGGCCGTGCGCGGCCAGCAGGCCGGCGCGATCGACCTCGCCGAT
>NZ_JBMDXG010000138.1:0-10058 GCF_048594985.1 Sphingomonas sp. | reverse complement strand
CCGCCGACCAGGCAGGATACCAATTTCCTGCGGATGCTCGACGGCCTGCCCTACGGCGCGGTCGATTCGAAGACGGTGATCCGGATCGTCACGGTCGGGCCGCAGGACACGATCGCGTCGCTGGCGGCGCGGATGCGCGTGCAGCAGCTTCCGCGCGAACGCTTCCTGACGCTGAACGGGCTGGCGGCGGACCAGCCGCTCCGTCCGGGCATGCTGGTGAAACTTGTGGTCGCCGCCTGACGAACTCCCCTTGACCCCCGCCTAATGCCGGGCGCCATAGGGCAGGATGAGGCAAGGATGAGCGATCGGATCGGGCGGCGGGCGGTGCTGCGCGGTGGCGGCGCGTTGGCGCTGTCGGGCTGGTTGCCCGCGTGGGCGCAGCCGGTGGCAGCCGGCCTTTCGCCGAGCGCGCCTGTCCTGTCGGGCGAGGAGATCAGCTTGCGCGTCGCGCGCGCGACGATGACGGTCGACGGGCGGCGGACGCGCGCGACCGGCATCAACGGCACCGCGCCCGCGCCGATGATCCGCCTGCGCGAAGGGCAGCGCGTCAGGCTGCGCGTGATCAATATGCTGGAGGAGGAGACGTCGCTGCACTGGCACGGGCTGCTCGTCCCGTCGCAGTATGACGGCGTGCCGGGCGTGTCCTTTCCCGGCATCCCGGCGGGGACCGAGTTCGTCTACGAATTCCCGATCCGCCAGAACGGCACCTATTGGTATCACAGCCATTCGGGCGGGCAGGAGCAGGCCGGGCTGTACGGGCCGCTGGTGATCGATCCCGCCGGGCCCGACCCGATCGCCTTCGACCGCGAGCATGTCGTGATGCTGTCCGACCACAGCACATCGAGCCCGGCGGCGATCTTCCGCCGGCTGAAGGTCCAGCCCGGCACCTACAATTTCCAGCGGCAGACGCTGGCGGGGCTGATCGGCGGGCGCGACCAGACATCGCGCGAGCGCGCGCAATGGGGCGCGATGCGGATGGACCCGGCCGACATCGCCGACGCGACCGGCGCCACCTATACCTACCTGATCAACGGATATGGCCCGCGCGACAACTGGACCGCTTTGTTCAGGCCGGGCGAGCGCGTGCGGCTGCGCATCGTCAATGCGGCGGCGATGACGACCTTCAACCTGCGCATCCCCGGCCTGTCGCTCACCGTGGTGCAGGCCGACGGGATGAACGTGCGGCCGGTGACGGTCGACGAACTGCAGATCGGCGTGGCCGAAACCTATGACGTGATCGTCACGCCGACGGAGGACCGCGCCTACACGATCGTCGGCGAGAGCATCGACCGATCGGGCATGGCGCGCGCGACGCTCGCCCCGCGTCCCGGCATGACGGCCGAGGTGCCGGCGCTGCGCCCGCGGCCATTGGCGACCATGACCGACATGGGGATGGGGGGCATGGGGGGCATGGACCATGCGGCGATGGGGCATGGGGCAATGGCGCAGGGTCCGGCGCCCGCCCCCCCCCCCCCACGCGGGATCGATCCGACCGCCGAACAGAATACGTCGCGCATGCTGGCCACCGGGGAACAGGCGTCGCCAGCCGCCCCGCGCGCGCCGGCGATGGATCATGGCGCGATGCGGATGCGCGACTTCACGCATGCGCCGCAGGTGCGCAAAGGGCCGGGCGTGCAGACGATCGCGCCCGCGCCGGCCGACCGCACCGGCTTTCCCGGCCAGGGGCTCGAAGGCGTCGGGAATCGCGTGCTGACCTATCGCGACCTCATCGCGATCGAGCGCAACCCCGACGTTCGCGCGCCCGAACGGCGGATCGAGATCCACCTGACCGGCAACATGGAACGCTTCATGTGGGCGATCGACGGGGTGCGCATGTCCGACACGCACGCCCCCTTCGCCTTTACCGAGGGCGAGCGGGTGCGCGTCACCCTGGTCAACGACACGATGATGGGGCATCCGATCCACCTGCACGGCCATTTCTTCGAACTGGTGACGGGGCATGGCGCGCATGCCCCACGCAAGCATACCGTGCTGGTCCAGCCGGGCGGGACGGTGAGCTTCGACCTGACCGCCGACGCGGTCGGCGACTGGGCGTTCCACTGCCACATGCTGTATCACATGCTGGCGGGCATGATGCGCGTGGTGACCGTGCGCCCGCGCGGGGGAGCGGCATGATCGTCCGCGCCGCGCCGCTCGCCGCCGCCCTGCTGCTCGCCGCGCCGACGGCCGCGCAGGATCATGCGGGGCATGCCATGCCGGGCATGGCGATGCCGATGCCTATGGACGGACAGGGCGATGCGGCGGCGGGACATGAAGGGCATGGCGGGCACACGACGCCGCCGCCCGCCGTCACGGCGCGCGAGGGCACCGATCTACCCCCCGGCGACGCCCCCGCCCCGCCCGTACCGGCTGCCCACTGGGCCGATCGTTACTGGGACCCGGCGGCGATGGCCCGCGCGCGCGACATGATGATGCGCGAGGGCGGCGCGCAGACCTTCGCGCAGATCATGGTCAACCGCGCCGAAATCCGCGTGCGCGACGGGCGCGACGGCTATCGCTGGGAGGGCGAGGGCTGGTTCGGGGGCGACATCAACCGGCTGGTGATCAAGACCGAGGGCGAAGGCACGCGGGGCGAACGGCTGGAGGCGGGGGAGGTGCAGGCGCTCTACAGCCGCGCGGTCGGGCCCTATTTCAATCTGCAGGCGGGCGTGCGCCACGACGTGCGGCCGACGCCCGACCGCACCTTCGCGGCGGTCGGGGTGCAGGGCCTTGCGCCCTACTGGTTCGAGGTCGAGGCAACGGCGTTCCTTTCGACCAGGGGCGACGTGATCGGGCGCGCATCAGCCACTTACGATCAGCGCCTGACGCAGCGGCTGATCCTGCAGCCGCGCGCCGAGATCGAGCTGGCCGCGCAGGACATGCGCGCGCGCGGAATCGGCCGGGGCGTGAGCGAGGCGGAGCTGGGCCTGCGGCTGCGTTACGAGATCAGCCGCCAATTCGCGCCTTATGTCGGCGTGGCGTGGGAGCGGCGGCTGGGCCGCACCGCACGCTTCGCGCGCGCGGCGGGCGACGATCCGGGTGGCGCGGCGCTGACTTTGGGAATCCGCGCCTGGTTCTAGGGCGGATCGACGTTCCGTTTTCACGCTGACCAGAGCATCGTTCGTGCTGAGCCTGTCGAAGCACCGTCTTGTTCGCGGTGAGGGCCCCGTCGGAAGGCAGAACGGCACTTCGACAAGCTCAGTGCGAACGGGAAGGTAGGGCGTTGACCGGGTCTAGCTCTTCGGCGCGAGGACCGAGGCGTCCACTGCGGCGATCGTCGGGCAGCCGGCAAGCGCCATCGCCAGTTCGAGCTCGCCACGCAGGATGCGGAGCATGTGCGCCACGCCGAGCGCGCCGGCGGCGGCGAGCGCGTGGACGTAGGGCCGCCCGACCAGCACCGCATCGGCGCCGAGCGCGAGCGCGCGCAGCACGTCGATCCCGCGCCTGATGCCGCCGTCCATCAGCACGGGCGCAGCCCTGCCCACCGCCTCCACGACGGGCGCGAGCAGGTCGATCGTCGCGGGCAGGCCGTCGAGCGCGCGGCCGCCATGGTTGGAGACGATGATCCCGTTCATCCCGGCATCGAGCGCGCGGCGCGCATCGTCGGGATCAACAATCCCCTTGAGCAGGATCGGCAGGCGCGTGAGGCCGCGCAGCCAGCCGAGATCGGCCCAGGTGGGCGCGTGCTCGAGCAGGGGCGTGCCGAACAGCAGCCGGTCGGGCGGCGACGGCGCGAGCGGGCGCATGCCGCGCAGGTTCACCGCCTCCACCCCCGGCGGCAGCGCGAAGCCCGCGCGCTGCTCGCGATTGCGCGCGCCGTTGACCGGCGCGTCGACCGTCACGACCAAAGCGCGATAGCCGGCACGTTCGGCGCGCGCGATCAGGGCGGCGGTGAAGTCGCGGTCGGGCTGGATGTAGAGCTGAAACCACAAGGAGGCCGGGCCCTGCGCGGCGATCTCCTCGATCGGCACGCTCGCCTGCGTGCTGACCACCATAATCGTGTCGAGCGCGGCGGCGGCGAGCGCGGTCGCCCGTTCGCCGTCGAGGTGCGCGAGCTTCTGGAAGGCGACGGGCGCGAGCAGGATCGGCGCGGCGAGCGGAAGCCCGAACAGGGTGGTGGCCGTGGTCGCGCCGGCCATGTCGCGCAGCACGCGCGGGCGCAGCGGGCGGCGGGCCAAGGCGGCGACATTCTCGCGCAGCGTCCATTCGTCGCCGGCCCCGCCCTCCAGATAGGCCCATGCGCCGGGCGACATGCGTTCGCGCGCCAGCGGTTCGTAGTCGGCGAGCGAGACGACCTGCGGCGGGATGCGGTCGAGCGGCGGGAGCGTCATCGCGCCGGCCCCTAGCACAGGCGGCGGGCGGGCGTCAGGATCGGCGCGCTACCTCCCCCTGCGGCGCGGTCATCCGGCCTGCTGCGCCGCCAGGAGCTGGTGGACCTGCGCCACCACCGCCGCGCCCTCGCCCACCGCCGCCGCGACGCGCTTGGTCGAGCCGGCGCGGACGTCCCCGATCGCGAACACGCCGGGCACGTTGGTTTCGAGCGGGCGGGGCCCCTGCCCCGTCAGGATGAAGCCGTGGCGGTCGGTGTCAGCGCACCCGCGCAGCCAGTCGGCATTGGGTTCGGCGCCGATGAACAGGAACAGGTGGCGCAGCGCGCAGCGGTGGCTGCCCCCGTCGTGCGTGCGGAACTCGGCGGCGACGAGGCCTTCGGCGCGGTCGCCCTCCAGCGCGACGACCTCGCTGCCGACATGCACCTCGACATTCGGAAGCGCGGCGATCCGATCGATCAGGTAGCGCGACATGGTTTCGGACAGATCGCGCCGGACCATCAGGTGCAGCCGCTTGACCTGCGGCGCGAGGAACACCGCCGCCTGCCCGGCGCTGTTGCCGCCGCCGACCAGCGCGACCTCCTCCCCCGCGCACAGCCGCGCCTCGATCGGCGAGGCCCAGTAGGAGACGCCCGCGCCCTCGAACCGGTCGAGCCCGTCGATCGCGGGGCGGCGATAGCGCGCGCCCGAGGCGACGACGACGCTGCGCGCGCGGATCGTATCGCCGGTCGACAGTTCGATCCGCATCGGGCTCGCGTCGCAATCGAGCCGCTTCACCGCGAGCGGAACCGCGATCTCCGCGCCGAACTTCACCGCCTGCGTGAAGGCGCGGCCGGCGAGCGCCTGGCCGGAGATGCCGGTGGGGAATCCAAGGTAGTTTTCGATCCGGTTCGACGCGCCCGCCTGACCCCCCATCGCGCGTTCGTCGAGCACGATGACGCTGAGCCCTTCCGACGCGCCATAGACCGCCGCCGCGAGCCCCGCCGGCCCCGCGCCGACCACCGCCATATCGTAGACCTGATCGGGATCGAGCGTGGGCATCATGCCGAGGCAGGCGGCCAGCTCGACCTCGGTCGGATGGCGCAGAAGCGTGCCGTCGGGGCAGACCACCAGCGGCAGCTCCTCCGGCAGCAGGCCGAGCCGCTCGACCAGCGCGCGGCCCTCTCCGGTCTCGGCGACGTCGTGGACGAGATTGGGATAGCCGCTGCGCGTGAGGAAGCCCTGGAGGCGGACCAGATCGGGGTCGCGGGGCGACCCGATCAGGATCGTGCCGGCGCCCCCCTCCTCGATCAGGCCAACGCGGCGCAGGATCAGCGCGCGCATCACCAGCTCGCCCAGCTCGGCCGAGCCGACCATCAGCGCGCGCAGATGGACCGCATCAAGCGGCAGCGCGGTGCAGCCGTCCGGCCCCGCCCTCCCCGCTGCGAACGACGGCCGGCCGGCAAGCTGGTTGATCTCGCCCGTGAACTGGCCGGGGCCGTGGCGCGTGATCAGCGCCTCGTGCGACAGGCCGTCGCGGCGATAGACCGCGATCTCGCCCTCGATCACCAGCCACGAGGGCGCGTGCTGCTCCCCGATGCCGTAAATCTGCTCGTCGGCGGCAAATTTCTGCGGGGGGCCGCTGGCGAAACGGCGCGCAATCTCGATCTGTCCCGCGTCGAGCACGGGAAACATCTGATATTCGCGATTCGCCATCCCGCTCATGACGCCTGCCCCCCAACTCCGCCGCCGACGGGCGGCGTTATCGCACGTCGGGCGCGGTGTGGCGATCCGCGCGGCTGCGCTGGTACATCTTGCGCGCGACATAGGCGCCGCCAAGCACCATTCCGAGCGGCCCCATCCGCCGCAGCACCGATACGCCCAAGGCGCCGACCAGCGCACCCTTCACGCCGCTTTCATTGCGACCACGATCAAGCTCGCGCCCGACCAGCGCACCGATCACCCTGCCGATCATGTTCGACTCCCTTCCGAAACGACAGGCGGAACAGCGCGCGAGGCAGGAGGGTTGTTCCGGTGACGCGCGCCTTCTTTTGGCCCCATCGACGGGCCTAGCAAGGGGCGACCCAAGGCAGGCGACAAGGGAGAGCAGAGATGGCCGACACGCCGAAGACCGACCGCAAGCCCCACGAATCGGGCAAGAGCAAGGATCGCTCGCGCAAGAATCTGGTGACGGCGGCGAAGGCGGGCGCGGCGATCGGCATCGGATCGGCCGCCCTGGTCGCGGCGCTGCTCTACGCCAACCGGCAGGAGGACAAGGCCCCGCCGCCCCCGAAAGACCCGCGCTTCGAACCGATCGACAGCTAGGCGGTTACCTTGAGCGTGTAGATCAGGATCGCGACCCAGCCGAGTGCCAGCGCCGCCATGAGGAGCGGCAGGACGAGCGGCCGGCGCGCGACCGCGGCGAGACGGGACAAGGGTTCCATGACCGGATGACGGCGCGGCGGGCGCGCCGCCTTGATCGCCGCATGTCCGTCAGGCGAGGCGCAGCACGATCAGGCCGAACGCGGCCCATGCGGACGCGAGCCCGAGCATGACCAGCGGCAGGCCGACCGCGCGCACGATCCGGGCCGAGCCGATGAAATTCCCGATGTCGCCCATAATGCCATCCTCCTTGTCGAAGGAAGGCTAGCGGGACGTGCGCTCCCCCGGAAACGCACAATCCCGTTGAGAAAGATCGAGTGGGCCGATCAGCGGCCGAGCATCGTTTCCGGCACGACCACGCGATCGAACGTCGCCTCGTCGACCAGGCCGAGTTCGAGCCCGGCTTCCTTGAGCGTCAGATGCTTCTTGTGCGCGTACTTGGCGATCGAGGCGGCATTGTCGTAGCCGATTTCGGGCGCGAGCGCGGTGACGAGCATCAGCGAGCGCTCCATCCCGGCGCGGATCTGGTCGCGGTTCGCCTCCATCCCGTCGACGCAGCGCTCGGCGAAGCTCACCATTCCCGTGGCCAGCAGATGGATCGACCGCAGGACGTTCGCCCCGATCAGCGGCATGAACACGTTCAGCTCGAAATGCCCCTGCATCCCGCCGACCGTTACCGCCGCGTCGTTACCGATCACCTGGCCCGCGACCATCGTCAGGCTCTCGCACTGGGTCGGGTTGACCTTGCCCGGCATGATCGACGAGCCGGGCTCGTTCTCCGGCAGCGACAGCTCGCCGAGACCGGAGCGCGGCCCCGAACCCAGGAAGCGGATGTCGTTGGCGATCTTCGTCAGCGCGACCGCCAGCGTCTTGAGCGCGCCCGAGAAGAAGACCAGGCCATCCTTCGCCGCCAGTTGCTCGAACTTGTTGGGCGCGGGCTCGAACCGGCTGCCGGCGATGTCGCTGATCGCGGCCGACATGTCCTCCGCCCAGCCCTTCGGCGCGTTCAGGCCGGTGCCGACCGCAGTGCCGCCGATCGCCAGCTTCCGCAAATTGCCGTTCATCGCGCCTTCGATGCGCGCGCGGCAGCTTGCAAGCTGCGCGACGTAACCCGAAAATTCCTGGCCCAGCGTCAGCGGGGTCGCGTCCTGCGTGTGGGTGCGTCCGATCTTGACGATGTCGTCCCATGCCTCCGCCTTGGCGCCGAGCGCGTCGTGCAGCCGGTCGAGCGCGGGCAGCAACGTGCGCTCCGCCGCCAGCACCGTCGCGACATGCAGCGCGGTCGGAAAGCTGTCGTTGGACGATTGGCTCATGTTGACATGGTCGTTGGGGTGGACAGGCGACTTGCCGCCGCGCGTGCCCGTCAACTGCTCGTTGGCGTAGCCCGCAATCACCTCGTTCACGTTCATGTTGGTCTGCGTGCCCGACCCGGTCTGCCAGATGACCAGCGGGAACTGCGCGTCGAGCGTGCCGGCGATGATCGCCTGCGCCGCCGCCTCCATCGCGTCGGCCAGCCCGGCATCCAGGCCATGCTTGCGGTTCACCCGCGCCGCCGCCTGCTTCACGATCGCCTGCGCGTGGACGATGCCGAGCGGCATCCGCTCCCGCTCCCCGAACGGGAAGTTCTGGATCGAGCGCTGGGTCTGCGCACCCCAATAGCTGTCGGCGGGAACCTCGATCGGGCCAAAGCTGTCGGTTTCGGTGCGCGTGCTCATGATCGCGAAGGTCTCCAAATGCGATTCGGTCGCGCGGGCCTTAGCAAGCCTGCCAAAGTTCACGAAGTTCACGCCCGGACTAACGCGTTTTCCCGCCTTCCCCAGCCGGTGCCGGCCGATGAGGCAAGACATCGTCCGTTGTCGTATATCATGGATTGCGACCGGAGGGAAGAACATAAACAGAACATCATTGCCCGTTTGCGCGGCCCCGAAAGCGGGATAGGCAGGACGAAGGGAGATCTTATGCAACGGACCTGGGCGCTGATCGCATTGCTGGCGGCGGGCACGCGCGCACACGCCGCACCGGCCGCGGACGGCGCGGGACAGGCGATCGCGCTGGCCGAGAAGGCGATCGCGATCCGATCGGTCGCGGGACCGGGCAATCGCACCGCCGAGGTGGCGGCGTTGTTCAAGGCGGCGCTGACGGCGGGTGGATGGGCGGACGGCGACGTGACGATCACGCCGCTGGGCGACACGGCCTATCTGGTCGCGCGGTGGAAGGGATCGAACCCGAAGCTGAAGCCGATCGTCATTTCGGGGCATATGGACGTGGTCGAGGCGGACCCGAAGGACTGGGCGCGCGATCCCTTCACCCCGGTGATCGAGAATGGCGTGCTGTTCGGGCGCGGTGCGAGCGACATGAAGAGCGACGCCGCGCTGGCGGTGACCGCGCTGGTCGAGCTGCGGCGCGGCGGCTTCCGCCCGGCGCGCGACATCGTCCTCGCCTTTTCGGGCGACGAAGAGACGGCGATGAAGACCAGCGAGGCACTTGCCGCGCAGCTGAAGGGCGCGGAGCTGGTGCTCAATGTCGACGGCGGCGGCGGGGTGCTCGACGAAAAGACGGGCAAGCCGGCTTATTTCACCTGGACCGCGGCCGAAAAGACCTATGCCGATTTCGAGCTGAGCGTGACCAATCCGGGCGGCCATTCGTCGCAGCCGCGCACCGTCAACGCGATCACCCAGCTGGCCACCGCGCTGACGAAGATCGGCGCCTATCGGTTCAAGCCCGAGCTGAACGACATCACGCGCCTGTCGCTGGCCAATGCCGCGAAATATGAGGAGCCGGAGGTCGCCGCCGCGCTGCGCGCGTTCGTCGCCGATCCGACCGACGCGCGCGCGATCGGCACGCTCGCCGCCAATCCGGCGACGGTGGGCAGCATCGGGACGACCTGCGTCGCGACGATGCTGCACGGCGGGCACGCGCTGAACGCGCTGCCGCAGCGCGCGACCGCCAACGTCAATTGCCGCATCTTTCCCGGCCACCCGGTCGAGGAGATCAGGCAGGAACTGGTGCGCGTGATCGGCGATCCGGCGGTGACGGTGAAGGACGTGAGCGAGGGATCGGTCGCGACCCCCGCCTCCCCGCTGCACCCCGACGTGAAGGCGGCGGTCGAGACATCGATCCACGCGGTCTATCCCGGCGTCGCGGTGTTCCCAGCGCAGGCATCGGGCGCGAGCGACAGCATGTGGTATCGCAGCGTCGGCGTGCCGAGCTACAGCATCAGCCCGCTCTTCACGAAGCCGAGCGAGGATTTCGCGCACGGGCTGAACGAGCGCCTGCCCGTGGCGAACTTCCCGGCGGGACTGGCTTATTACCGGAGCCTGTTTTCGGCGCTGGCGAAGTAAAGCCCTCTCCATCCTCTCGCCGTCGCCC
>NZ_JBMDXG010000137.1:0-2540 GCF_048594985.1 Sphingomonas sp. | reverse complement strand
GCCACCGACCGATAGTTGCCCATCGATCGGGTAGGAAATCTGCCGACGATTTCGGGGGTGAGCGGGTGTTGGACTTTGCGTCGTTCGAGCTGGCCGACCTGCTGCCCTTCATCCTGGTGGGATTCGTCGCACAGGTGATCGACGGCGCGCTCGGCATGGCGTTCGGCGTGATCTCCAACACGCTGATGATCAGCCTGGGCGTTCCCCCCGCCGCGGCGTCGGCCGGCGTGCATGCGGTCGAGACGTTCACGACCGCTGCGTCGGGAATCAGCCACGTCCTCCATCGCAATGTCGACTGGAAGCTGTTCGCGCGCCTGGCGCTGCCCGGCATGCTGGGCGGGTTTCTGGGTGCCTATGTGCTAAGCAACGTCAGCGCGGACGCCGCCAAGCCGTTCGTCATGCTCTATCTGGCCGCGATCGGGGTCTACATCCTCTGGCGGGGGCTCAGATATCCGCCGCAGGAGAAGAAACCCAGGGTGATCGAGCCGCTCGGACTGATCGGCGGCTTTCTCGATGCGGCGGGCGGCGGCGGGTGGGGGCCGATCGTCACCAGCAACCTGCTGGTCCAGGGCTCGAACCCCCGGCACACGGTGGGCACCGTCAATACGGTCGAATTCTTCCTGACCCTGACCGTTTCCGCCACCTTCCTCGCCCATTTCGGGCTGGCGACCTTTACCTATGCGATGCTCGGCCTGCTGATCGGCGGCGTGATCGCGGCGCCATTCGGTGCGATCATCGCCAAGCGGATGCCGACCAAGACGTTGATGGTGCTGGTGGGCGTCGTGCTGACCGTCACCAGCATTTACGGCGCCTACGCGGCATTCGGACGCTGATCGGAAGCAGGCGGCCGTCGTTTAGATTTCCACCCCCTGGAGCAGGCGCGGCAACTTGCCCGTCTCCCCCCGCGCCTCGGCCATGAAGCGGCGCTGAAGAGGCGCGATGCGCGACACGACGTCCAGCCCGAAGCGGCGGATCGCGCGCGGGCCGCGCCCCGGCATGCCGAACAGGCGGGTCAGCGTGTCGGTGGTGGCGGCGACGAGGAAATTGTCGAACGCGCGCCAGCGCTGATAGCGCGCGAGCAATTGCGCATCGCCCAGGTCCATGCCCAACCGTGCCCCTTCGATCACGACCTCCGCCAGCGTGGCCACGTCGCGCAGGCCGAGGTTTAGCCCCTGGCCCGCGATCGGATGGATGCCATGGGCGGCATCGCCCACGAGGGCGAGACGCTGATCCGTGATCCGCGCGGCATGGTGGAAGCCGAGCGGGTAGGCCGAACGCGGGCTGGCCGAGCGGAGCGCGCCCAGCATCCCGCCCATCCTCTTTTCCGCCTCCGCCAGGAAGGCGCGGTCGGGCAGGCCGATCATCGCCGGCCCGTGTGCCGCGGCGACCGTCCAGACGATCGCCGACCGATGCCCCACATCGTCGTCCGGCATCGGCAGCAGCGCGAAGGGGCCCGAAGGATAGAAAATCTCGTAGGCGATCTCGCCATGCGGCCGTTCGTGGCCGAGCGTGGCGATGATCGCACTGTGATCGTAGCTCCAGCGCGCGATGCTGATTCCGGCCGCCGCGCGGGTGGGGGAATTGCGCCCCTCTGCCGCGATCAGCAGCGGCGCGGCGAAGCGGCGCCCGTCGGCAATCGTGACGCGTGCCGACATGGCATCGCGTTCGACCGCGATCGGTGTCGCGGGCGCGAGCAGGGTCAGGTTCGCCGCGTCCCTGGCGGCTTCGTGCAAGGTCGCGCGCAGCAGGCGATTCTCGTACATCCGGCCGAGCGGACCGCTCCCCTCGGCGGGGTCGAACACCAAGGCGCGCGGGGCGAGGCCGTCGCTGACATGGATCGAGCGGATCGCGCAGCCCTTGCCGGCAAGCCGTGCGCCCACGCCGATCGTGTCGAGCATGTTGTGGCTGGCACTGGCGATGGCCGATGCGCGTCCATCGAACCCTCGCGCGAGCGTGGCGGCCGGATCGACCGGATCGATCACCACGCAGGCGATGCCCCCGGCATCGAGCGCGAGCGCGAGCGTCAGGCCGACCAGACCCCCGCCCAGGATGATGACGTCGGTGCGGTGCGTATCGGCGGAGAGCATCACGATCCTTTAGGCGCTTGCGGGCTGCTTGCGAAAGAGCACGCGGTCGTCGTGATTGAAGGCACGAAACCAGATGATCGCGCAGAAGATGGCGAGGATCAGCGGCACGCCGACTGCCAGCTCGAACCATTCAAGCTCGTGGGGGACGCGGGTCACCGCCCAGCCCGCCAGTCCGGCCACGATCGCCGCCCAGACGAGCGGCCAGCGCCAGCCATTGACCCGCGCGCCGAGCAGGCGGTGGAGCAGCAGCGCCTTGGCTATGGAAGCCGCGCCCACAGCAATCGCCAGTGCGACGGCGGGGCCTGCGGCGGCGACGGGATCATCGCGCGGGGCGGGGCGGGGGCCGATCCAACCCGCCTCTTCCAGTGAGGGGAGCAGCGCGCGGAACAGCAACACCAGCACGATTGACAGCAAGAGCTGGAGCAGGACCATGCCGACCGAGATGGCAAGGTT
>NZ_JBMDXG010000136.1:0-4121 GCF_048594985.1 Sphingomonas sp. | reverse complement strand
GCGCGCCATGCCGCCCCGGAGCCGGTCCACACGGGCCTCGAGCGCGGTAGCGGACAGGGCCGGGGCCGCCTCCGCCGGCTCGCGGTCGCGCGGCGCCGCCTCCAGCCGGGCGAGCAAATGTTCGACCGGCTCGGCCGGCCGGGGAGGGGGCGGGGGCGGCGGCGGTGCGGGGTCGAGCGCGTCGAACAGCAGCGCCTGTCGATCGTCGCGTTGCAGGTCCGGCAGCGGCTGGAGCGACAGCGCGCCCCCCGCGCCGCTCGTGCGGACGGGGCCGATATGGATGAGGCGCGGCCGCCGCGACAAGGCCGGCCCCAGCGCCAGGAACTGGCCGCGCGCGAGATCGCGGATCTGCTCGGCCTGCCGCCGGTCCATCCCCCGCAGGTCCGCCGCCCGGACCATGTCGATGTCGAGGAAGGTCCGCCCCATCAGGAAATTGGACGCTTCGGCCGCGACATTCTTGGCCAGCTTCGCCAGGCGCTGGGTCGCGATGATTCCCGCCAGTCCGCGCTTGCGGCCGCGACACATCAGGTTGGTCATTGCCGCAAGCGACACCCGCCGCGCCTCCTCGCCCACGTCGCCGGCCGCCGCCGGCGCGAAGAGCTGCGCCTCGTCGACCACCACCAGGGCCGGATACCATTGCTCGCGCGGGGCATCGAACAGCCGGTTGAGGAAGCCGCCCGCGCAGCGGAGCTGGGCGTCCACCTCCAGCCCGTCGAGATTGAGGATGACGGAGATGCGGTGCTGGCGCACGCGCGCGGCGATGCTGGCGGTCTCCGCCTCGCTATAGTCGGCCGCTTCGATGATCAGATGGCCGAACGCGTCGGCAAGCGTGACGAAGTCGCCTTCCGGATCGATCACGACCTGCTGGACCAGCCCCGCGCTCTGCTCCAGCAGACGGCGCAGCAGGTGCGACTTGCCCGAGCCCGAATTGCCCTGGACCAGCAGGCGGCTGGCGAGCAGCTCCTCCAGCTCGAGATGCGCGTCGGTCGCGTCCGGCGTCGTCCCCATGGCAATCTGTGTCGGCATGGGGCGCTCTTGCCGGATCGAGGGTATGACCGGCAACCCGCCTGCGGCGAATGTCGCGGCTGAGCCCGCATTGTCCCGGCGCTCGCGGCGTTGAGCATCCGACGTGGTGCCATCCGGGAACGTTATGCGGGGTGGGATCGCTTCATCCGCCGAACGGATGCGATGCTCCCTTGGCGTCCGGCTTCCCCAAGAGGTGCGTATCATGTCGATCAGGTTGAAGCCGCTTGCCGAGCAAGTGATCGTCATCACGGGGGCCTCGTCGGGCCATGGCCTGTCCGCCGCGCGAAAGGCCGCCGCCACCGGTGCCCGCGTGATGCTGGTCGCGCGCGATTCGGATGCGTTGCAGGCCGTGGTGCAGGGCATTCGGGCTGGTGGGGGCGACGCGGATTACGTCGCCGCGGACGTAAGCGTCGAAGGCGACATCGACCGCGTCGTCATATCGACCATCCATCGCTTCGGCGGCTTCGACACCTGGGTCAACAATGCGGGCGTCGGAACCTATGCCAAGGCGCTGGAACAACCGACCGAAGATCACCGGCGGGTGTTCGAAACCAATTACTGGGGCATGGTCCATGGCTCACTCGCGGCGGTCCGGCATCTGAAAGACCGGCCCGGCGGCGGCGCGCTGATCAACGTCGGATCGGTCAACAGCGACATGAGCAGCCCGCTGCTGTCCTCCTACAATGCGTCGAAGCATGCGATGAAAGGCTTTACCGATTCGCTGCGGATCGAGGTGCTGATGGATGCGCTGCCCGTCTCGGTGGCCCTGCTCAAACCCAGCCCGATCGGCACCCCGTTCACCGGGCACGCGCGGAACCGCACGGGGAAACGCGCGCGGCTGCCCCGGCCGATCTACGCACCGGAGATCGTGGCCGACGCGATCCTCGACGCCGCCTGTCATCCGCGCCGCTCGCTGACGGTCGGCGGTAGCGGCAAGTTGCAGACGATCGGCGCCGCGCTTTTCCCCACCTTGTTCGATCATATCGCGGTGCGGATGGCGGGCGCGCTGGTCGAACGCGCCGAGCCTGTCGGCCAGGTCGCGGGTAATCTCGATGCGCCGCAGGGCGACGATGGGCGGGTCGACGGCGCGCAACGCGGACGCCGGTTCAGCCTGTTCGCGACCGCGCGCCGCCACGAACTCGCCACCGCCGCCGCCGTGGTGGGGGCGGGCATACTCGCGCGTGCTGCGCTGACGCGGTGGAAAAGGCGCGCCTGATCGGGCGGGGCCTATTTCACCCGGCTGCCGGCGGGCGTCAGGTCGATCCGGATCCGGACCCAGCTTCCCACCACCGGCTTTCCGTTGATGCGCGGCGGGCGGACCAAAAACTGCCACGATGCCTCGCGGATCGCGCGCGCCAGGCCCGATCCGGGCGGCGAGTCCGCGATCTCGCGGCAATTCTCGACATGGTAGCGCTCCGCCGTCTGACACGCGATCACGCCCCATCCGACCACGCCACGCGGCATGTAGAAGGA
Source organism: Sphingomonas sp. (assembly GCF_048594985.1). GTDB lineage: Bacteria > Pseudomonadota > Alphaproteobacteria > Sphingomonadales > Sphingomonadaceae > Sphingomonas_I. The sequence continues at coordinate 1,622 of NZ_JBMDXG010000136.1, read as the reverse complement.
CAATTCGGCGTCGGTCGGCTCACGAAACCATTCGGCATTGTACAGCCGCCCGCCGCCGGGCGCGTTGGTCGGGCCGTACACCGACCCGCTGTCCGCTGTTTCCGCTTCGCCCTGCGCGCTCCCTTGCGTGGATTGCCGCGCCGACGGATCGGAGCGAACCTGCCGCAGGTCGAAGCTTTCCAGCCCCGGCATCAGCACCCACGGCTGCGCGACGTCGGGTTTCTCGCGCGGCTGTTGTTGCTCGGGCGGGCGGGGCGGGGCGGAGGGCGCGCGCTCGGCGCGGCGGACGCGCTGGGGCGCGCGGCTGCGGCGCGCCTCGGGCTGGGCCTCCGGCGCGATGTCCATCGTCACCAGCGGCCCGTCCCCCGGCGGCGGCGGGCGGAAACGAAAGGCGGTGGTCTGGAGCAGGAGCAGCAGGATGGCGATATGCGCCAGGATCGTCAGGACGAGCGGCGTCGCCCGGCGCGTGACGCGCCCGTCGCGGATGTTCGACCAGGACAAGGACGCCATCCGCATCGGTGACGATGCCTAGGGTCGGCGATGCGCCGCCGCAACCGCCAAAGAGCCGAATTCGGCCCAGTCGATCAGGCGAAGCGGGCGCTGTGCTCGTCGAACTTGCCCGCGTCGAGCAACGTGGCCTGCTCGCGCCACTTCTCCTGCTCGATATAGCCGGGGTCCATGCCCAGCCGCTGTTCCAGCGCAGCCTCGTCCTCCGCCGACATGGCGATGATGTCGCGATACCGGCTGATCCCCTCGGCGTTCAGGCGGCGCTCGCCGCCGCGCGTCACGTCGCGCAGGCGGGTCAGGTCGTCGCGCGTCAGGTCGAGCGTATGCGGCGTGGCCGGCGCGGCCGCCGCCGGGGGAACTGCTGCGACCGCGGCCGCCGGGCGTGCGCGCTCCAGCTCGGCGATGCGGGCATTCGCCTCGCGCAGGGCGGCGTCATGCTCGCGCTGTTCCTCGGCGCGCGCGTCGCGCTCGCTCTCGTACAATCGGCGCCACTTCTTGCCCGATCGGGAAATCAGCCCGAGCATCCAGCCCAGCAGCAGCACCAGGAACAGAATGGCCCATTCGGTCATGGTGAAGGCCGGCATCAATGCACTCTCCGCTTATCGTGAGGGCGTAACGATGTGCGCGCCCCGGCGGTTGCGGTCAACCTGCGGTCCGGCTCAATTCTTCAGCAGTCCGTCGCCGATCGAGCAGGCGGCGGGCCCCAGGATCACGATGAACAGCACCGGCAGGATGAACACGATCAGCGGCACCGTCATCACCGCCGGCAGGCGCGCGGCCTTTTCCTCGGCGTGCATCGTTCGCTCGTGCCGGAACTCGGCGGACAGGACACGCAGCGCCGAGGCGAGCGGGGTCCCATATTTCTCGGTCTGGATCAGCGTCGTGACGAGGCTGCGGACCGAGGGAAGATCGACCCGCGTCGCGAGATTTTCGAACGCCGCCCGGCGATCGGTGAGGAAGCCGAGCTCGATCGCGGTCAGCGACATCTCGTCGGCAAGTTCCGGATAGCCCTTGCCCAATTCGCGCGCGACGCGGCCGAACGCCGCGTCGACCGTCAGGCCCGCCTCCGCGCAGATCACGAGCAGGTCGATCGCGTCGGGCAGCGCCTTGCGGAT
>NZ_JBMDXG010000135.1:0-4743 GCF_048594985.1 Sphingomonas sp. | reverse complement strand
GACAAGCTGGACCATATGGTGGCGTTCTTCACCGTCACCGTGCTGGGGCGCCTGGCCTATCCGCGCGCGTCGGTCATCCGCCTCTTCGTGCCGATCGCGCTGTTCGGTGGTTTCATCGAACTCAGCCAGATGGTGCCCGCGCTCCATCGTGATGCGGAATGGGCCGACTGGCTCGCCGACATGGCCGCCTCCGCCTTCGCTTTGCTCCTGACCACGCCGATTGCGCGCAGGTTCAACGGCGCCGACCGATCCGCAGCAAGCGACGCACCCTGAGCTGCCAAATGAGTTTAAGCACGACTAGACGATAGACGGTATTGCTCGGATCGAGCGCAAGGGCGCGCCGCAGATCGCGCAACTCGCCTTCCTTATCTCCCATCAGGCTCTGTAGCTTGGCCGCCCAGGCATGGTATCCCGCGGCACGCGGCGCATCGTTCTGCAGCCTCCGTGCCACGCCGAGCGCGCCGGGCAGGTCTCCCGAGGCATGAAGCGTCTTGCACAGGCTCCAAGCATAATCGACCACCGGCTCGATCGATAGAACGCGGTGGTGCGTTGCCACCGCCTCTCCGAAGCGGCCGGCGGCGGCGAGGCGCAGCGCAAGCGCGTTGAGGATGGGCGGCCGCTCGGGCGCGAGCCGGGCGGCGCGCTCCGCGAGCGCGACCGATGTGGCGGGCCGCCACGCCGGTTGCGCGGACGCCAACTGCGAAAGCCATTGGGGCGAAGTACGACGCGCATCACGCGCCGCCGCAGCAAAGCGCATTGGATCGAAATCACCGTGCAGGACGGCCTGGACCAGCGGGTCCAGCAGGCCCGCATCATTAAGGAAAGTTCCGACAGGATGACCTGCAAACGGCAGAGGGAGAACCCTGACGGCTGCCTCCGCCTTGATCAACTCGGCATGACGTCGATCCTGCGCGAGCTTAGGGTCATAAGCGACGACCATCAGCGGAACGGCGCGGATCGCGCCGTCGAGCGCGGGGAGAAAGCGAATACGGCGCTGGTCCTGCGCCCAGCGCGTTTCGAACGGCACCTTGGCGCGATCGAGCGAATATTGGGGCGAGAGCGCGAGCGCGGCGTGCGCGCCCACGGCGGATGCGAAGCGCAGGGCGGCATATCCGCCCATGCTCGATCCATAAGCAAGCACATGTTCCGCTCCGGCTACGGTTTCGCCAATGCGCGACAGTAAAGCTGGAAAATCATCATATTGGAACCAGTCATTGCCGGCGCATAGGACATGAATCGCGGTAACGCCGCGTGCAGCGAAATAGTCTTCGCCGAAGCCGGGACGATCGAGATCGGGTCGTTCGTGATAGCTGTCGAACGTGACCGCCTGCATCCGCCCGTCACCTGCCGCGACACGTCGGACTTCCAATCGTTCCGAACGAAAGAGGATTTCGGCCAAGCAGGCTCCGAGGCGATTGGTCGTCGCCGCATCCGGGCGGCAAGTGGCGGACAGGGTGGGATTCGAACCCACGGTGGGCGTGAACCCACGGCGGTTTTCAAGACCGCTGCCTTAAACCACTCGGCCACCTGTCCGGCGAATGCGCCTTATCGAAGGCCGCATGGTCCGCCAAGCGTGCGATGAACGCGGCCGAAGCGGGTTTGTGTTCGCGCGCGGGCGTGGCAAGGGCAGGACATGCCCGATCGTCCGCTCGTCGCAGTCTTCGCCATGATCCTGTCCGCCATGCCGGTAATGGCGCAGCAGGCGGAGCCGCCCGGTGCGCAGGCCGCGCCCGTGACGGTGGCGGCTCCGGCTCCAAGTGCCGAGGATGCGGCCTTCGCCGCCTTTCTCGGCGGACTGCGTCCCCGCGCGATCGCGGCAGGGGTCAGGCCGGCCACGTTCGATCGCGAGACGGCCGGCCTCACCTTCAATCCGCGCGTCATCAGCCTGGATCGCGGGCAACCGGGCGGCACGCCCGGCGGCCCGCCGGGGGTGATGGACTTTGCGCCCTATCGTCGCAGCCACGTCACGCAGGTCCATATCGACAAGGGGCGGACACGGTATCAGCGCCTGGCTGCTCCCCTCGCGGGCAACGAGGCGCGGACCGGCGTGCCGGGCAAGGTCACGCTCGCCATCTTCGGGCTGGAGACGGGCTATGGCAGCTTCACCGGCAATTTCGATCTGATCCGCTCGCTCGCCTCGCTGGCCTTCGAAGGACGGCGGCGCGAACTGTTCTCGGCCGAGTTGATCGCCGCGCTCAAGCTGATCGACCAGGGCGTCAGCCGCGAGACGCTTAAGGGAAGCTGGGCGGGCGCTACCGGTTATCCGCAATTCCTGCCCTCGACCTATCTGCGTATCGCCGCCGACGGCGATGGCGACGGCAAGGCCGACATCTGGCGGAGCGAGCCGGATGCGCTCGCCTCGATCGCCGCCTATCTGAAGGATGCAGGCTGGAAGCCGCGCACGCCATGGGCGGTCGCGGTACTGGTGCCGAGCGGGTTCGACCGCACCGCGATCGCGCCCAAGCTGACCAGCCCGCGCTGCCCGCGCGTCCATCAGCGCCACAGCCGCTGGCTGACGATCGCCGAGTGGAAGGCGAAGGGCGTGCTGTTCGCGGGCGCGGCGGTGCCGCCCGACACCGAACTCGCCAGCCTGATCGAGCCGGATGGGGCAGGCAACACCGCCTACCTCATCACGACCAACTACCGCTCGATCCTCGATTACAACTGCTCCAATTTCTATGCGCTGTCGGTCGGCGTGCTGTCCGACGAGATTGCCCGCTAGACGTGCTGGCGCCCGTCCCAAGGCGGGTCTAGACGTCGTGTCACACACAGGTTCAGGGGATGATCCGCCCGTCATGATGCGTTTCCGTTTCACCACGCTCGCGCTTGCCACCACCGCCTTCGTGGCGCTTCCGGGCGAGGCGGCCGCGCCGCCGTTCGACACGCCCGCCCCCGTCGCCTTCATGAAGGACCTGTCCTCGGGCGCGACGCTCTACGCCAAGAATGCCGACCAGCGGATCCCGCCGGCTTCGATGGCGAAGATGATGACGGTCTATGTCGCGTTCGACCTGGTCAAGAAGGGTGAACTGAAGCTCAGCGACATGGCGACTGTCCGGCCGGAAACGTGGCGCCAGTGGCATGGCCCCAAGGCGGGATCGACCATGTTCCTGTCGCCCGGCGAGCAGGTGTCGATAGCGAACCTCCTGCTCGGCATCGTTACGCTGTCGGGCAATGATGCCTGCGTCGTGCTGGCCGAGCATATTTCGGGGACCGAGCCCGCTTTCGTCGCGCTGATGAACCGGCGCGCGAAGGAAATTGGGCTCGCCAACAGCAATTTCGGGACGTCGAACGGGTGGCCCGACGGCGGCGTAACCTATGTCACCGCGCGCGACCTCGCGACGCTGGCGACCGCCACGATCCAGAACTTTCCCCGGCTCTACAAGGATTTTTACAGCCGCCCCAACTTCACCTGGGGCAAGACTTTGGGGTCGGGGCAGGCGATCACGCAGGCCAATCGCGATCCTTTGCTCGGCCGCGTCGCGGGCGCCGACGGGCTCAAGACCGGCCATACCGAGGAATCGGGCTACGGCTTCACCGGATCGGCCGAACAGAATGGGCGCCGGCTGGTGATGGTGCTGTCGGGGCTGACCGGGTTCAACCAGCGGATCGAGCAGTCGGTCGCGTTCATGAACTGGGGCTTCCGCGCGTGGCAGTCCAAGCCGCTCTTCGCCAAGGGTGCGCGGGTCGCGACCGCGCCGGTGCAACTCGGCAATGCGCGCGAAGTGGCGCTCGTCGCGCCGCGTAACCTCGCCGTGACGCTGCCCGCTGGGCTTGCGTCCGACATGAAGGTCTCGGTCGCGTTCGACGGGCCGATCAAGGCGCCGATCAAGGCCGGCGCGCACATCGCCGACCTGATCGTCCGCACCCCCGACGGCCCGCCGCAGGTGATGCCGCTGACCGCCGCCGCCGACGTGGACGAGGCGGGCTTCTTCGATCGTATCGCCAACGGCTTCCGCCGCCTGTTCGGGCTGGCGTGACGGCAAAGTGAGCGGGCGCGGCCGCTTCATCAGCCTCGAAGGCGGCGAGGGGGTCGGCAAGTCGACCCAGGCGCGCGCTCTGGCGGCGGCGCTGCGCGCGCGCGGGCACGAGGTGATCGAGACTCGCGAACCCGGCGGCAGCCCCGGCGCCGAGGCGATCCGCGCGCTATTGTTGGCGGGCGAGGCCGATCGCTGGGGTGCGCGGGCCGAGGCCTTGCTGTTCGCGGCCGCGCGCGCCGACCATGTCGAACGGACGATCCGCCCGGCGCTCGATCGCGGCGCGTGGGTGGTGTGCGACCGCTTCCTCGACAGTTCGATCGCCTATCAGGGTGGGGCGGACGGCCTGGGAGCGGAGGCGATCCGCGCGCTTCATGCGATCGGCAGCGAGGGACTGCTTCCCGATCGTACGCTGCTCCTGACCTTGCCGGACGCGATCGCCGTCGCACGCGAGACGGCGCGCGACGCCGGTCGTCCCGACCGCTTCGGCGCGCGCGACCCAGCCTATCACGCGCGCGTGACGGCGGGCTTCCGCGCGCTCGCTGAGGCGGAGCCCGACCGCTGGCGCATCGTCGATGCGGAGGGCGAGGCCGATGAGGTTACCGCGCGTCTGCTCACCGCGCTCGACGACCTGGCATGATCCTCGGCCATCAGGCGCAGGTCGCCGCGTTCGTAGCGGCCGCCCGTTCCGGACGGTTGCACCACGCCTGGCTGCTCGCGGGGCCGCAGGGCGTGGGAAAGGGAACGTTCGCGCGTGCCGCGGCCCGCC
>NZ_JBMDXG010000134.1:0-13695 GCF_048594985.1 Sphingomonas sp. | reverse complement strand
TTCGTCTCGGTCGGCATGCTGTTCAACCCGCACATCGTGGTGCAGTCGCCGCTCGCGCTGTTCGCCACGGTGATGATCATCGTGCTCGGCAAGTCGGTGGCGGCGTTCCTGATCGTTCGCCTGTTTGGCCGCGACAAGAAGACCGCGCTGACCATTTCGGCCAGCCTCGCGCAGATCGGCGAATTCTCCTTCATCCTGGCGACGCTCGGCACGGGGCTGGCGCTGCTCCCCACAGAGGGGCGCGACCTGATCCTCGCGGGCGCGATCCTGTCGATCCTCGTCAATCCGCTGCTGTTCCGCCTGATCGACCGGGCAGGAGCGAGCGTGGTCGGCGACGCCGATGGCCACGCGATCGGCGCGAGCCCCAAGATGCCGATCGGCGGGCACATCGTGCTGGTCGGCCATGGGCGCGTCGGCGGCCGCGTCGCCAGCGCGCTGATCGGCGCGCAGGAGCGCTTTGCGGTAATCGAGGCGCAGCAGGATCTGGCAGGGCTGCCGCAGACGGACGATCGGACCGAACTCGTGATCGGCAATGCGGCCAAGCGCGAGACGCTGGAGCGCGCCCGGATCGGTGAGGCCCGCCTCCTGTTCGTGGCGATCCCCCAGTCGTTCGAGGCGGGACAGATCGTCCAGCAGGCGCGCGCGCTCAACCCGTCGCTCCGCATCGTGGCGCGGGCGCATACGGACGATGAGGTCGCCTATCTGTGCAAACGCGGCAGCGATGCAACGATCATGGGTGAGGAGGAGGTCGCGCGCCGCATGACCGAAGAAGCGCTGACCGGGATTTAGGGGCGGTGTCGATCGACGAGGTTGACCTTTGCGTCGTCGGCGGGGGGCCAGCCGGAATGATGGCCGGCTATCTGTTCGCACGCGCCGGCGTCCGCACCCGTGTCCTCGAAAAGCATGACGGGCTGCGAGGCGACCGGTCTGCTGTACGAAAGTGGCCGCGTCGTTGGAGTGACGCTCGCTAACGGGGACGAGGTGCGCGCACGGCTGGTCATCGCGGCCGACGGGCGGCGTTCGGTCCTCCGCGATGCCGCCCAGCTTCCCTGTCGCGACCTTGGCGCGCCGATCGATGGCTACTGGTTCCGCGTCGCCAAGGCGCGCACGCCCGACAACCGGACCGAGGGATATATCGATCGCGGTCAGATGGTCATCGCGATCGATCGCGGAGACTATTTCCAATGTGCCCGCGTGATCCCCAAGGGCAGCGCCGAGGCGATCCGCGCCAAAGGCATCGACCGCTTCCGTCGCGACGTGGCCGCGGTCGCGCCGATCCTGGCGGAAGGGATTGCGACCTTGGCGTCGTTCGACGACGTCAAGCTACTCAGCGTCACGCTTGACCGGCTCACCCGATGGCACGCGCCGGGCCTGCTCGCGATCGGCGATGCCGCGCATGCCATGTCACCGGTGGGCGGCGTGGGCATCAATCTCGCTATTCAGGACGCCGTTGCCGCCGCCAATCTGCTTGCAGAGCCGATGCAACGCGGAGCGCGGCTCGATGGCTTGTGCGCCGCCGTCCAGCGGCGCCGCATGTTCCCGGTGCGTATCGTACAGGCGTTGCAGCACATCGTTCACGTCCGGGTGATCGGCCGCGCGTTGCGGGTAGGCAGCCCAAGGCCGCCGCTCCTCATGCGATTCTTCGATCGCGTGCCGCTGCTCCGGCGCATCCCGGCGCGTATCTTGGGATTAGGCGTCCGGCGCGAGCACATAAGCTCTCCCCGGACGCCATCCCGATGATCCGAGGGTTCAGGCCCAGCCGGCCATCTTCTTTTCCAGATTGACGCGGATCGTTTCGAAGAACTGCTCGGTCGTCATCCATGCCTGATCGGGGCCAATCAGGATGGCGAGGTCCTTGGTCATCGCGCCGCTCTCGACCGTCTCGATGCACACCTTCTCGAGCTCTTCGGCGAAGCGCGTGACATCGGGCGTGTCGTCGAACTTGCCCCGGAACTTGAGGCCGCCGGTCCAGGCGAAGATCGACGCGATCGGGTTGGTCGAGGTCGCCTTGCCCTGCTGGTGCTGGCGGTAATGCCGGGTGACGGTGCCGTGCGCCGCCTCGGCCTCGATCGTCTTGCCGTCGGGCGTCATCAGCACACTGGTCATCAGGCCGAGCGAACCGAAGCCCTGCGCCACCGAATCCGACTGCACGTCGCCGTCGTAATTCTTGCAGGCCCAGACGAATTCGCCGTGCCATTTGAGCGCGGAGGCAACCATGTCGTCGATCAGCCGATGCTGATATTCGATGCCCGCTGCCTGGAACTGATCCTTGAATTCGCTGGCATAAACCTCTTCGAAGATATCCTTGAAACGGCCGTCATAGGCCTTGAGGATCGTGTTCTTCGTCGACAGATAGACCGGCCAGCCGCGGCCGAGGCCGTAATTCATGCTGGCGCGCGCGAAGTCGCGGATCGACTCGTCGAGATTGTACATGCCCATGGCGACGCCGGCGGCGGGGAAGTCGAACACCTCCTCCTCGATCACCTGGCCGTCCTCGCCCTGCCACTTCATGGTCAGCTTGCCCTTGCCGGGCACCTTGAAGTCGGTCGCCTTATACTGGTCGCCGAACGCATGGCGGCCGACCACGATCGGCTTGGTCCAGCCGGGCACGAGGCGCGGGACGTTGGAAATGACGATCGGCTCGCGGAAGACCACGCCGCCCAGGATGTTGCGGATCGTGCCATTGGGCGAGCGCCACATCTTTTTCAGGCCGAATTCCTCGACCCGCGCCTCGTCGGGCGTAATGGTCGCGCACTTCACGCCCACGCCATATTTCTGGATCGCCTTGGCGCTGTCGATCGTGATCTGGTCGTTGGTCTCGTCGCGCTTCTCGACGCCCAGGTCGTAATATTCGAGGTCGATGTCGAGATAGGGGAGGATCAGGCGTTCGCGAATCCACGCCCAGATGATCCGCGTCATCTCGTCGCCGTCGATCTCGACGACCGGGGTCTTGACCTTGATCTTCGCCATGCGCGCTTCTTCCCGTCAGCTGATGAGGTATGCGCGCCTCCTAAGGCGGCATCCGGAGGGTGGCAACCGGCGCGGCATGATTGTCAGCCTTGGCCGGGCCTCCTAGAAGCCTGCCATGAGCTCGCTTGAAAACAGGCCCGAAACCACCCCCAGCGCCAAATGGCGCTGGCCGTCCGTCCACCCCGAAGGTCGCAAGTTCGCGCTGATCGCGGGCGCGATTACCCTGGTCCTGTTCTGGCTGTCGACGTCGCTCGGCTGGATCGGCGTCGGCATCACGATCTGGGTCGCCGCCTTCTTCCGCGATCCGATCCGCAGCGTCCCGCTCGGCAAGGATCTGGTGGTCTCGCCCGCCGACGGCCTCGTGACGATGATCCAGGAGGTCGATCCGCCGATCGAGCTGACGGGCGAGGGCGCCTTGCCCCCGGGTCGCTGCATGCGCGTGTCGATCTTCATGAGCGTGTTCGACGTCCACATCAATCGCGCGCCGATCGGCGGGACGATCACCCGGGTCGTCTACATCGCCGGCAAGTTCCTCAACGCCAGCCTCGACAAGGCGAGCGAGGAGAATGAGCGTCAGCATTTCCTGATGACGGGCCACGACGGCACGCTGATCGGCTTCACGCAGATCGCCGGCCTCGTCGCGCGCCGGATCGTGCCGTTCGTGAAGACCGGCGACATGGTCGCCGCCGGGCAGCGTATCGGCCTGATCCGCTTCGGCAGCCGGGTCGACGTCTACCTTCCCGCCGGCACCGCAGCCAAGGTAACGCTTGGTCAGCGCGCGATCGCGGGTGAGACCGTGCTCGCCCGGATCGGCGATGGCGAGAAGATCACCGGGATCGCGCAGTGAGGCCACCGCGCGCGCTGCGGCGGGGCATCCCGCTGCGTGCCGTCATGCCGAACGCCGTGACCGCGCTCGCGCTTTGTTTTGGGCTGACGGGCATTCGGTTCGGCATTTCAGGCGAATGGGGCAAGGCGGTCGGTGCGATCCTCATCGCGGGCGTGCTCGATGGCCTTGACGGGCGCGTCGCGCGCCTGCTCCGCGCCGAAAGCCGGTTCGGGGCCGAGCTCGATTCGCTGTCGGACGTGATCGCCTTCGGCGTTTCGCCGGCCGTCATCCTCTATCTCTGGTCGCTCGTCTACGTGCCGAAATATGGCTGGGTGATCGCGCTGACGCATGCCGTCTGTTGCGCGCTGCGCCTCGCGCGGTTCAACGCGCAACTCGATGCCGACGAACAGCCGCGCAAGTCGGCGGGCTTCCTGACGGGCGTGCCGGCGCCTGCGGGCGCGGCCATGGCGCTGCTGCCGCTGGTGGCGTGGCTCGCGCTGGCGGAGGCGCAGCTCCCCGCGCTCCAGGATCTGTTCCAGCGCACCTATATTGTCGCCCCGTGGACGATCCTCGTCGCGCTGCTGATGATTTCCGACCTTGCCACCTATGGCTGGTCGTCCTTCCGCTTGCGCCGCGAATTTCGTCTGCCCGCTTTGCTGCTGATCGGACTGATCGGTGCCTCGCTGCTGACCGCGCCGTGGGCCACGCTGGCGGCGCTTACCTTCGCTTATGCCGTGGCGATCCCGCTCGGCGTGCGCGCTTATTCGCGCGTCAAGCGGCGGCGCGCTGCGGAGACGATTGCGGCGTAATCCGCGTCACGCGGATCTGGCGTGCGAAGACGACCGGCCGGCCGTGCGGAGGAAGCGGGGGCAGCGCCGTGCCCGTACGATGCCGCAGTGCGCGCAGCATCAGCGCCCAATCGCCGGATACCGCGCTTGCGATCACGCCGATCGCGAGCGCCAGCAGGATCAGTGAGGAAATCGTCGCAACCATCTGAAGCATCGATCGAACTCCGGTGAGCCCCGGCATCCAACAGGGATTGGGCGGTGTAACAGGTTATTAACGTCTCGGTTCCTTATGTTCGCTTTTTGTTCCTTTGTCAAGCCTTGCTTTCGGCAAATCGTCCGGCTAAAGGCGCCGCCATTCCACATGCGGGGCATCATACCGGTGCCGCGCGGAGGCCTTAGGACCTCCGCCGGTTCCCGTTCCGCAGAGGTTCAACCGGGTTAGGAGAATCACCATGGCGGCATCGTCCGTTTCCATGCAGGCGTTGCTCGACGCGGGCGCGCATTTCGGTCACCAGACGCATCGCTGGAACCCGAAGATGAAGCCTTACATCTTCGGTGAGCGCAACGGCATCCACATCATCGACCTGTCGCAGACGGTGCCGCTGTTCGCGCGCGCGCTCGACTTCGTGTCGTCGACCGTCGCGTCGGGCGGCAAGGTGCTGTTCGTCGGCACCAAGCGCCAGGCGCAGGAGCCGATCGCCGACGCCGCGCGCCAGTCGGGCCAGCATTTCGTCAACCACCGCTGGCTGGGCGGCATGCTCACCAACTGGAAGACCATTTCGGGTTCGATCAAGCGCTTCAAAGCGCTGGAAGAGCAGCTTTCGGGCGACACGCACGGCCTGACCAAGAAGGAAGTGCTCCAGCTCACCCGTGAGCGCGACAAGCTCGAACTGTCGCTCGGCGGCATCAAGGACATGGGCGGCATTCCCGACATCATGTTCGTGATCGACGCCAACAAGGAAGAGCTGGCGATCAAGGAAGCCAACACGCTCGGCATCCCGGTCGTCGCGATCCTCGATTCGAACGTCTCGCCCGACGGCATCGCCTTCCCGATCCCGGCGAACGACGATGCCAGCCGCGCGATCCGCCTTTATTGCGATGCGCTGGCCGAGGCGGCGACGCGTGGCAACGTCACCAGCCGTCGTGACAGCGGCGAGGATCTCGGCGCGGCCGACGCGCCGCCGGCCGAGGAAGCGCTGGCGTAACAGCATTGACGCACGGGCGGGGCAGGACCTCGCCCGTCGCGAATTCCGGGGCTCTCCTGCGGGGGAGCCCGCGCCTTATGGGCTGATAGTGAAAGGATGGAGCTATGGCGGAGATCACCGCTGCTGCCGTGAAAGAGCTGCGCGAGAAATCGGGCGCCGGCATGATGGATTGCAAGAAGGCGCTGACCGAGGCGAATGGCGACATGGACGCCGCGATCGACTGGCTGCGCACCAAGGGCCTCGCCACCGCCGCCAAGAAGTCCAGCCGCACCGCGGCCGAGGGCCTGGTCGGCGTTGTCGTCGAGGGCAAGAAGGGTGCGGCGGTCGAGGTCAATTCCGAGACCGACTTCGTCGCCAAGAACGATCAGTTCCAGGATTTCGTCCGCACCGTCACCAAGCTTGCGCTGGAGACGGGTGACAGCGTCGAGGCGCTGTCGAACGCGGCTTATCCGGGCGGCGGCACCGTCGCCGAGAAGCTGACATCGAACGTCGCCACCATCGGCGAGAATCAGCAGCTGCGCCGCGCGAAGGTCGTGTCGGTGAACGAGGGCGCGGTCGTGTCCTACGTCCACAACGCCGCCGCCCCCGGCATCGGCAAGATCGGCGTGCTCGTCGCGCTCGAAGGGTCGGCTCCGGTCGAGACGATCGAGGCGCTCGGCAAGCAGCTCGCGATGCACATCGCCGCCGCCTTCCCGCAGGCGCTGCATGAGGAGGGCCTTGATGCGGCCCTTGTCGAGCGTGAGCGCGCGATCGCGATGGAAAAGGCGTCCGAGAGCGGCAAGCCCGCCAACATCATCGAGAAGATGGTCGAGGGCGCGGTCGCCAAGTTCCGCAAGGAAAACGCGCTGATCAGCCAGGTCTTCGTCATGGACAACAAGACCCCGATCAAGGACGTGATCGCGCAGGCGGCCAAGGAGGCCGGCGGCTCGATCGCGCTCACCGACTATGTCCGCTTCCAGCTCGGTGAGGGCATCGAGAAGGAACAGGGCGACTTCGCCGCCGAGGTTGCCGCCGCGGCGGGCCTCTGAGCCTCGAAATTCCTCGCGCCCGAACGCGGGCGGGAGTTCTTGTTTGGAACGGCGCGCGCCTCTAAGGTGCGCGCCGTTTCCTTGTCAGATTGGACCCGTCAGCGCATGCCGCAGCCGCCCTTCAAACGCATCCTCCTGAAATTGTCTGGCGAGGTGCTGATGGGCGGCGACGGGCTGGCGATCGATCCGGCGATGACCGCGCGCGTCGCGGGCGAGATTTCCGAGGCGCGCGACGCGGGCTTCGAATTGTGCGTGGTCGTCGGCGGGGGCAATATCTTTCGCGGACTGTCCGCCGCCGCCAAGGGGATTGAGCGCGCGACCGCCGACTATATGGGCATGCTCGCGACCGTGATGAACGCGCTCGCGGTGCAGAACGCGCTCGAGCAGATCGGCGTCGACACGCGCGTCCAGTCCGCCATTCCGATGGCCAGCGTGTGCGAACCCTTTATCCGCCGTCGCGCCGAACGCCATCTCGAAAAAGGACGGGTGGTGATCTTCGCTGCTGGCGTCGGGTCGCCTTTTTTCACCACCGATACGGGCGCCGCGCTCCGCGCCGCCGAGATGAAGTGCGATGCGCTGTTCAAGGGGACATCGGTAGACGGCGTCTATGATGCCGATCCGAAGAAGGTGCCGAGCGCAAAGCGTTATGAACGCGTCACTTTCAACCGCGTCCTGTCCGACAATCTGAAGGTCATGGACGCCAGCGCCGTGGCGCTGTGCCGCGACAATGATATCCCGATCGTCGTGTTCAACATCCGCGAGCAGGGCAACCTTGCCCATGTTCTCGCCGGAAGCGGGACCGCGACCGTCGTCAGCAATCAGGGAGACTGTAATGGCCGCTTACGACAAGGCCGATCTCGAGCGGCGCATGAACGGCGCGGTGGAAGCGCTGAAGCACGACCTGACCGGCCTCAGGACCGGCCGCGCCTCGACCAGCCTGCTCGATCCGGTGACGGTCGAGGTCTATGGCAGCCAGATGCCGCTCAACCAGGTGGCGACGGTCACCGCGCCCGAGCCGCGCATGCTGTCGGTCCAAGTGTGGGACAAGTCCGGCGTCGGGCCGGCCGACAAGGCGATCCGCGCCGCCGGCCTCGGCCTCAACCCGATCGTGGATGGACAGACGCTGCGCATCCCGATTCCCGATCTGACCGAGGAGCGCCGCAAGGAGCTCGCCAAGCTCGCGGGGCAATATGCCGAAAAGGCCCGGGTCGCGGCGCGCAACGTGCGTCGCGACGGCATGGACGCGCTCAAGACCGACGAGAAGAAGGGCGAGATCAGCGAGGACGAGCGCAAGCGCCGTGAAGGCGAGGTGCAGAAGCTGACCGACGGCACGATCGCCGACATCGATGCCGCCGCCGCCGCCAAGGAAAAGGAAATCCTCGGCAAGTGAGCTCCGCGCCCGCCTCGTCGGTGGCGGTGGGCGACGGCGCGGCCGTCCCGCGCCACGTCGCGATCATCATGGACGGCAATGGCCGCTGGGCCGCGCGTCGCCATTTGCCGCGCGTCGCCGGGCACCGCGCCGGCATGGAAGCGGTGCGCCGCGCCATACGCGGCGCGGGCACGCTCGGCATCGGCGCGCTCACCCTATTTGCGTTTTCCTCCGAAAACTGGCGGCGCCCGGCGGAGGAGGTCGGCGACCTGATGGGGCTCATGCGCTTCTATTTGAAGCGCGAGATCGACGAACTCGATCGCAATAATGTCCGCCTGCGCCTGATCGGCGATTGGCGGCGGTTCGACCCCGATCTGGTCCGCGATCTGGACGGCGCCGTGGCGCGGCTGTCGGGCAATAGCGGCCTCCTCCTCACAATCGCGCTGAACTACGGCGCGCAGGACGAACTGGTCCGCGCGGTGCGCAAGGTGATGGCGGAGGGGTTGGCCCCGGAGAGCGTCGACACCGCCGCGATCGAGGCGCGGCTCGACACGCACGGCCTGCCCCCGCTCGACCTGATGATCCGCACCTCCGGCGAAGCGCGGCTGTCCAATTTCCTGCTGTGGCAGGCGGCCTATGCCGAGCTTCTGTTCATCGACACGCTCTGGCCCGATTTCGACGCGGCGGACCTGGAACGCGCGGTCGCGGAATTCGGGCGTCGCGAGCGCCGCTATGGTGGCCGTTGAGGCGCGGCGCATGAGCCGGCGCGACGATCTGGCCCGCCGCACGGTAGTGGGGCTGGGGCTGGCCGCGGCCGCGATCCTGATCCTGTGGTTCGGCGGCGTTACTTTGTGGGCGCTGCTGACGGTGGGCGCGGGCTTTGCCCTGTTCGAATGGGCGGGGCTGGTGCATGCGCATCGCGCGCGCCTGTTGATCGCGGTGATGATCCTGGTCGTCGGCATGGCCTATGCGCTGCCGGTGATGTGGGGCGCGGATCGGGCGACGCTCGCGCTGCTTCTGATCTCGGCACTCGTCCTCGCGCTGTTTCCCAAGTTTGCGCGCATCTCGGTCGGGCTCGGCTATATCGGCACCGCCGCGATCGCCATCCTGTTCCTGCGCGAGCAGCCCAACGGCTTCGCGCTTGCGCTGTGGACGCTGGCGGTGGTGTGGGCGACCGACATTGGCGGCTATTTCGCCGGTCATCGCTTCGGCGGTCCCAAGCTCGCGCCGAAGATCAGCCCCAGCAAGACGTGGGCAGGCCTGATCGGGGGCATGGCACTGGCGGCGATCACGGGCGCCGCGATTGCGAGCGCGGCCGGGCTTCCCGCGAACGCCATCGGGCTGGGCGCGCCGCTCGCAGTCGTCGCGCAGGCCGGCGACCTGTTCGAAAGCTGGCTGAAGCGTCGGGCAGGGGTCAAGGATTCGGGCGCGCTGCTGCCGGGCCATGGCGGTCTGCTCGATCGGATCGACGGGCTGCTGCCGGTCGCGATTCTGGTCGGCGCGCTGGTCGCAAATGGCAGCTTCTGATCGTATGACGCGCCGGACCGTCTCGATCCTCGGCTCGACCGGCTCGATCGGCACCTCGACGCTCGACTTGATCGAGCGCGATCCCGAAGCCTTCGAGGTCGTCGCCCTGACCGCGCAGCGCGATGCCGAAGGCCTCGCCCGCGCCGCGATCCGCACCAATGCGCACCTCGCCGTGATCGGCGACCCCGATTGTCACGACGCACTGCGGAAAGCCCTGGCCGGTACGGGCATTGCGACGGCGGCCGGAGAGGGGGCCATCGTCGCCGCCGCCGAACTGGATGCCGACTGGACGATGGCCGCGATCGTCGGAACGGCCGGCCTGTGCCCGACCATGGCGGCGCTGCGCCGGGGGCGGACGGTCGCGCTGGCCAACAAGGAATCCCTAGTTTCGGCGGGCGCGCTGATGACCGATGCCGCGAAGGCCAACGGGGCAACCCTGCTGCCGGTCGATTCCGAACATAATGCGGTTTTTCAATGCTTTCCGCACGATGATGCGTCCCGTGTACGAAAGATCGTCCTGACCGCCAGCGGTGGCCCGTTTCGCGATACGTCGATCGAGCAGATGCGCCGCATCACCCCGGCCGAGGCCGTGCGGCATCCGAACTGGTCGATGGGCGCGAAGATCTCGGTCGACTCCGCCACCCTGATGAACAAGGGCCTCGAAC
Organism: Sphingomonas sp.; assembly: GCF_048594985.1. Lineage (GTDB taxonomy): Bacteria > Pseudomonadota > Alphaproteobacteria > Sphingomonadales > Sphingomonadaceae > Sphingomonas_I. The sequence continues at coordinate 3,317 of NZ_JBMDXG010000134.1, read as the reverse complement.
TGATCGAGGCCAATCATCTTTTCCCGGTCGGTCATCAGCGGCTCGGCGTGCTGGTGCACCCCCAGTCGGTGGTCCACGCTTTGGTCGAGATGATCGACGGATCGGTGATCGCGCAGCTGGGAACACCCGATATGCGCACGCCGATCGCGCATACCCTGGCCTGGCCCGACCGGATGGGCACGCCGTGCACCGCGCTCGATCTGGCGCGGATCGGGCGGCTGGAGTTCGAGGAGCCGGATCTCGCCCGTTTTCCCGCGCTCGGCCTCGCCATCGCGGCGATGGCGGCGGGGGGTGCGCGGCCGGCCGTGCTGAATGCCGCCAACGAGGTTGCGGTCGCGGCCTTCCTTGCCGGGCGGGTCGCTTTCCTGGATATCGCATCCATCGTGGATCAGGTTCTTTCGCGCTACGATCCGCCGGCACCTCGCTCGGTCGAGGATGTGCTCGCGGTCGACCGCGAGGCGCGCGGCCATGCCGCCCGGGCGGCCGAATTGCAGGCGGCCTAAGATATGGCGGGTGTCCTTCTGACGATCGTCGGGTTCATCGCCGTCATCGGCCCGCTCGTCTTCCTGCACGAGCTCGGGCATTATCTTGCCGGGCGGATGTTCGGCGTCCATGCCGAGGCCTTCTCGATCGGGATGGGGCGCGAGCTGTTCGGCTGGACCGACCGGCGCGGGACGCGCTGGCGCGTCGCGGCGCTGCCGATCGGCGGCTACGTCAAGTTCAAGGGCGACATGGGACCGGCAAGCGAGCCCGATCCCGCCTGGCTCGCGCTGCCGTCCGAGGAGAGGGCGCGCACGCTGCAAGGCCGGCCCGTCTGGCAGCGCGCGGTCGTGGTGGCGGCGGGCCCCTTTACCAACTTCCTCGTCGCGATCCTGATCTTCACCGCATTCTTCGCTTTGTACGGGGTCCCGCGCACGCCCGCGGTCGTGGAGCGGGTGCTCCCCCAGTCGGCCGCGGCGGCGGCGGGCCTGCTTCCGGGCGACCGGATCGTGTCGGTGGGCGGGCGCACGATCACCCGGTTCGAAGAGTTGCGCGAATATGTGTTCCTCCGTCCGCGTCAGGCGGTGGTCGCTCGCGTCGAGCGGGGCGGGCGCGAGATCGCGTTGCCGCTGACGATCAAGGCCGTCGCGATGGACGACGGCAAGGGCAACCGGATCGAGCATGGCCAGCTCGGCATCGCGCCGGCCGGGCAGGTGATCGTGCGCCTCGGGCCGCTCGCCACCATAGGCGCCGCGCTGGAGGCGACGTGGGACACGGTCCGTACGATGATCGACGTCATCGGACAGATCGTGGGAGGAGACCGATCCGCAAAGGAACTCGGCGGCCCGCTCCGGATCGCGCAATTTTCGGGGGATCGTGTGTCGATGGGGCTGGTGCCGTTCATCGACTTCGTGGCGCTCATCTCCATTAATCTCGGCTTCATCAACCTCCTGCCAATTCCTCTCCTCGATGGCGGGCACCTCTTCTTTTATTTGGTCGAGGGCATCCGCCGCCGGCCCATACCCGCCAAGGCACAGGAATGGGCATTCCGCTCAGGGCTGGCGCTGCTGCTGGGTTTCATGATGTTCGTGACGGTCAACGATCTTGGGTCGTTCGGTCTCTGGCGGGCGCTTGCCGGGTTGATCGGGTGACGCGGATCGGGCAGGGCGCTGCGTCCGCTTTTGCAGCGGTTCCCAGCAAAGGTTTGAAGGGCGGGGTTGCGTGAGGGAAACAATGATCGGCGGGCGGCGTGCCTCGATGGGGCTCGGTCCGGCCCTCCTGTTGACCAGCGCGCTTGCCGGCATGCCCGTATCGGCGCAGGCGCCCGCGCCCCCCGCCGGCACGGCGACGGACGCGGCGGCCACCGCCGCGCCGCGCCCGGGATCGGGAACGATCCGCGCGATCGCGGTGACGGGCAATCAGCGGCTCGAGGCGGATACCGTCCGCTCCTACATCAAACTGCGGGCGGGCGATGCTTATACGCAGGAGACGCTCGATCAGGCGCTGAAGGATCTCTACGCGTCCGAACTGTTCGCGGACGTGACCATCGCGGGCGCGGATACGGGCAATATCGTGCTTCAGGTGCGTGAGAACCCGGTGATCAACCGGATCGTGCTGGAGGGCAACAAGCGCATCAAGGAAGACAAGATCCGGCCCGAGATCAAGCTCGCGCCGCGTCAGATCTTCACCCGCACCAAGGCCCGCGCTGACGTCGCCCGCATTCTCGAACTCTATCGCCGTCAGGGGCGCTACGCCGCGACGATCGAGCCGAAGATGGTCCAGCTCGACCAGAACCGCGTCGACGTGGTGTTCGAAATCCACGAGGGGCCCAAGAGCCGCGTGCGCCGGATCAACATCATCGGCAACAAGGCGTTCAAGGCCGGCCGCCTGCGCGGCGAGATGGCGACCAAGACCGCCAGTCTGGTCCACCTCTTCTCCGGCGGTACCAGCTACGACCCGGATCGTCTGGCCTACGACCAGCAGAAGCTCCGCCAATTCTACCTAACCGAGGGCTATGCCGACTTCCACGTCGTGTCGGCGGTGGCGGAGCTCACGCCCGACAAGCGCGACTTCATCATCACCTATGTCGTCGACGAAGGGCAGCGCTACAAGTTCGGCGATGTCAGCGTCGAAAGCGACATCCGCGATCTTCGGCCCGACGCGCTGCGCCACCTCGTCCGGCTGAAGAAGGGCGACTGGTACAATGCCAAGCTGACCGAGGACACCGTCGATGGGCTGACCGAAGCCGCGGGCCTGCTCGGCTATGCGTTCGCCGACGTGCGCCCGAGCTTCGACCGTAACAAGGACGACCTCACCATGAGTGTCGTCTTCCGCGTGGGCGACGCGCCGCGCGTCTATGTCGAGCGGGTGGACATCAACGGCAATACGATCACCCGCGACAAGGTGGTCCGGCGCGAGTTCCGCCTGGCCGAGGGCGATGCCTTCAACAGTTTCCGGGTGAAGCGCTCGCGTGACCGCATCCAGTCGCTCGGCTTCTTCCAGGACAAGCTGGAGATCGAGCAGAAGCAGGGCACGAACCCCGATCAGGTCGTGCTGGAGACGAACGTCGAGGAGCGGCCGACCGGTCAGCTTCAGCTGTCGGCGGGCTATTCCAGTCTCGAACGCTTCATCATCAGCGCGCAGATCGCGCAGAACAACCTGATGGGGAAGGGCCAGGAAGTTCGCGCCGGCGTCGATTATTCGATCTATTCGAAGTCGGTGACGCTCGGCTTCACCGAGCCCTATCTGTTCGACAAGAACATCGCCGTCGGCGTCGACGTGTTCCGGCGCGACTTCAATTCGTTCAATTACGTCAATAACAACCGCAATACGACCTA
>NZ_JBMDXG010000133.1:0-1786 GCF_048594985.1 Sphingomonas sp. | reverse complement strand
ATCGACCCGGCGCATGCGCAGAGCAGCCAAAAGCCGATCCTCCTCAGGAATGTTACGATCTTCGACGGCACCGACTCGGCGCTGATCGAGGGCAAGGGCGTTCTGGTCGAAGGCCAGCGCATCAAGGCGCTTGTGGGAGCGTCCGAGACGGTCGCCGATGCGGATGTGATCGATTGCCGGGGCGGCACGCTGATGCCGGGCATGATCGACGCGCACTGGCACTCCATCCTCGCCGCCATCCCGCAACTGGTCGCCATGACCGCCGATGCAGCCTATGCGCATCTGGTGGCCGCACAGGAAGCGCAGCGCACCGTGCTGCGCGGCTTCACCACCGTTCGCGACGTGGGTGGCCCCGCCTTCGCGCTCAAGCGGGTCATCGACGAGAGCCGGGTCGCCGGGCCGAGGATTTACCCCTCGGGCGCCATGATTTCGCAGACCTCGGGCCATGGCGATTTCCGCTTCAGGTCGGACGTGCCGCGCACCGCGCAGAGCGACCTCAGCGCGGCGGAGAAGGCAGGCATTTCGGCCATCGCCGACGGTGCGGACGAAGTGCTGCGCCGCGTCCGCGAGCAACTGATGCTGGGCGCCAGCCAGATCAAGATCATGGGCGGGGGCGGGGTGGCATCCGCATTCGACCCCATCGACGCGATCCAGTTCACCGAGCGCGAAATGCGTGCGGCGGTGGAAGCGGCGACCGACTGGGGCACCTATGTTTGCGTCCACACCTACACCTCCGCAGGTATCAAGCGGGCGCTGGACAGCGGCGTGCAGTGCATCGAGCATGGGCAACTGGCCGACGAGGACGCGGTCAAGCGCATGGCCGACGCCGGCGCGTGGTGGAGCATCCAGCCCTTCCTGCAGGACGAGGATTCCAATGTCTACACGGCAGCCGAGCAGGTGAAGAACCAGGGCGAGATCGCACTGGGCACGGTTCGTGCCATCGAGATGGGGCGCCAGCACAAGGTCAAGATGGCGCTCGGCACCGACATCCTGTTCAACCCGGCAGGTACGGCCACGCAGGGCAAGCAACTGGCGAAGTTCGCGCGCTGGTATGACAACGCCGAGGTACTGCGGCTGCTGACCAGCGGTAATGCTGAACTGCTGCGGCTTTCGGGCGGGCGCAACCCCTATCCGGCCAAGCTCGGCGTCATCGAGGCGGACGCCTATGCGGACCTGCTGGTGCTCGACGGCAACCCCCTCGCCAACATCGCGCTGATCGGCGACCCGGAGCGGACGATGAAGCTGGTCATGAAAGACGGCGTCATCCACAAGAACACAATCGCGGCATGAGGACACGACAATGAACAGAGCTGCGCTCGCGCTTCTCCTCGCCCTCGCGGCGGCACGATCCGCGCTGGCGGCCGACATCTCGGCGGCACCGGAGCCGGCGCCCGCAGCCCCCGCCGAAGTTGCATCCCCGACATGGGCGGTGCAGGTCACCCCCTACATGTGGGCCGCCGGGCTCAAGGGAAACATCTCCCCTTTCCGTCGCGCGCCGACGATCGGGGTGGACAAGTCCTTTTCCGACGTGCTGGACGATCTCAATTTCGGTGGTTTCGTCAACATCTGGGCCCGCTACGACCGCTTCGTGTTCTCGGGCGACGTGATGTATGTCAACACGACCGACAGCCATACGTCGGGGCCGCTGCCGGCTTTCCTGCCCGTGCCGCCAGGCACCACGATAAGCGGAAGCGCCGAAACGCGGCAGTTCACCGCCACCTTGCAAGGCGGATATCGCCTGATCGACACCAAACGTTTCACCCTTGATGCGCTGGGCGGCGTCCGG
>NZ_JBMDXG010000132.1:0-1940 GCF_048594985.1 Sphingomonas sp. | reverse complement strand
AGATGCGCGCTCAGCCCCAGCGCCACGACCCGCTCGACGCTGATCGGCCAGTCGACGCGCGCGTCTTGCGGCAGATAGGCACGCCGCCGCGCCAGATGCCGCCGCGACAGGCGGGGCAGGGGGATGCCGTCCAGCCGCACCTCGCCCCGGTCGACCGCGAGCAGTCCGGCGGCCGCTTGAAGGAGGGTCGACTTGCCCGCGCCATTGGGACCGATCACCGCGATCAGGCGACAAGGCGCGAAGGCCAGGTCGACGCCGCGCAATACGGCGCGCGATCCGCGCTGGACGGCGACCGCCTCCATCGCCAGCCGGCTCATGGCGCCCTCCGCGCGACGCGCAGCACCAGCCACAGGAACAACGGCGCGCCGATGATGCTGACGAAGGTGCCGAGACGGATCTCGGTTCCGGCCGGCAGGGTGCGCGTTGCGACATCCGCCGCGAGGACGACGATCGCGCCAACCAGACTTGCCGGCAGCAGGATCGCGCGCGGGCGATGCCCCACGAACGGGCGGACGAGGTGCGGCGCGACCAGTCCGACGAAGCCGACCACGCCGGTCACGGCGGTGGCGGCGCCTACCCCCAGCGCCGTGCCCAGCGCCGCGAGGGTGCGGGTCCGGCGAAGATCGGTGCCCAGGCTTTCGGCCTGCGCCTCTCCCAGCGACAGCGTGTCGAGCGCAGGCCCGGTTGCGATCAGCAGGATCGCACCCGCAAGGACGAAAGGGGCCGCGAGGACGACATGATCCCAGCTCCGATCCTCGAGCGAGCCCATCAGCCAGGTCAGCATCTCGTAGGCGGCGTAGGGATCGGGCGCGAGGTTGAGCGCGAGCGCGATCCCGGCGGCGGCGATGCTCGAAATGGCCGTGCCGGCGAGGATCAGCGCCAGCGTGCCGCCGCCCCGCGCCAGCAGCAGCGCGGCCAGCGTCGCCGCGCCCGCGCCGAGCAGGGCGAACAGCGGGGTCGCCAGCGGCGAGACGTGCGCCGCGCCGTAATAGAGCGCGAGAATCGCGCCGAGCGCCGCGCCGGGCGAGACGCCGAGCAGCCCCGGCTCCGCGAGCGGGTTGCGCAGCAATACCTGCAGCACGGCGCCCCCGAGGCCGAGGATGCCGCCGACCAGGATGGCGAGGATCAGCCGCGGCAGCCGGATTTCGATCAGGATCAGCCGCGCCAGGCCGGGATGTGGGTCGAGCAGGCCGGTCATCAATTCCTGCGGCGTCAGCCACACGCTTCCCGCCAGCAGGGAGGCGACGGCGAGCGCCACCAGCATCACGCCGAGGCCGGCAATCCTCATGCCGGTTGTCGCAGGAGCGCTGCCCGCAATGCTTGGTTGAGCGCGATCGTCGCGTCGATCGTCGCGGGCGTCCCGCAGACAAGCTGTTCCTGCGGGATCACGATCTGCCGACCCGCATAGAGCCGGCGGACCAGCGGATGTCCGACGAGCGCGGACACGCGCGCGCCGGATCGCGCAACCTTGTCGTCGTGGAGCAGGTAATCGGGGCGCGTGGCGATCAGCCCTTCGATGCGATACGATCCGCGCCAGGCCCGGCCGACATTGTCCGCGCCCGCCGCCTCGATCACCGCGTCGTACAGGCTGCCGCGCGGCGGCAGTCGCCCGCTCCCGTCCCATGCCGCGACGCGCGGGCGGCGGGGCAGGGGGGAGGCGGCGAGCAATTCCAACCCGTGATCGATCCGCTGGGCCAGCCGTTCGGCGCGCGTGATCGCACCGATGCGATGACCCAGATCCAGCGTGGTGGCGCGGATCGCGGCGAAATCGCCCGCATAAGGCAGCACGATCAGCGGCATGTTCAGCCGGCGCAGCATGGCGACGGTTGTCGGATCGCTGAAGGCGTCCGCAACGACGACGTCCGGCCGCTGGCGCAGCACCTCCTCCGCGCTTTGATCGTTGGACGGGACGCGGCGCGCCATCTGCGCCACCGCCACGA
>NZ_JBMDXG010000131.1:0-11270 GCF_048594985.1 Sphingomonas sp. | reverse complement strand
GATGGGCGGCTATATCCGCGAGATCGTGCCGATCGGACCGTTCGAGGTGTCGCTACAGCTTCCGCCCGGAAGGTCGGCCCGGCGCATCCGCCTGCTGGAGGCGGATGCGGACGCGGAGGCGCGGCGTGAAGGCGACCGCCTGCTGGTCCGCGTGCCCAACGTGACGCTTCACGAGGTGGTCGCCGTCGACCTCGCGTGAGGCGGGGCGTCATCCGCCCCCTTCACCTCAGAAGCGATAGGACAGGGTCAGGCCGCCAAGCGGCTGCCAGCGGCTGCCCTGGCGCGTCACCGGACTGTCGGCCGCGTCGCCGACGAGATAGTTGGCGCCGACGCGGCCGATGACGCCGAAATGCCGGCTGAAATAATAGCCTGCGCTGATCCCCGCACCGACATCGCGGAACCCCGATCCGGGGCGATAAACAGACAGCCCGCTGGTGGCGGCGGCCTCGGGCGTGATGCCGAAATAGGTGCGGCTATAATCCGCATTGGCCCAGGTCGTCTGCAGGTCGAAGGACAGGAACATGTCCGGATTGCGGATCGCGGCATAGCCCGCGCTCGCCGTCGCGAGCAGGCCGTCATGCGTGCCCGACACGTCGTGCGTGACCGACAATTCGGTCTGGATGGAGCCTTGGCCAAGCTCGTCCCCGCCGAAGCGGTATCCGACGAACCCGCCCGCCTCGACCGCCGTATCGATGTCGGGCAGCGCCCCCACCGGTCCGTCCACGTTGTTGCGGTCGAGCCGTGCGCCGACGACCGGGCCGATCGAGAAGCGCGGGTCGGAAGCGAGGTCGACGCGGCCGCGCAGGCCCCGGAATTCGAACGTCACCCCGCGATAGCGGACATCGCCCAGCACGAAGGGGATGGCGCGCACCTCGTCGGACCCGTCATAATCCGGGGCGACACCGGCACCGAGCGCGATCTGGCCGTGCGGCGAACCGTCCGAAGGGATCTGCTGCGCGATTGCAACGCCCGGCAGGGCACTGGCGCAGGCGATCGTGGCGACAAGCGGGAGGCGCATGGAATATGTCCTTGGTTGGGCATGCGGCCACCACCGACCGCCGCCTGGGGAGGGCCCGGCCACGACGCGACCAGGTCCGCTGGAGGGTGGGCCGTCAAAGGCCCGACGGATCGGCATGGTGGCCGGCAGGATCCTTGCCCCACCGGATTTCAGCCTTTTCGAAGGTGACGGGCCAATCAGCGAATTCAAAGGACAACCGATCGGATCGAAGCGCTCCATGGCAATTCCGCTCCGTAGCGGAAAATACCCCGCCTAAAGGAGCAAACAATCAATCGAACGCTCAATCAAAGAGCAGGAGATATACAGTAACGTAAAGAACGAATAGAAATTGAAATTGACGTGTCTGACATGAATATCCGACGATATCCTATGGATCGTTTGGCGTAATAGCGTGACCATCTATTGACACCTCGAATATGTTTGTCGTAATTTGCGGACGTTGGCTTGATCTGACCTGCTCAAGCTAGAAGGAACGGCCGATGACCAGAATGCCGAATACCGCAGAAATCTTGCCTTTTCCTCCAGGCGGGGTTGACGGCCCCCGGCGCCAGACGCCCCCGGCCCTGATGTCCGCGGTGATGGATCTGGTTGATGAGCGCGGCGGCGGACAGGGACGGTTCGACACCGGCATGCCGGGCGTCACGCTGGTACGGTCGTTTCAGACGATCATGCCCGTCCCCAACATGTACCGGCCGTCGCTGTGCGTCGTCCTGAAAGGGGCGAAAGAGATCCTGTTCGGTGAAACCACGCTTTATTATTCCGAGATGGAATGCCTGGTCGTCAGCGTCGAAATCCCGGCGATCGGCCGCATGGTCAGCGCAACCCCCGAAAACCCCTATGTCGGCATGACGATCGAATTCGACACGGCCATCCTGCAGGAGGTGATGCGCCAGCTCGCGCATCCGCCGGTGCCACGCTCTACGTCGGGCCCCTGCGTTTTCGTGGGCAAGATCGACGAGCAACTCACCGACTGCCTCATCCGCATGGTCCGCCTGATGCGCACGCCCGAGGCCATCCCCGTGCTGTTCCCGGCGGTCATGCGCGAGCTGCACTATTGGCTGCTGACCGGGCCGTCCGGCGCGGAGATCGCAAAACTGGCGCTGCCCGAAACGCATGCCGAGCGCGTCGCCCGGGCGATCAACCATGTCCGGGACCATTTCAACGAACCGCTCCGGGTCGAGCAACTGGCCGAGGTGGCGCGGATGAGCCCGTCGTCCTTCCATCACCATTTCAAGACGATGACGTCGATGACGCCGGTCCAGTATCAAAAGCAGCTTCGCCTGCTGGAAGCGCGGCGGCTGATGCTGTCCGACGCCGCGAACGTATCGGAGGCGGCCTATCATGTCGGCTATGAAAGCGCGTCGCAGTTCAGCCGCGAATATACGCGATCGTTCGGCGTGGCGCCCAAGCGCGACGTGCTGAATTTCAAGGCGCTCCTCGCCCAGGCGACGCCGCGCTAGCGATTCCCGGCCGACGACGATTTGGAGGATCGGGCGAGTAAGTTCCGGGTTCAGGCATGGAGCTTCGCCGAGGCGGGCCTAGCTTGATCGAAGATGCAGTAGCAACTTCGATGAAGGCACGTTTCATGGCACGTTGGACAGCGTCCGATATCCCTCCGCAAAATGGTCGCGTCGCGGTGGTGACGGGCACCGGCGGGCTCGGTTTCGAGGATGCGCTCGCGCTTACCCGCGCCGGGTGCGACACGATCATCGCCGGCCGCAACCCGCGCAAGGGCGCCGACGCGGTCAGCCGCATCGTCTGGGAAGTCTCGTCGGCGAAGGTGCGGTTCGAGCGGGTCGACCTCGCCGACCTCAGCTCGGTCGCGGCGTTTGCGGAGCGGCTGGGGCACCAGCTCGACCATGTCGATCTGCTCGTGAACAACGCCGCCGTGATGGTGCCGCCCGAGCGCCGGGTCACCACCGACGGGTTCGAACTGCAGCTCGGCACCAATCATCTCGGCCATTTCGCGCTGACGGCCGGTCTGCTGCCGCTGCTCCGCCGGAGCGAGGCCGCGCGCGTGGTGACGGTTTCCAGCATCGCGGCGCCACAGGGGATCATCGACTTCGACGATCTCAATGCCGAGACATCGTACAAGCCGATGCCGCGCTATGCGCAGTCCAAGCTGGCGAACCTGCTGTTCGCGTTCGAGATGCAGCGGCGGAGCCAGGCCGGCGGCTGGGGCGTGGCGAGCATCGCCGCGCATCCGGGCGTTTCCCGCACCGACCTGATCCACAACGGCGCGGGACCGGACAGCATCCAGGGGCGGATCCGATCCTATCTGCCCTTCCTGTTCCAGCCCCCCGCCCGTGGCGCGCTGCCCACCCTGTTCGCGGCGACCTCGCCCGAGGCGCAACCCGGCGGCTATTACGGGCCGGATCGGCTGGGCGGCCTGCGCGGCTACCCGACCGATGCGAAGATCCCGCCCCGCGCGCTGGACCAGAGCGTCGCCGCCCGGCTTTGGCGCATGTCCGAAACGCTGACCGGCGTGCGGTTCGGCCACGATAATGACGAGCTGGTCTAGCTGCCGAAGCGGGGCCTTCCCCCCCATAACCCCGCTTCCGTCGCGACGCCCCAGGCCCCGGTCTGGGGCGTTTGCGTTTGTCACGCGCGCACCCCGATCCGTCCCGAGCTTGGGCGAGCTTGAACAAGTCGCTTTTTTGTCGGAGTATAAGCAACAGCTTACAAGAGCGCTCGCGCCGCCCATGGAGAAGATCGTGCCCCATTCCCACTGCTGCCCCGCCCCGTCGCGCCGCGACCTGCTTGTCAGCGCGGGGGCCGTTTCGGTGGCGGCCGGTGTCGGCGCGATGTTGCCGGGTTCCGCCGCCGCGGCCGCACCTGTGGCGGAGGTGATGCCGGCGCGCCTCAAGCCGTTCGACATGGCGGACGTGACCCTGGCCGAGGGCCCGTTCCTCCATGCGCAGCGCATGACCGAAGCCTATCTGCTCAGGCTCCAGCCCGACCGGATGCTGCACAATTTCCGCGTCAATGCGGGACTGAAGCCTAAGGCGCCGGTCTATGGCGGCTGGGAATCGGAGCCGATCTGGGCCGAGATCAACTGCCACGGCCACACGCTCGGCCATTATCTGTCCGCCTGCGCGCTCGCCTACCGCTCGACGAAGGACAAGAGGTACAAGCAGCGGATCGACTATATCGCGACCGAGCTGGCGGCGTGCCAGACGGCGGCGGGCTCCGGCCTCGTCTGCGCCTTTCCCGACGGGGCGGCGCTGCTCGCGGCACATATCCGGGGCGACAAGATCACGGGCGTGCCGTGGTACACGCTGCACAAGGTCTATGCCGGTTTGCGCGACGGCGCGCTGCTGGCGGACAGCGGCGCATCGCGCGACGTGCTGATCCGGCTAGCGGACTGGGGCGTGGTCGCGACCCGGCCGCTGAGCGATGCGCAGTTCGAAACCATGCTGGCGACCGAACATGGCGGCATGAACGAAATCTATGCCGACCTGTATGTCATGACCGGCAAGGAGGATTACCGGACGCTGTCGCAGCGTTTCTCGCACAAGGCGGTGATGGACCCGCTGGTGAAGGGCCGCGACCTGTTGGACGGGATGCACGCCAACACGCAGGTGCCCAAGATCGTCGGCTTCCAGCGCGTCTACGAGGTGACGGGGGACGACCGCTATGCGAAGGCGGCCAGCTTCTTCTTCCGCACCGTGGCGCACACCCGCTCCTTCGCGACGGGCGGGCATGGCGACAACGAGCATTTCTTCGCCATGGCCGACTTCGACAAGCACGTCTTCTCCGCCAAGGGATCGGAGACGTGCTGCCAGCACAATATGCTGAAGCTGGCGCGGATGCTGTTCATGCAGGACCCGCAGGCCGATTATGCCGATTATTACGAGCGGACGCTCTACAACGGCATTCTTGCCTCGCAGGACCCGGACAGCGGCATGGCGACCTATTTCCAGGGCGCGCGGCCGGGCTACATGAAGCTGTACCACACGCCCGAGGACAGCTTCTGGTGCTGCACCGGCACGGGCATGGAAAATCATGTCAAATATCGGGACTCGATCTATTTTCACGACGACCGGTCGCTCTACGTCAACCTGTTTGTACCGTCCGCCGTCGTCTGGACGGAGAAGGGCGCCGAATTGGTCCAGCGCACGACCTTCCCCGAAACGCCGACGACCTGCCTGCAGTGGAAGTTGCGCGCGCCGGCGGAGATCGCGCTGCAGCTTCGCCACCCGCGCTGGTGCCGAACGGCGGTGGTCCTCGTGAACGGGCTGGAGGCCGCGCGATCGGCGAACCCGGGCAGCTATGTCGAAGTCGCGCGGACGTGGCGGGACGGCGATCGCGTCGAACTGCGGCTGGAGATGGAGCCGGCGGTCGAGAGCGCCCCTGCCGCGCCCGACATCGTCACCTTTACCTACGGCCCGATCGTGCTTGCGGGCGCGCTGGGGCGTGAGGGGCTGGCGCCCGGCGCGGACATCATCGTCAACGAGCGCAAATATGGCGAGTATAACAAGGGCGACGTGGCCGTGCCGACCATCGCAGGCGATCCGCAGCAGCTCGCGCGGCAGGTGAAGCCGGGGGCGAAGCCGCTGGAATTCACCATCGCGGCGGCAGATGGCGCGCCCGTGCGGCTGGTGCCCTATCACAGCATCGCGCACGAACGCTATGCGACCTATTGGCGGGTGAAGCCCGCGACCGCCTGATCTCCGGCAGATCGAACCCGCCGGCCGTCGGGCCGGACCGGGTGTCGCGCTAGGCGCCGATCCCCATATGCGCCTTCGGGATATGGGTGATCCGGCAGGCGAGGTCCGCCTCCCCGCTCGCGACGACATAATGGTCGCCGGCATCCACGATCCCGGTCGTGAAGACCACGTCGCGAAGGTACATCTGGTGCTCGATCGGACGGGTGAGGTCCGGATCGGCCTCCAGGAGCGGCGTATGATCGGTCGCCACCGTGATGCTCGGATCGTCGCGATCCAGGATCGACCAGTAGGTGCGATAGATGCCGACGATCTCCTTCGGCTCCACGCCATGCCACAGCGTCAGCCACCCGCGATCGGTCAGGATGGGCGGGGTCCCGCCCCCCATGCGTGCGGTCGCAACGGTCGCGGCGTGGGGACGGATGCCGGGGTTGCGGTGCGGCTTCCAGTGCAGCGCGTCGGGGGAGGTCGCCAGATTGATCGACGGCCCCGCGCGCCATTCGCTGCCCGGCGGATAGGCGAAGTAGAGGTCGCCCAGCGGCCGGGTCTGCGCCCAATATTGCCCCCCGATCAGCCCTTCGAAGATCAGCATGTCCTTGTTCTGGTGGTCGAGCACGATGTCCTCGAACCGCCAGTCCAGCCCATTGTCGCTGCTGTAGAGCGTGGTCGAATGCCGTTCGGGGCTGACCGAGCAGGTCGTCATCAGCCAGCGGTCGCCCACCTTGCTGATCCGCGCATCCTCCAGCCCGTACATCTGGAAGTCGCCCTGCGGCTGGATCACCTTGTCGTAATGGTGCGCCACCACCTCCAGCCCGTCGGGCGACAGCTCGACCGGCAGCAGCCAGGCGAGCGAGGTCAGCGCCATGATCTTCCACCCGCCGCCATGCAGGGTGAACTTGCGCGGATCGGCGGTGTTGGCGAGCTCGAGCGGCCAGGCGTCGAGCACGTAGCGCCCGTCGCACCAGCGGATATTGTGGACCTTGCCATCGACGATCGGGTGGCGCAACGCCTCTGCCACGCGCACCATCATCAGCAGGTTGCCGTTCGGCAGCCGTGTCAGGCCCGGGTTGAACGCGCCGAGGCAATAGGTTTCGACGCCTAACTGCCCCGCCAGCGGCGATCGCGACAGATCGATATCGTCGGGGACGAGCACCAGCTTGTCGACATCGAAGCCCATCGGCTTATTCCTCGGGCTGGCCGCGCGGGGCGACGGTGACCTGCTGGACCACCGCACGGCGCGGCTGGGTCAGTACGAAATGCGTCGCGACCGCGATATCCTCGGCACGCAGCATCTCCTCGCGGTTGATCGCGTCGGCCTGTTCCTGCGCGGTGAAGCTTTCATACTGGAAATCCGCGCCGGTCTTGCCCGGTTCGACATTGCACACCTGAATGCCCTTGGGGCCCAGCTCCTTGCGGAGTGCCTCCGAAAATCCCTGGATGCCGTATTTCATGCCCGCATAGACGCTCGACCCGGCGCCGAGCATATAGGCGCTCATCGACCCGATGAAGACGATATTGCCATGGTCGCGCAGCGCATCGGCCGCCGCCTTCGCGCTCAGCAGATAGGCGGTGAAATCGGTCGCGATCGCATAGCGCAGCGCGCCCTCGTCCATCGTGGTGATGCCCTGCGCGGGCACGGCGGCGTTGATCACCGCGATGTCGAGCCCACCCAGATAGGCGAGACCTGCGTCGAAGAAGCGCCGCACATTATCGGGTTCGGCCAGATCGATCGCGATCCCGTCGCCACGTCCGACCTCGCCGATCCGCTGGAGCGCATCTTCCAGATGCTGCGGATCGCGGCCGCAGACGAACACGTCGACGCCGTAGCTGGCCAGCAGCACCGCGATCGCGCGGCCGATGCCGGTCGTGCCACCGGTGATGATCGCCTTCTTGCCCTCAAGGCTGGGCTGTTCGGTATGCGCATCGCTTTCCGGTGTCATCGGCGGGCTCCTTTCGTCTGGCCCCGAAACCCCCGGCCGCATCGAAGTTCCCACCGGAAACCGTTGGCGGGACAATACGTTCGGGCCAAGATGGGGAAGATGCCGAAAGCTTCGTCCGAAAGCAGCGCGATAGCCGGGGTAAGCCCGTGGGTTCTGGCCTTACGGTCCGAACTCAGGCGCGGATCGATGCGCCGGATCGGCCGCTTCGATCTGGCGGGTCGGGATGTCGAAGTGGCGCAGGGTTATGATTCCCTGTGGCTGATCGTTCGGCGCGAGACCGCGCGACTGGCGATCCGTGCCGCTTTCTCGCCCGGCGGCCTGAAGGCGCGCGCATTGCGCCCGCGCAGGGGCGAAGCGCTGCGCGTTGCCGCCGACCGCGCGATGGGCCGACATCTGGTCGTGATCCGGACCGCGCTCGACGAGCTTCCGCTGCTCCGCGTGACGAGCAGCATCGTGCCCGCCGAGGATCTGCTGATCCCGCATCTGCCGCGCGACCTGTATCCGCTGGACGGCAATGACGATCCGCTCGGCGCGCGCGGCCGGATCGAGGCGGCGCAGCGCGGGCTGAACGGCGGCATCTGTTACTGGCGCCTCGACGGCGAGACGCCCGGCAGCTTGCTCTACATGCAGAACCTGACCGCGCTGAACGACTATTACAACGCGACCAAGACCAAGCCCGACGGTGCGGTCGGCGGCGAGTGGCCCGAACTGGGCTATCTTCCGCCAACCCCAGCGGCCGGCAGCGTCGCGCCGGTCGACCCCCTGCCCCGGGGCAAGGAGGTCACACTGTCCGATGCGATGCTCGTCTTCCATCGCGATGCGCCCGCCGACGAGGCGGATTCGGCGCGCCTGTTCCTCCAGATGCTGGGTGCCGCCTATCGTCAGCTCGACACGCCCCCGGTCGAATTCCGCGACTGGCCCGCGCGCGCGGAACAGACGATCGCCGATCTCGCGACGTCGCCCAAAGCGTCGATCCGCCATTACGGCCATTTCTATGCGCACCCCTATACAGCGGCGGAGTATCCGGACTCGATGGTCCAGATCAGCCTGCTCGCGGCGGTGCGCGACTATGGCAATTGGTCGGGCAAGCGCCCGCCGCTCGACCGGCGCCTGGCCGCCGGACTGGGGAAATTCTACGACCCCAAGCTCGGCACGCTGCGCCGCTACCTTCCCAATGTCGGCAAGGACAAGGACGCCGATGCGGTCGACAGCTGGTATCTCTACCACCCGATGCTCAACCTTGCCCGACTGGCGCTCGACGGGGACCAGGATGCGCGCAAATTGTTCGAGGATTCGCTGGAATTCGCGATCAAGGCCGCGCGCCATTTCGACTATGTCTGGCCGATCCAGTATAAGGTCACGGACTTTTCGGTCATTCAGGCGGATCGCAACGACGGCCTGGGCCAGACCGACGTGGGCGGCATCTATGCCTTCGTGATGCTGCTCGCGTTCGAACTGACCGACGACGCACGCTATCTCGGCGAAGCGCGCGCCGCGATCGATGCGGCACGCGGCATGCGGTTCCAGCTCAACTATCAGGCGAACCTGACCGCGTGGGGCGCGGCGGCATGCCAGCGCCTGTGGCGGATCACCAACGACGACGCTTATCTGCGCCAGGGCTACGTCTATCTGGCGAGCTTCTTCCACAATGCCGTCTTGTGGGAATCCGAAATCGGCGGCGCGCGCCATTTCCGCACCTTCCTGGGCGTCTCCGCGCTGCACGACGCGCCTTATATGGCGATCTACGAATGCTTCGATTCGTTCACGGCGTTCGAACATTATCTGAAGGACGGCGGGCCGGATCTCGATCCTTCGGTCCGGCTGATGGTCACGGACTATTGCCGCTATGCGCTTGATCGCGCCTGGTATTATTATCCCGATACGCTCCCGCCCGAGCTGCTGTGCGACAAGCCGCGCAACGCGCATATCGACCGGAACCTGTCCTTCCCGCTCGAGGACCTGTACGTCGGCGGCGATATTGCGGGTCAGGTTGGGCAGGAGATTTACGGCGCGGGCGCGGCCCTCGTCTTCGCCAGCCGCGCATTCCACAATATCGCGGACGCGCCGTTCCGCTTGGCGTGCGACCTGCCCGTGATGGCCGCCGACCGGACCAGCGATCGATCGTTCTCGTTCCAGCTCGGGGGCGATTCAGCGACGCTCGCCAACCTCCACCTCGTCAGGATCAAGGGCCGGCGCCAACCGCGCGCAACCGTCACCGCCGACATTGCCGGCGCGGTGAGGGGCCGGGCATCGGACGGTCGGGTCAGCTACAAGGTGCCCGGCAACGCCCGTGTCCATATCGCCTGGTAGCCCCGCGAGGAAAGCCGCTAGCCGGGGCGTCGCAGGACAGCCCCCCGCATCCGGTCCACAATCAGCAGCGCGATGACCGATGCCCCGAACAGGGGCAACAGGATCGCAAGCACGACCAGCGCCGCCACGGCCCAGGCGGGGGGCGCCTGCGCCTTGGGCGGGGCGCCGAGCTTTCCGGCCGGCCGGCGCCGGAGCCACATCATCACGCCCACAATGCTCATGCCGATCAGCGCGATCGCGGTGAGCACGCCGATGATCTGGTTGGCGATGCCGAACAGCTGCCCTTCGTGCCAGGCGACGCCGGTGTTGACGATCCGGTCGATGACATGCTGGTCGGCAAACCCGCTCCGCCCGCGCTCCATCCCCGTCACGGGATCGTAGGTCACCTGGCGGCCCAACCGCCGGTTTTGCGCGACCGACTTCACGGTCCACACGTCGCCGGTCGGGGGGCCGAACGCCTGCGGCGCGTGGGGCGGCAGCACGAGCACCGGAAAGGCCATATGCTCCGCTTGCGCCTTCGCAACGAAGGTCGACGGGGGCAGGCCGTGGCTCGCTGCGGCGGGTGCCATGTCAGGCATCGTCATGCCGCCATCGTGGCCGGCATGGCCACCCTCGACGCCGATCTTCCAGTCCTGCGGTCCCTTGACCCAGCCCAGCTCGGTCCGCGCCCAGGCGAAGGCGCTGCCCCAGACCCCTGCCCAGGGCAGCCCGCTCGCGAGCATCACCAGCACCAGTCCCGCGATCCAGAAGCCGGTGACGCGGTGCAGGTCGCGGAGCAGCGGACGCCCCCGCAGCGAGAGGCGCGGCCAGAATGTGCCGGCGAGCCGGAGCGGACGCGGCCACCAGAGATACAGGCCGGTGACGATCATCACGATCGTCCAGCTCGCCGCCAGTTCGACCAGCCAGTCGCCCCAGCGCCCGACCAGCAGGGTACCGTGAATGCGCGCCACCACGGCGGCGATGCGGGCGTCGGGATCGAGACGGCCCACCACCCGCCCCTGCGGCGAGACGTAGATCTCCCGCAGCGCGCCGTCCGCCAGCCCCACCTGGATCATCGCGGCATCGCCCGGGTCGCGCGGCAGGCGATAATGGTGGAAGCGCGCGCCCGGACTGGCGGCAAGGGCGGCCGCCACTTGACGGTCGGGCGACACCGCATCCGCCGTTCCGAGCCCGCGAAACGATCTTTCCTCCCATCGTTCGATCTGCGGCTTGAACAGGTAGATCGAACCGGTGACCGACAGGATCAGGATGAACGGCAGCACGAACAGACCGGCATAGAAATGCCAGCGCCATAAGAGCGGGTAGAGCGAGCCCGGCGCGGCGCGCCGGCGCTGC
>NZ_JBMDXG010000130.1:0-7109 GCF_048594985.1 Sphingomonas sp. | reverse complement strand
CACGATCGGCACGTCGTTCAGGTGGATATACTGCCAGATGTCGAGTTCCGTCCAGTTGCTGATCGGGAACACGCGGATCGATTCGCCCTTGCTCTTGCGCGCATTGTAGAGGTTCCACAATTCGGGCCGCTGGTTCTTCGGGTCCCAGCCATGGCTGGCCGTGCGGAAGGAGAAGATGCGTTCCTTGGCGCGGCTCTTTTCCTCGTCCCGGCGCGCGCCGCCGAAGGCCGCGTCGAAACCGTACAGGTCGAGGGCCTGTTTCAGGCCTTCCGTCTTCCACATGTCGGTGTGCAGCGGGCCGTGGTCGAACGGGTTGATGCCGCGCGCCTTCGCTTCGGGATTCTGGTAGACCAGCAATTCCATTCCGGCATCACGGGCCGCCCTGTCACGCAGCGCGTACATGTCCCGGAACTTCCACGTCGTATCGACATGGAGCAGCGGAAAAGGCGGGGGCGAAGGGTAGAAGGCCTTCCTCGCCAGATGCAGCATCACCGCCGAATCCTTGCCGACCGAATAGAGCATGACCGGCTTGTCCGCCTCGGCGACCACCTCGCGCAGGATATGGATGCTTTCGGCTTCGAGCCGCTGGAGGTGAGTAAGCGAGGCTGTCATGACCGGCGCTTAAAAGCCGAACCGGGCTGGCTTGTCCCGCTATAAAAAGTTTGTGCGGCCATGCCGCGCGGCATAGTCGGGGCCATGATCGGAGGACTGACAGCAGAAAAGCGAGGCGAGGTCCTCGACGGGTTTATCCGTGCGGCCATCGACGCGGGCGAGGCCATCATGGCCGTTTACGGCTCCGATTTCGCGGTCACGATTAAGAGCGACGCATCGCCCGTGACCGAGGCGGACGCGGCGGCGGAGGCGATCATCCTGACGGCGCTGGCGGCGCTGCTGCCCGACATCCCCGTGATCGCGGAGGAGGAGGTGGCCGCCGGCCGCGTTCCGCGCATCGACGGTACGTTTCTGCTGGTCGATCCTTTGGACGGCACCAAGGAATTCGTTGAACGACGCGGCGATTTCACGGTCAACATCGCTCTGGTCGAGGATTCCGCACCGACTCTTGGCGTGGTCTATGCGCCGGTCGAACGCCGGCTTTACGCCGGTGACGCGGCGGCGGGCATCGCCTGGACCGCGAAGGTTGGCGAGGACGGCGTGATCGGCCTGCGCGAAACCATGCGCGTGCGCCCGTTGCCGACCGGGGGACTGTCCGCCGTCGCATCGCGCGCGCATTGTTCGGCCGAAACGGACGCCTACCTCGCGCAGTTCACGATCGCCGACCGGGTATCGCGCGGATCGAGCCTCAAGATCTGCATGGTGGCGCGGGGGCAGGCCGACCTCTACCCCCGTCTGGCCCCGACCTGCGAATGGGACATTGCGGCGGGCGATGCCATTTTGCGAGCCGCGGGCGGGCGGCTCAATGCTCCCGAAGGGGCGCCGATGCGGTATGGGAAATCGCGCTTCTTCAATGTCGGCTTCGTCGCGGCCGGAGGGTTCGATCCCCCGCCAATCGCCCCGTTCTTGGCGCTTGACCAAGGTGCGCGGAAGAAGGCACACTGATCGAGATTAGCAAGCTAGGCCTTGCATCATTCCTCTATACAAATACGGTGCTTCCATCCGCCGTCATGTGCGGTGGGAGAGTAACCCTTTGATTCCTGGCGCCGGCGCGGCAAGCGAACTGCCGATCGATCAGCCATCGGGCGGCACCGACATTACGGCGTGCGACCGGGAACCGATTCACCTCGCCGGTGCGATACAGCCGCATGGTTTGCTGCTGATTGCGGACGCAACCACGAATATCGTGGTCGCGGGAGCCGGCGATATCGAGGATCGGCTGACGGCGAACTGGCTGGGGCGGCCACTGACCGAACTGATCGCGCAGCGCGCCGAGCGCGCATTCGTTCAGGCGGATGCGTTGCCCGGAACGACGGTGCCCCTGTCGGTGGTGCCCGGTCGTCGGGAGGCGTTCGACGCATCCCTGTTCCGGTCGGGTGGCTATTTGCTGGTCGAGCTCGAGCCACGCCCCGACATCGTGGCGTCGGCGGCGGCCATTCTGTCACGGCTCGATACGATCGGCGGACGCTTCGAGCGCGCCGGTGACCTCGGCGCCCTGTGCAGCAGGGCTGCCATCGCGTTCCGCGAGCTGACCGGGTTCGACCGGGTGATGATCTATCGATTCCTCGACGATGCGGCCGGCACCGTCGTGGCGGAAGACCGCGATCCATCGCTCGGCTCCTTCCTCAACCATCATTTCCCGGCGACCGACATTCCGCGCCAGGCGCGGGCGCTGTACGTGCGCAACCGGGTGCGCGTCATTCCGCAGGTCGATTACGTCCCGGCGGTCATTCGCCCGGCGGAGGCGATGCTGGGCGATCTGGACCTCAGCGATTCCGCTCTGCGCTCGGTTTCGCCGATCCACGTCCAGTATCTGAAGAATATGGGCGTCGCCGCGTCCGCATCGATTTCGATCGTCAAGGACGGCGTGCTGTGGGGGCTGGTGGCCTGTCATAACAACACGCCCCGGCGCCTGAGCTACGAAACGCGTGCGGCGTGCCGGGCGCTGGCTGGCGGGCTTTCCCGGCAGATCAGGGCGAAAGAGGAGGCCGCGCTCTATCGCGAACGAATCGCGTTGCGTGCCGATGAGGAGGCGATCGTCGGGCGCCTACCGGCCGAGGGGCGGGCCGATCGCTTGGTCGGGGGGGCGATCGAGGATGTATGCCGCCTGCCGAAGGCCGACGGCTTCGCGCTGCTATCTGGCGGCGGGTTGGTCACGACCGGCGTGTGCCCCGACAAAAGCGACATCCTGGCGCTGGCCGAATGGATTGCAGGCCGTCATGCGGGCGAGGCGCTGGTCACGCATTACCTGGGCGAGGTCTATCCGGCGGGCGACGCCTTCCGTGAGAAAGCGAGCGGCCTGATGGCACTGGGCCGCGAGGACGACGGACTGGGCCTGATGATGTGGTTTCGTGCCGAGCAGCCGGAAACGGTCAACTGGGCGGGCAATCCCCACAAGGACGCGACAACGCCGGCAGGGGAATTGTCGCCGCGTGCCAGCTTCGAATTGTGGCGCGAGGCGGTGACGGGCCGCTCGCGCCGGTGGACGCGGAGCGAGGTCGAGGCGGCGCAGCATCTGCGACGCGCGCTGATCGAGGCGCAGCAGGCGCATCGCCTGCGCACGCTCAACCGACAGCTGAACGCCACCGTCACCGAAAAGGAATCGCTGCTGCACGAAAAAGATCATCTTCTCCGTGAAATGAACC
Source organism: Sphingomonas sp. (assembly GCF_048594985.1). Classification (GTDB taxonomy): domain Bacteria; phylum Pseudomonadota; class Alphaproteobacteria; order Sphingomonadales; family Sphingomonadaceae; genus Sphingomonas_I. The sequence continues at coordinate 3,852 of NZ_JBMDXG010000130.1, read as the reverse complement.
ATCGCGTGCAGAACAGCCTGCAACTCGTTCAGGCGTTTCTGGGTCTCCAGGCGCAATCGGCGGACGATCCGACGCTCGGCGCGAGCCTGGCCGAAGCGCAGCGCCGACTGTCGGCCGTCGCGCTCGTCCATCGCCGGCTCTATCAGGGCGATCAGGTGGATACGGTCGATCTCGGCCGATATCTCGACGATCTGCTCCGCGAGATGCGCGAGGCGATGGGTGCGGAATGGCAGCAGGGCCTGACGCTCGATCTGGCCCCGGTGCTGATCTCGGCCGACCGCGCCATCCACGTCGGCCTGATCCTGACCGAGTTGGTCATCAACGCCAACAAATATGCCTATGGCGGTAAGCCCGGCCCGCTCGACATCGTGCTGGAGCAGCACGACAACATCATGCGGCTTATCGTGGCCGATCGGGGCGATGGCGAGACCGGTACGCGGGAGGGGTTCGGAACGCGCATGATGAAGGCGATGGTCCAGCGGCTGGGCGGGACGATGGAGCGCCAGCCCAACCGGCCGGGCCTGCGCGTGACGGTCAGCGCGCCGATCGATCAGCCGTAAGGGGAGCGCTCGCATCTGGCGGCTTCGGCGTAAAGCGCGAACACACGCCGCGCGGCGGTGATTGCCGCCTCGATCCAGCTTTCCTGTCCGTCGGCCGCTGCGTCCAGCGACGCAAGGAAGCCGCGCCATTCACCCGGTTCGTGCGACGCGGACAGATAGGCCTTGGGCAGGCCGGCGGGCACGGTTCGCGCTATCATCGTCCCGCCCAGCCGCGATCCGTCCAGAACATAGGCCATGCCGAACGCCTCCGCCGGACCGACGGGTGCGTCGAGCGGGAGCGGCGCGGGCATCCGCTCCTCCAGGGCTTTCAGGTCGGCTGCGAGCAGGGGGAGGCGCGGTCGGAGCGGTAACGGAAGCGACCCTCTATCGAGGGCCGCCTCCACTGCCGCCAAGGCCCGCGCGTGCGCACGAAGAAAGGCGGCATAGCCCGCTCGCGTCAACAGGTCGAACGCGCCGAACGCCTCGTCCACCCCGGCGTGGTCCTGGGCAGTGGCAGCCCGCAGACGGATGTACGCCGGCCGCCCGCGCGCCTCCGTCACGGTCAATTGAGCGGCAGGCCGAGCGCGCTCGCGACCGCCTGATGCCTGATCCGTCCGCCCGACACGTTGAGCCCGTTGCCGAGATGCGGGTCGGCGGCCAGCGCCGCTTCGGCACCGAGATTGGCGAGGCGAAGCGCGAAGGGCAGGGTGGCGTTATTGAGCGCGAAGGCGGAAGTGCGCGCTACCGCGCCCGGCATGTTGGCGACGCAATAATGGATGATGCCGTCCACCTCGAACACCGGATTGTCATGTGTCGTGGCGTGGCTGGTTTCGAAGCAGCCGCCCTGATCGATCGCGATGTCCACCAGCACGCTGCCCCGCTTCATCGTGCGCAGCATGTCGCGCGTGACCATTTTGGGCGCGGCGGCGCCCGGGATCAGGACCGCGCCGATCACCAGATGCGCCTTCGCCACCGCCGCCGCGACCGCCGCCTTGGAGGCGTAAGCGGTCTTGATCTGGTTCGAAAAGAACATGTCAAGTTCGGCGAGGCGGTCATTGTTGATGTCGTAGATGGTGACGTCGGCGCGCATGCCGACCGCCATCTGCGCCGCATTCACCCCGGCGATACCGCCGCCGAGGATGGCGACGCGTGCCGGCGCCACGCCCGGCACGCCGCCCAGCAGGACACCGCGCCCACCCTGCTCCTTTTCCAGATAATGCGCGCCGACCTGGATCGACATGCGGCCCGCGACCTCCGACATGGGCTTGAGCAAGGGGAGCCCGCCACGCGGGCTCGTCACGGTCTCATAGGCGATGCAGGTCGCGCCGGACCGCATCAGCCCTTCGGCCTGCGCCTTGTCGGCGGCCAGGTGGAGATAGGTGAACAGCAGGTGGTGAGGCCGCAGCCGCTCGATCTCCACCGGTTGCGGCTCCTTCACCTTCACGATCATCTCAGCCTGGTCGAAGACCGATCCGGCATCGGGCAGGATGCGCGCGCCTGCCGCGACATAGTCGCCGTCCTCGAAGTCGATGCCCTTGCCGGCGCCGGTCTCCACCACCACCTCATGACCCGCAGCGGTCAGTTCCGCTACCGAAGGCGGGGTCAGCCCGACCCGATATTCGTGATTCTTGATCTCTTTCGGCACTCCGATACGCATGCCTCAACTCCCAATGGCGATGCCGCGACCATAGAAGACTGAACACGGCCTGTCCTGCTGTTGCAGCGCAACGGGGCGCGTGATATTCCGATCCCTCTTTTCGGCCTTCCGGCCGCGTTTAGGTAATAGCAGCGCGGCGACAGGCTTCAGGTGTCCATGACAGCCGATCCTTCCATGCCGGCGGGCATCCCGCCCGATCCAGCCAGCAGCGACATACACGCCTATCACCGGCCGCAGAGCGTGAAGAAGCTCGCGCTCGGCGCGATCGGCGTGGTGTTCGGCGATATCGGCACCAGCCCGCTTTATTCGATGAAGGAGGTGTTCGTCGGGCACCACCCGCTCGCCGTCGACCGCCTGCATATCTTCGGCGTGCTCAGCCTCGTCTTCTGGACTTTGATCTTCATCGTCACGATCAAATATGTCCTGCTGATCATGCGCGCGGACAATAAGGGGGAGGGGGGCAGCCTGGCCCTGCTCGCCCTCATTACGCGCATGAGTGCGAGCAAGCGCTGGACCAGCCCGCTCGTGATGCTCGGCGTGCTCGCCACGGCCCTGTTCTTCGGCGACTGCATCATCACCCCGGCGATCTCCGTCCTGTCGGCGGTCGAGGGGTTGAGCTCGGTGCAGGCGCGGTTCACGCCGTTCGTCCTGCCGATCGCGATCATGATCCTGATCGCGCTGTTCCTGATCCAGTCGCGTGGGACCGAATTGGTCGGCCGCTTCTTCGGTCCGCTGATGATGGTCTATTTCCTCGTCCTGGCGGTCCTCGGGATCGTCCACATCATCAATCAGCCGAGCATCCTCTATGCGCTCAACCCCGTCTGGGCGGTGCGCTTCTTTACCTACGACTTCGGGTTGGCCTTCCTGGCGCTCGGTTCGGTCGTGCTGTCGGTCACGGGCGCGGAGGCGCTCTATGCCGACATGGGCCATTTCGGCCGCAAGCCGATCTCGCTATCGTGGCTGTGGATCGTCTTTCCCGCGCTGATGCTAAATTATCTGGGCCAGGCGGCGCTGTTGCTCAGCCAGCCCGATACGGCAGCGAATCCCTTCTTCCTGATGGCGCCCGAAAGCCTGCGGCTGCCGCTCGTTCTGCTCGCCACCGCCGCCACCGTGATCGCCAGCCAGGCGGTCATTACCGGGGCTTTTTCGGTGGTGCAGCAGGCCGTGCAGCTTGGCCTGATGCCGCGCGTGCGGATCACGCACACCAGCGCTTCGGCCGCCGGGCAGATCTATATTCCGGTGATCAACTGGTCGCTGATGGTGCTGGTGATCCTGCTGGTCCTGATGTTCCGCAACTCGACCAATCTCGCGGCGGCCTATGGCATCGCGGTCACCGGGACGATGTTCATCACCACCTGCATGCTGGGCGTGCTGACGCGCGCGGTCTGGCGCTGGCCGCTCTGGGCTTCGGCCGCCTTGACCGGCGTCTTCATGCTGATCGATGGTGCCTATTTCGCATCGAACCTGACCAAGATCCCCGATGGCGGCTGGTTTCCGCTCCTCATCGGCACGATCGCCTTCACGCTGCTGACGACCTGGGCACGCGGGCGCGCGCTGATGATCGCCCGGATGCGCGAATCGGCGATGCCAGTGCCGGTATTCGTGCGCTCGGCGGCCAATTCGGCGGCGCGCGTGCCGGGGACGGCGGTGTTCATG
>NZ_JBMDXG010000013.1:0-4614 GCF_048594985.1 Sphingomonas sp. | reverse complement strand
AGGCGCACAGTCGAACCGATCTCGATATCGCCCGAATCTGGGGTTTCCTGGCCGGTGATGATCTTGAACAGCGTCGACTTACCCGCGCCGTTCGGCCCGATCACGCCGACGATGCCGCCCGCCGGCAGCGTGAAGGACAGGTTCTCGAACAGCAGCTTGTCGCCATAGGCCTTGCTGACATTCTCGACCTCGATCACCTTGCCGCCCAGCCGCTCGGGCACCTGGATGACGATCTGCGCCTTGCCGGGCGTGCGGTTCTTCTGCGCCTCGACCAGCTGGTCGAACTTGGCGATGCGCGCCTTCGACTTGGTCTGGCGGGCCTTGGCGCCCTGCCGGATCCACTCCAGCTCGTCCTTGATCGCCTTTTGGCGACCGGTGGCCTCGCGGTCCTCCTGCTCCAGACGCTTGGCCTTCTTCTCCAGATAGGTCGAGTAATTGCCCTCGTAGGGGAAGTACTTGCCGCGATCGATCTCCAGGATCCAGCCGACCACGTTATCGAGGAAATAGCGGTCGTGGGTGATCATCAGCACCGCCCCCGGATATTCCTTCAGGTGCGCTTCCAGCCACTGGACGCTCTCCGCATCGAGGTGGTTGGTCGGCTCGTCGAGCAGCAGGATCGACGGCTTCTGGATCAGCAGGCGGGTGAGCGCGACGCGGCGGCGTTCGCCCCCGGACAGCTTGTCGACCGGACTGTCCGATGGGGGACAGCGCAGCGCTTCCATCGCGATTTCGAGCTGGTTGTCGAGCGTCCAGCCGTCGACCGCGTCGATCTTTTCCTGGAGGGTTCCCATCTCCTCCATCAGCGCGTCGAAATCGGTCTCGTCGGTCGGCTCGCCCATCTCCGCCGAAATGGCGTTGAACCGGTCGACCATGTCGGCCACGTCGCGCGCGCCGTCCTTGACGTTCTCCAGCACGGACTTGGACGGATCGAGCTGCGGCTCCTGCTCCAGATAACCGACAGTGATGTTCTCGCCCGGCCAAGCCTCGCCCGAAAATTCGGTATCGACGCCCGCCATGATCTTCATCAGCGTCGACTTGCCGGCGCCGTTCGGGCCGACGATGCCGATCTTCGCACCCTGATAGAATTGCAGGTTGATGTTGCTCAGCACCGGCTTGGGCGCGCCGGGAAAGGTCTTGGTCATGTCCTTCATGACGAAGGCGTATTGCGCGGCCATGGGGCGGCTTTCTCCGAGAGGATTGTGCTGTCAGGAACGTTGCGGCGCCGATAACCCGCCGCGCGTCGCTTGCCAACATGGGGACGGCCGGCATGCCATGCAACGCGGCCCACCCGTGGATTGGCAGCGGCAGGGCGGCCGCCTATGTCCCCGCGATGCATCGCATCCCCGCCGCCCTCCTGATCCTGACCCCGCTCATCCCGGTGGCGGCGCAAACCCCCACCGTCCCGGATCTGGCCGAACTGCGCGGCGCTGCCGACGCGTTCCGCATCGCCCAGGAGCGCGGAGACAAAGCGGAGCTTGAACGGCTGCTTGCGCCTGATTTCCTGTTCGTCCGCGCATCGGGCCGGGTGGGCGACCGGCGCGAATTCATCGACGGCTTTACCGCGCCGGGCATCAAGCTGGATCCGATCCGCGTGTCGGACCCGCTCCTGATCCGCGTGTCGGCCGAGGTTGCGATCGTCGGCGGCGAGGCGTGGCTGCGCGGCACGCAGAATGGCGCGGCCCTCGCCCAGCATTACCGGTTCAACGACACATTCGCCCGGCGTGGTGGACGATGGCAGGTCGTCTATACGCAGATCACGCCGCTGCCTCTCTGACGCAAATCGGCAATCTTCGCCAAGTAATGGCGCTGATTGCCATCTCCTACTGATCCTTCGGAGGACGCGCCGCTCTTAGGCGGGTTTGGCACGGGCCGTGCAGAGAAGCTGGCACATGGCGGGACGGCCCGCCGCAATGGAGCCAGACGATGAGCAAAGCCCCCACCCACGCCGACAATCTCCTCGGCATCTGCAATGCGATCGGCGAGACGTTCGGGTTCAACCCGATCTATCTGCGCCTCGCGCTGATCGCCGGGCTGCTGTTCAGCGCGCAGCTGACCATCGGCTTCTACCTTCTCGCAGGCGTAGCGGTGGCGACGGCCCACCTGCTCACTCGCGACGGACGCAAAACGGCGCGCACGCCCCGCGAGCGGGTGGCGGCCTGAACCTCCCGCCGATCAGCGCATCGCGCTGAGCAGGCTTTCAATGGTGACGAAGGCGAAGGCGACCGAGCTGTCCGCCACGCCGTACGGGAGGAAGATCTGGTCGCCGTGGCGGATACCGCCGCAGCTATAGACTACGTTCGGAACATAGCCTTCGCGATCCTCGTCCGCTGGCGAAAGAAGCGGTTGTGGCATGCGCCCGATCACCTTGGATGGATCGTCCTTGTCGAGCAGGATCGCCCCCACCGAATATTTGCGCATCGCACCGACGCCGTGCGTCAGCAGCAGCCACCCCTCGTCCAGCTCGATCGGCGAGCCGCAATTGCCGAGCTGGACCATTTCCCACGGATATTTCGGGGTCATCAGCAGCGCGCCCTCGCCCCACTGATCGATCTTGTCCGATCGGATCAGGAAGACATTCTCGCCGTCCTGGCGGCCAATCATCAGATACTGGCCGCCCACCTTGCGCGGGAACAGCGCCATGCCCTTGTTGCGCGCCGCCGGCCCGCTCATCGGCATGAGCGTGAAGCTGCGGAAATCGGTTGTGCGCAGGAGCTCCGATCGGATCGCCGCACCGTTATAGGCGGTATAGGTGCCGATCCATTCGACGCTGCCATCGTCATGCGTGAACTGGACGAGCCGCATGTCCTCCAGTCCCTTCGACTGGGCGGCGGTCATGGGAAACAGCACGGTTCCGCTGAGCGAGCTGTCGGGGTGGCGATGCACCTCAATCGCGCCATTGCCGGCCTCCGCCGCGCCGTCGGCGGCGGTGGCGAAGGGCGGTTCGGCCATCAGTTCGACCGTGGCGCCTGGCCCCAAGATACCTTCGCGGAAGGCGACCGAGGAGATGTGCCCCTCTCCCACCGCGCGCAGCGACATCGCGATCCGCATCGCGCCGTCGGACAGGCCCGACTGGTCGGGGTGCGGGACGACGCTGGGGTTCATCAGCGCGGCGGCGGCATAGCTATATTCGTGACAGAAGAAGGCGCCGATCAGCTGCTTCTTGATGTCCGAAATGGCGTTGCCATCCAGCTCCAGCGCGACTTCAATCTGGCGATAGCGCGAGATGAAGACGGACCGGGTTTGCCAATGGCGCGCCTCGAAATCGCGCAGCACGAGCTCGAGCTCGATCTCCGCCATCTCCTCGTCCATCACCAGCACGCTTTCGGCGATTCGACGCACGCGCCCGGGCCGACCTGAGGGATGCGCCTCGATCGGGATATGGAACGGACGCACCACCACACGGGCCGGATCGGCCTGCAGGCGCAAAGGGCAATGAATGACGTCGAGCAAGCAGGCCCCCCTGGGCTGAGAACATGTTCAGCAGCCGATCACAGGCCGGCGACGAAAGCTCTAGGCATGCGATATATGACGACAAGCCCCAAAATCGTGCCGACCCCCCGTTCGCGTTCGGTTGCGACGAAGCGAGAGCTATGCCTCCCGCGCGTCGTGGCGGTCGTTGGACGCGGCCTGCAGCTCGGTACGCGCCATTGCCGCGCACGCAAACTGGAATGCGAGGATCGACTCGGCCCCCTGATTGAGGTTGACGCGATCGCTCATCAGGCCGTCGAAGCAGCCGCCGTCCTTAGGCGAGGCGATCGGCAGTCCGAGATCGTTCTCGCCCACATACCAATTATAGGCGCGCCACGCGGTTTCGAGCCAGCGACGATCCCCGATGAGATCATAGGCGAACAGGGCGGCGTCGACGGTCGCCCATGCCTCAAGCGGCTGCTGATCGAACGGCGACGGATCCTGATAGGCCTGCCAGAAGCTGTCGGTTCCGACCGCGCGGAATTGCCCTTCTTCGTTCGTCTGCTTGGCATCGAGCCAGGCGAACGCTGCGAGCCCCTCCTCGACCATCACATGCTCGCCCAGCAGGTCGCCGGCCCGGATCAACGCCTCCGGAAGACGTGCATTGTCGTAGGCCAGGACACTTTCGAACCAGTTCCACCCGTCGCGCCGTTCCCGCCGCAGCGTTTCGAGCAGCTTGTCCCCGAACGTCCGCACCATCTGGCGGGCAAGGGCATGATCGCGGTGCCGGCGCAGCACCGCATCGGCGCCGAGCAGCGCGAACGCCCAGGTGCGCGGCGAATCGAGCGTCATCGAATGCGGCGCCACCTGATCGAACAGATGGAGCGCCCAACGCCGCATTTCCGGGCTGCGCGCCTCCGCCGCGGTCACGCCGACGGCCCAGACCGAGCGACCGAAGCTGTCCGCCGACCCCTCGGCCTCAAGCCACCCGCGATCGAATCCCATGAAATTGCGGAAGCGCCCGAGTTCGCCGTTCCAAGCGTGCTGCACGAACGAAGCGTAGATCGTGGCCAGCGCATCGGCCTTGGGCGCAAGCGGCCCTGACACGCGGTGCATGAGCATCAGCGCGCGGCAATTATCGTCCACGCAATAACCGTGATTGCGATCCGGCACCGTGAAGATCGAATGCTGGATCATGCCCGTCTT